>NZ_JBEZNU010000001.1:694339-695673 GCF_040653375.1 Streptomyces sp. NPDC047974
GAGGGCTCGATATTGGGCGTTTCAAAGCGGGTACCGGAATATCAACCGGTTGTCCATCGACTACGCCTGTCGGCCTCGCCTTAGGTCCCGACTTACCCTGGGCAGATCAGCTTGACCCAGGAACCCTTAGTCAATCGGCGCACACGTTTCTCACGTGTGTATCGCTACTCATGCCTGCATTCTCACTCGTGAACCGTCCACAACTCGCTTCCGCGGCTGCTTCACCCGGCACACGACGCTCCCCTACCCATCACAGCGGGCGTTGGCCCTATTGCTGCAATGACACGACTTCGGCGGTACGCTTGAGCCCCGCTACATTGTCGGCGCGGAATCACTTGACCAGTGAGCTATTACGCACTCTTTCAAGGGTGGCTGCTTCTAAGCCAACCTCCTGGTTGTCTCTGCGACTCCACATCCTTTCCCACTTAGCGTACGCTTAGGGGCCTTAGTCGATGCTCTGGGCTGTTTCCCTCTCGACCATGGAGCTTATCCCCCACAGTCTCACTGCCGTGCTCTCACTTACCGGCATTCGGAGTTTGGCTAAGGTCAGTAACCCGGTAGGGCCCATCGCCTATCCAGTGCTCTACCTCCGGCAAGAAACACACGACGCTGCACCTAAATGCATTTCGGGGAGAACCAGCTATCACGGAGTTTGATTGGCCTTTCACCCCTAACCACAGGTCATCCCCCAGGTTTTCAACCCTGGTGGGTTCGGTCCTCCACGAAGTCTTACCTCCGCTTCAACCTGCCCATGGCTAGATCACTCCGCTTCGGGTCTTGAGCGTGCTACTGAAACGCCCTATTCGGACTCGCTTTCGCTACGGCTTCCCCACACGGGTTAACCTCGCAACACACCGCAAACTCGCAGGCTCATTCTTCAAAAGGCACGCAGTCACGAGATACAAGCAAGCTTGCATCCGACGCTCCCACGGCTTGTAGGCACACGGTTTCAGGTACTATTTCACTCCGCTCCCGCGGTACTTTTCACCATTCCCTCACGGTACTATCCGCTATCGGTCACCAGGGAATATTTAGGCTTAGCGGGTGGTCCCGCCAGATTCACACGGGATTTCTCGGGCCCCGTGCTACTTGGGTGTCTCTCAAACGAGCCGCTAATGTTTCGTCTACGGGGGTCTTACCCTCTACGCCGGACCTTTCGCATGTCCTTCGACTACATCAACGGTTTCTGACTCGTCCTGTTGCCGGCAGACAACAGAAGAGAGATCCCACAACCCCGCATGCGCAACCCCTGCCGGGTATCACACGCATACGGTTTGGCCTCATCCGGTTTCGCTCGCCACTACTCCCGGAATCACGGTTGTTTTCTCTTCCTG
>NZ_JBEZNU010000002.1:0-372250 GCF_040653375.1 Streptomyces sp. NPDC047974
GCCGAGATCAGAAGTCTGCGCAGCCAGCTGAAGGCCAGCAGCTCCGAAGGCAGATCAAGAGGAGCGAACTGATCCACAACTATTGACTATTGCTCACACCGCCGTGTGGGCGACCAGTTCGGTGGCCAGGGCACGGTCGGCATCGTTGAAGGGGCCCCTCGTCGCGGTGCGCAGAAGGGTGACAACCCCGAGCCTCATCTCTCCGGCCACCAGAGGAAGGACCAACTGTCTGTCGTCGGGGGGAAGGTCCTCCGCCGGTGCGCCTTCGTGACCCGTGGTATCTCTGTGGGTGACCCGCCGCAACGGTTTCGAGACGCCCCAGGGACCAGGTTCCTCTCCGGTGAGCACGGGCTCCGCCAGGTCGACCCATGCCGCGTCCGTGAGATCGGGGACTACCACGGCGACGAATTCCTCGCACGTCCGGATCCCGTCCAGTGTCGTTCCGATGCTGCTGGAGCGGCTCAGCAGCTCAAAGCGTTGTTGAGCCTCGTATCGCTCGGTGATGTCGAAGGCCGATTCGCATACGCCCAGATGGTGACCGGCGGCGTCCTGCAGGCGGAAGTAGGAGCAGGACCAGACGTGCCGATGGACGGCGTCACCCGGCAGGGGGCTTCGGAAGTGGAGGTCGATGACGGGTTCGCCGGTGCGAGAGACCTGATCGATCACCGATTCGAACGACCTGCCTCGGAGGTCCGGGGAGATGATCTCACCCTCGGGGAGGATGTCCCGCGCCCGTGCGCCGAACCAGTCATCGCGATAGAGGCCGAACCGGTCCTGCGTCGCGGGGTTGACCCACTTCACGCGACCGTCCGAGCCGATCACGGTCAGCGAGATCGGCGACTGAGTGGACAGCCCGGCCAGCATGGCCTGGTCGGTCACCCAACGATCCATCCGATCGGCCGCGACAGACAGGATGCCCCAGGCCGCACTCGCCGGTCGAGCCTCGCCGGGCTCCAGCCGCAGGACATATAGCACCACCTCGACGACGCCCCCACCCCGTGTACGCAAGGTCCGCTTCTCGCCCCAGGACTCGACGGGCACGTCCAGGTCGAGGAGAGGGCGTCCGTCCACGGGGACGAAGAACCTGCGGGCCGGCTTTCCGAGGACATCGTCCGCCAGATACCCGTAGAGTTCCTGGGCTGCGGCGTCCCAACCGATGACGTCGCCCCGCTGGTCCAGCACTGCTGTGGCCATGGCCCCCGGGCTGAACGGAGTGCCGACCTGCTGCTCTCCTGCCCCGGGTTCTGTCATGACGGCCTCCCGACGGACGGCCCCCCACGTCAGGCTACTCGGCGTAGGCAGGGAAGCGCTCGCCGGAACCGAAAGCCTCCCGCGCTCCCGCAACCCTTCCAACAGGAGGCGGGCGCGAGGCATCTGCGACCCTGCCCGCCTTCCACTACGGTCTGCAGCCCCTTGTCTGGTTCGGATGAGGCCTCTCACCAGCGGTGTTGCCTCCCTGGAAGCGGTGCCCACTGGGGAGAATCTGGGGAGAACGAAGGTCCATTGGGGAGCCGCTGGGGAGAACCGACCGCGTAGAACCGCATCATCATGAAAGCCCCAGAAACGAGCAAAGCCGCAGGTCAGTCCCCCTATACGACCATCTGCGCAGGTCAGCACCCCGAGGGCGACGACTTCAAGAAGATCTCCTCGCTCCCTGAGCATGAGGAACCGGGCAGCCACCGTTGCCTATGGCCCACCACCGTCCCGACCTGACACGCTTGACGAGCAGCACAGCGTCTCTGGTCTGCACGTAAGCCGTTCGATGATCGCGCGCATGCATCCCCGAGCCCTTGTGCCGGCCCGCTCAGCGCCCCTGTACTCGTACAGCGCGCTCTTTCCTTTCCGCCGTCCGCAGCAGCTCCTCTTGCTGAGCACGACCCACTTCGACGACGGCAGAGAGAGCTGGGACGCGGATGGAGAGGTCTGTGAAGTAGTCGATGGCTCTCCATCCGCTCATGATGCACAAGCAGCGACGCTGAGGACATGGCGGTCCGATCATCGGTACTGCCTCGGGGTGCAGGCTGGGCATGCCAGATCGCTGCACGACCACCAGGAGAGGAAGCCACTGCCCCCGGAGATAAACCTGATGCCCCGTCAGCAAAGTCAGCAAAAGGTCAGCATTCAGCTGACCAGACCTGCTCCCACACGAGCACACCATAGAAGCGCGCCGCGCCGGCTGCGCCACCGAGAGAAGGTGCGAAACCACCCCTCTCGGTGGCACGCCGAAAGTCGGAGGCACGGCCGAGCGAGCCTGCTGCGGACATCGACCGCGAGGAGAAAACCGCAGGTCAGCGCACCCTACCCCGGGCCTTAAGCGGGGTAGGCGGGACCTCCGGGGCGTTCAGGCGGCCCCCGTCGTACCCCTTCACCTCGCCGAAGCGATCGCCCCGCATCCAGTCCTCCCGCGCCACGCGGATCTCCTCGTCCGTGCGGCCCACGAAGTTCCACCACATGACGATCAAAAACTCATAATCGCAGGTCAGACGGGATGAGAACCTCGAAGGTCAGCAAAAGTCAGCATGCGCAGCAGGAGCCGGCCCATGCTGATCGTCTTCCTTTGACAATGATGTGGAGAACTCAGTTGCTGGGGGGCGGGTGTGCGAGTCACGAGGCCCTGCCGATTCCGGCAGCCCGTGCATGGTGAGCCGCCCCCGGGGCTGTTGCGCCAGCGCACCGCACATTCTGGTGCCGCGTCGGCCATCGTACGCAACCGCAAGATCCGAGACCGGCCCGCCGCCGACAGCGGGCCGGTCGCTCGAAGGGGCACGCGGCTCGGGCTGCTCAGCGCCGACCGGCGTCTCCCACCCGGGCGGTCACGGTGCCGTCGTCGCCTCGGCGGCCGGAACGACCGCCGTGCCGCGCGCCCGGGTGGCCACGATGGGTTCGGGGAGCACCTCGGCCCGGCCGCTGTCGTCGACGGCTCGGCAGATGATCCGCAGCTCGAAGTCGACGGTCCGGCTCCGCCTCCCCTTCGCCGCCAGGCGTGCTTCCGCCTCGACGACGTCGCCACCGCGAACCGGTGCGAGGAACTCGACCGACGCGTATCCGGCGAACAGGCTCTCGTGGCCGTCGAGGGTGATCGCCAGGTGCGTTCCGGCGTCTCCGAACAGCTTCAGACCGAAGGCCCCGTCGACCAGGTTCCCCGCATAATGCGCCTCGGAGTACGCGACGTAGCGCTGGTGCACGACTTTCACGCGATCTCCTCGTGGATACGGCCGAGGCGGCGGGCTACGGTCTCGCCGTCCAGCGCGATGCCCGGGTAGCCGCGCTTGGCGAGTTCGGTACACATGCGGCGGTACTTGCCGACCCCGCCCACGTAGCCGAGGAAGGTCGTCGGCTTGCCGGTCACGTTCGAGCCCCGGTACCAGGAGTCGGTAGTGGCGTAGAGGGTCTGGGCGACCGTGTCCTCGGTGATCTTCACCCAGTCGTCCTGGGCTTCGGCCGTCGGCTCGATGACCTCGGCGCCGCCGGCCTTCGCGTGGCCGATCAGATCGGTGATCCAGTCCACGGCCTGCTCGATCGTGACGACGACGTTGCTCGCGAGCGCGGGGCTCTGCGGTCCCGCGATCATGAAGAAGTTGGGGAATCCGGCGGTCATGATGCCCAGGTAGGTCCGGACTCCGTCGCTCCACGCGTCCTGCAGTCGGCCGGTTTCCGGGGTGGAGACTCCGAGCGCGTACAGCGGGCCGGTGAAGGCGTCGAATCCGATCGCCAGGACGATGGCGTCGACCTCGTGGGAGCCGGCGCGCGTGACGATGCTGTCGCTCGTCATGGTTTCGATGGGCTCGTCGCGCAGGGAGACCACCGAGACGTTGGGACGGTTGAAGGTCTCGTAGTAGTCGGTGCCGAAGCAGCTGCGCTTGGCGCCGAGCGGGTGGAAGCGGGGTTCGAGGAGCTCGGCGGTCTTCGGGTCACGGACGATCTGGCGGATCTTCTCGCGGACGAACTCGGCCGCGGTCTCATTGGCCCTCGCGTCGGTCAGGAGGTCGGAGAACTCGCCGCCGACGCCGTTGAACCCGCTGCGCTGGTAGGCCCGTTCGTAGCGCTCGCGCCGTTCCTCGTCGGAGACGTCGAACGCGGCGGCGTCCGGGATGCGGTCGGGGATGCCGCCGAGCGAGTGACGGCACTCCTCGCGGATCGCCGCGTAGTGGCTCTTGATCTCGTCGACGTACTCCGCCGACAGCGGGGTATTCCGGGCGGGGAAAACGTAGTTGGGGGTGCGCTGGAACACGGTGAGGTGCTCGGCCACCTCGGCGATGAGCGGAATGCACTGGACGGCGGACGACCCGGTGCCGATCACGGCGACGCGCTTGCCCGCCAGATCGCTCAGCGGAATGTTCCACCGGCTCGTCGAGACCGTGGTCCCGGTGAAGTTCTCCAGGCCGGGCACGTCGAAGTCCTTGGGCGCCGAAAGGCCGCCCGAGGCGGCGAGCAGGTGGCGGCCCCGCCGGGTCTCGCCGGAGTCGAGGGTCACCTCCCAGAGCCGCTCCCCCGGGAGCCAGGTCGCGGACGTCACCCGGGTGCCGAAGGTGAAGTGCCGGCGCAGGTCGAAGCGGTCCGCGACGTGCTGGATGTAGCTCAGGATCTCGGCCTGGGGAGCGAAGCGCTCGCTCCACGTCCACTCTTGCAGGAGCTCCTGGCTGAACGAGTAGGAGTAGTAGACGCTCTCGACGTCGCAGCGTGCGCCGGGGTACGTGTTCCAGAACCAGGTGCCGCCGACATCGGGCGCGGCTTCGAATCCGGCGAAGGTCCAGCCCTTCTCGGCGGCCTTGTACGCCGCGTACAGGCCGGAGAACCCCGCGCCGACGCAGACGAGGTCGACGACGGGGGCGGTGGATGGAGCGGTCTCGGTCATGCGTGTGCCTTCGGATAGTCGAAATGCGGCTGGCATCCGGCCGTCAGGGCCTCGCCCTGGGCGGGGGTCCACACCCCCTCGATGCATCGACGTACATGTGTCGGTCATCCGACTTAGTCGTATGACCACGTGAATCTAGACAGGAGCCCGCTCGCCGTCAATAGTCGAATGGCGATCGAGTTCCTGTCCGCCGCCCGCGCTCAGGCGTCCGCGATGCCGCGCAGGTGGCGTACCACCTGCGCGACCGCCTCCTCCGTCTTGGCGAACACGCCCACCTCCGTGAAGAAGCCGTGGAACACGCCGGTATAACGGGTCAGGGTGACCTCGACGCCGTCGCGCCGCAGCCGCTCGGCGTACGCCTCGGCGTCGTCGCGCAGCGGATCGACCTCGGCGGTGAGGACCAGCGCCGGGGGGAGGTCCCGCAACGACGCGGCGCGCATCGGGGCCGCGTAGTGGTCGACCTCCCCAGTGCGATCCGGGCCGATGTACTGCTCCCAACACCAGCGGGCATCCTTGCTGGTCAGCAAGGGTGCGTCGGCGAACTCCGTCCAGGACCGGCTGGCGAACGTGTCGTCGACGGCGGGGTAGACCAGCACCTGCGACACGGGCCGGGCGAGTCCGAGATCGCGGAGCTTGAGGCACAGCGCGGCAGCGAGACTGCCGCCCGCCGAATCACCCCCCACGGCGATCGTGTCCGGATCGAGGCCGAGGCCCGGGGCCGACCGCCGCAGCCAGGTGAACGCGTCGAAGCAGTCGTCCAGCGCCGCGGGATAGGGATTCTCCGGTGCGAGTCGGTACTCCAGCGAGAACACCGCCCAGCCCGATCGGGCGGCGATCGCGCGGCAGACCTCGTCCACCCCGTCGAGGGTTCCCAGGACGAAGCCGCCACCGTGCAGATAGACCAGCGTCGGCCGTGGGCCGGCGCCCGGCGGCGGACCGTCCGGGTGGTACAGGCGTGCGCCGATCCCGCCGGAACGGGTGGCAACGGTCAGGGATTCGACCTGGTCGAGAGGGGTGAGCGGCCGTTCGGACGGGGGGGTCGCAAGGGTTTTCCGCGCCACTTCGGCGCCCAGTTCACGTACGGGTTTTTTGAGGGTCTCGGCGATGAATCGCGCCACCGACCGCGCATCGGGGTCCAGCCGCTCCCAGTACGGGGGCTTCGCTTCATTCACTGTGTGGCCTCTCCGAAGTCATTGACAGGTCGCGACGCGTACCCCACCATCCTAGTCACCTGATCTAGTCAATTGACCATGATGATCACGGTCCATCCGAGATCCGAAGCAGCCGATGCACGGCGCACGTGATCTCCCGAAGTCGAAAGGACCGACGGATGACCGAAACCACGACGGCTCCCGCGGCGCCCGGCGCACCAGCGGCAACCGAGGTCGACGTAAGGATCGAGGACGATGCGACTCCCCTCGTCCGGCTGATCGGCCGCACCCTGCGCGACTCCGCCCGTGCGGGGCACGCCCTCCCGGTGCTGCGAAGGTCGGCCGGCACCGTGGCGATCCGGTCCCATGACACGCCTCAGGCGGCGACGATCACCTTCGGCGACGGCGTCTCGGTCTCCAGCGGAGTCCTCGTCGAACCCGATGCCACGATCACCGTCGATCTGAACGCCCGGTTCGCCCCCGTCGCCGCCCCGTCGGGTGACGCCGAGCTCGCCGCGGACGCGCTGCTCGCGCTGTCGCCCCCGGTGCCGGACTGGCAGACGGCGGCCACGCACTTCTGGAGTGCCGCGCGCTCGGTGCCGGGCATTCCGGACGTGCTCATCGCGGTCACCGAGGGCCCCGACGGCCTGGAACAGCTCGTACTCGGCGAGGGCGCGACGCACTACCTGATCGCCGGAGCCCCCGAGGTGCTCGCCGGAGTGTTCTCCGGAGCCGACGACCTGCTCGCCGTGCTCTCCACGGGTGCGCTCGGCATCCAAGGCACCATGTCCCAGCTGTCGGTCATGGTCGGCGCTTCCTGGAAGGTTCGTTTCGATGTCTGAACTCACCATGCCCGCCAACGGCGTCGACTGCGGCGAGGAGGCCGTGCGAGCCGTTCGACTGGAGGCGACGAACCACGAGGGATCGTTCCTCGGCAAGACGCTGACCCCGAAGAAGTTCGCCTCCGGCATGGACTCGGGCTTCGCCTTCGCCGATCTCCTCTTCGGGCTCGACCTCGGCAACGCGCCGGTCCTCGGGTTCGCCTTCCCCGACTGGCGCGGACACCTGAACGACGTCTACTTCCGTCCCGACATGTCGACGCTGGTCGAGTGGGAGCCCGGGCGCCAGGCCGTGATCGGCGACTACTGGCTGAAGGACGGCAGGCCGGTTCCGATCTGTCCGCGCAACCTGACGAGGAAGATGACCTCGCGGCTCGCCTCGCTCGGCTTCACCGCGACGGTCGCCGTCGAGATCGAGGCGACCGTCTTCGAGGAGTCCATCCACGAGGCGCGTGCCCGCGGCTACCGCGACCTGACACCGCTCGGCGGGAGCGCGGGCACGGCCTATCACCTGGCGAAGTCCAAGGACTGGACCGGTTACATGAACGCCGTCGCCGATCGGCTCTCCGCGGTGGGCATCGAGTGGGAGGCCTGGAGCGACGAGGACGCCGCCGGCCAGATCGAGATCAACCTGGCACCCGGCGACCCGCTCACGGTCTGCGACGCCTGGGCACGGACTCGCCAGATCATGCGCGAGGTCGCGTTCGACCTCGGCCGCACGGTCACCTTCATGGCCAAGCCCACCGCGGGCTACGGGCAGGCTTCGCACATCAACGTGTCCCTCCAGCGCGACGGCGTCAACGCGTTCTACGCGGAGGAGGGGCCGTCGAAGACGATGCGCCACGCCGTCGGCGGTCTGCTCGCGACGATCGAGGGCAACACCTCGATCGTGCTCCCGCAGATCACCTCGTACCGCCGCCTGGTGGACCTCAGCGGCCCGCCGGTCACCGCCAGCTGGGGCATCAGCAACAAGACCACCGCGATCCGGGCGGTGTGCGGACACCCGTCGTACTCCCGTCTGGAGTACCGGGTCCCCGGCGCCGACGCCAACCTGTACCTCGCGCTCGCCGGCGTGCTGGCCGGTGTGATCGCGGGTCTGGAGCGCGAGATCGAACCGCCGGAGCCGGTCGCGGAGATGGCCTGGTGCATGCCGCCCGGGGAGATCACCCGGCTGCCGGACACCATCACGAAGGCCGCCGCCGCCCTCGAAGCGGACCCGATCCTGCGCGACCTCCTCGGCTCCGAGTTCGTCGACTACTGGATCGGTTCGCGCCGGTGGGAGTGGATGCAGTTCCACACCGCGGGCGGCGATCCGTCCGCCGACCTCTCCGCGTGGGAGTCCGCCCGCTACTTCGAGCTGCCGTGAGCGCCGTGGGCGAGGGGTCGGTCGCGGTACGGCCGCTGATCGGCATCACCGGCCGGCGGATCCGGCTGGACCTCATCAAGGGAGCGGACCGGCGGTACGGCGATCGCTGTGCCGACAGCTACATGGCCGACTACGCGATCCGGATCGCACGGGTCGGCGGTCTCCCCGTGCACCTCTCGTACGAGACGGACGCGGAGGCGGTCTGCCACTGGCTGGCGGGTGTGGTCGTCACCGGTGGGCAGGACGTGCACCCGGCGTGCTGGGGAGGCGACACCTCCTTGGTCCTTGACGTCGACCCCCGCACGGACCCGATGGCCCACGACGCCGAGCGGGACGCGTACGAGCTGGCGCTCGTGCGTGCCGCGCTCGACCGCGGGATCCCGGTGCTCGCCGTGTGCCGGGGCATGCAGGTCCTCAACGTCGCGCTCGGCGGCACGCTCGTCGCCGACCTCCCTCTTGGTGAGGTGCGGCACCTGTCGCAGGAGGCCGCGCTCACCGACGGCACGGACGATCACGTCGTGACCTTCGAGGCCGGCTCGATCGTGGCGGGACTCTTCGGAGCGCGGGCCATGACCAACTCGTGGCACCACCAGGCCGTCGACCGCTGTGGCACGGGGCTCCTCGTCACGGGCCGGACGGCCGACGGGGTGGTCGAGGCGGTGGAGCTTCCGGACGCACCGGTTCTGGGAGTCCAGTGGCACCCCGAATGGATGGAGAGCGACGATCCGACGATGACGTGGATCGTCGAGGAAGCTCTCAAACGCCTGTGAGGGGCCGGCCCGAGTGCGCGCCGACGGATGACGCACTCGGGTCCGGGCTGGGCATGGCGCGGACAGCGCTCAGGCGAGCTTCGCGGCCAGCCACGCGTCGAACACGTCGACGACGGTCTGCGCCTGCTGCGCGGCCCGGGAACGGTCGCCGTACGTCAACCAGTTCACGACGAACCCATCGGAAAGGGTGCTGATGACATAGCCGATCTCGTCGATCGTCTCGGGCGGGACGTTCTGTCCGGCGGCCGCTCTCGCGAGGATCGATCGCACCACGTTGAACGCCTCGTTGTAGACGGTCACCGCCGGATGCTCTTCCTGGCGCTGCGCCCAGCTGATCAGCTCGAAGCTCGCGGACGCGAATTCCGGGTCGGACTCGAGATACCAGTCAAGGACGCCCCGGAGCATCGCACGCGCGGTCACGACCAGGTCGCCGTGCACGTCGTTCTCGATCAGAACCTCGCGGTACCGCTCCGTCAGCCTCTCGAAGACGGCCGTGAACAGCAGCTCCTTGGTCTGGAAGCAGTAGTGAAGGGTCGCAAGCGGAGCGTTCGCCTGTTCGGCGATCCGGCGGGTCGTGGCACCGTCGACGCCGCGGCTCGCGATCACCCGGATGGCGGCGTTCACCAGCTCATCCCGCCGCTCGGCCGCCGGTACGCGTGCCACATCTACCCCCTGGTGAAGTTGGACGATTGATCAAGTCAGCGTCCAGGTTACCAGGCGGTATGTCCATATCGATCCACGCGTCGCCCCCTCCGCAAAGTAGTTGGTCATATGACTTGATCGCGCGACCGTAATGAAGAAGCATGGCTCCCACCCCTCGCGAAGACCCCGTGCGGCCATCAGCCCACACGACGAGGGCTCGCCGGCGGCCATCTGCGCCCGGCGAGCGGCTGCGGACCGCTCGGCACGTTCTGACTCGTTCGAATCGCCCGGCTCGGGCCCCGTGGGGCGACACCCCGACCCGCAGCCTTCGGCGGAGATCCGGATACCGAAAAGACCTCAAGGAACCGAGGAAAATGGCACTCAGAGAACTGCTTTTCCTGCTCGCCGACGTCTGGATGATCGCCGTCGGATTCACCTTCGGGTGGAAGTTCATCCGGAACTACGGAAACTATCTTCTCGGCCTCGAATGGATCATCGTCGCCACCTCCGGGTCGAACTTCTTCGTCTACGCGGCCGTGGGGGCCACCGAGGAAAGCCCGATGTACACCCTGGCCTTCTTCTTCGACCAGTTCTCACGGTCGGTCGGCATCACGCTGATTCTCGTCCTGGGCCTGATGCGCGTGACGCACCGGTACAAGCCGTCCGTGGGGACGGACGTCGGGGTGTTCGCGTTCGCCACCGCGGTCGGCCTCGCTCTGCTGCTCTTCGGCGAACGGCTCGGTACGGGGGTCGCGATCTTCCTGATCGCCGTCAACGTCCTGACCACCCTGTTCCTGATCTATTTCTCGAAGCGCCTCTGGGCGATCGGCGCGAAGGGGTGGGCCGTCGGCGCGGGCCTTGCGACCGCCGCCGGCTGCGTCATCGCGTCGACGTACGACTTCGTCCACATCCCGGGCGACGACGCGGCGCACACCCTCTTCTACATCGGAGCCCTGAGCACCTGGGGCTTCCAGATGTTCACGTACTACTTCGCCTACCGCGCCCTGCACCGCCACAACGAGTCGGTCGGTGCCGAACCGGACCTGCGCGAGCCGAGCCGAGCCGACGCCTGACCATCCGCGTTCAGGGCGGCGAAACGACGGACAACGTCCCATGCAGAGAAAGCAGCCATGGTCGTGAAAGAAACACCTCAGTGGGAGGAAGACGTGACTTCTCGCCGTCCTCAGCCGGCCGTCAGGCCCGAGCGGATGGGAGAGGCCCCGCCCACCGCGACGCTGACCGAATTGCTGGCGGAGCGGACGCGGCGATCACCTGACCGTGAGTTCCTCCGTTTCGAAGACGCGTCGTGGACCTTCGCGGAGATCGACGCCTGGACCTCCAGGCTGGCGCATCGGCTGATCGAGGTCGACGGCGTCCAGCCGGGTGATCGTGTCGCGATCATGCTCCCGAACGTCGTGCACTGGCCGGTCGTGTGGCTCTCCGCGCTGAAGGCCGGCGCCGTGGCGGTACCGGTCAACTCCTCGTACAAGCGGGCGGATCTCACCTTTCTCCTGCGGGACTCGGGAGCCCGGGTCGTGTTCACCGACCACGATCGGGTGGGCCTCCTGAAGGAGGTCGTCGACGCCGAGGCCGACTTGACGGACCTCCGCGTCGTCGACGTCGCCGACGACGGGTCCGAGGCTTTCCCGGCGACCGCTCCGGCGGTGCGTCCCACCGCCGAGACCCTGGCGAACCTGCAGTACACGTCCGGCACCACCGGTTTCCCCAAGGCATGCATGCTCACTCACGACTACTGGGTGCGGCTGGGCTGGACCTGCGCGGCGGGGACCGGTCTCGGGCCCGATGACGTCCTGCTCACCGCCCAGCCGTTCTCCTACATGGATCCGCAGTGGAACACCGCGCTCGCCTTGACGGTCGGGGCCCCGCTGGTCGTCCTGCCGCGCTTCTCCGCGTCGGGCTTCTTCGCCGATGTCCGCCGCCATCGAGCGACGTTCTTCTACGTCCTCGGATCCATGCCGACGCTGCTCTTCAAGCAACCGCCGAGCCCGGACGACCTGGACAACCAGCTGCGTCTGGTGCTCTGTTCGGGCATCCCGACCGGGATCCACGCCCAGCTGGAGGAACGCTGGGGCGCGCCCTGGCGGGAGATCTACGGCATGACCGAGTCCGGCGTCGACCTGTTCGGTCCCGTCGGGGACACGAGCTGCGTCGGGAGCGGGAACCTCGGGGTTCCGGTGCCGACGAAGCGTGTCCGTGTGGTCGATCCGCAGGGGGGCGATCTCCCCGACGGCGAGCCCGGAGAGCTGATCGTCTCGGGCGAGCCGATGATGCGCGGCTACTGGAACCGGCCGGAGGACACCGCCCGGGTGCTGCGGGACGGCTGGCTGCACACCGGCGACGTCGTCGTCCGCCGGCCGGACGGCGGCATCCGGCTGGTCGGCCGGATCAAGGACATGGTCCGCCGGGGCGGCGAGAACATCGCGAGCGCCGAGGTCGAGGCCGCCCTCGAACGTGACGGGGAGGTCATGGCCGCCGCCGTCGTCGCCGAACCCGACGAGATCTTCGGGGAAGAAGTCAAGGCATTCGTCCAGTTGTCCGCCGGGGTGCCGGCGGACCGTACGACCGCCGCGCGGATCGTCGACCGGGCGGGCCGGCAGCTCGCCCGCTTCAAGGTCCCGCGCTACATCGAGTTCGTCACCGACTTCCCGCGGACGCCCTCCGAGCGTGTGTCCAAACCCGCGCTCAAGGCCCGCGCCGCGGCGGAGCCCGGCATCACCTTCGACCTGGGCGGCCGGCGCGGGACCGGCGGCGGGCCCGCTACGCCCACGGACTCCCTCGGCATCGACGTCGTCCGAGGCGTTGCGGTTCTGACCCTGCGCCGTCCGGAGAAGCTGAACGCCCTGGACGTCGCCACGCGGCTGCGGCTGGCGAGCGCCGTCCGGGAGGCGGGCACCGGCGAGAACGTGCGCGGGATCGTCCTGACCGGCGAGGGCCGGGCCTTCTCCGCGGGCGAGGACCTCCGGTCCGTGCCCACCTCGTACGCGGAGCTCCGTACGGCCTTCGAGAGCTTCCACGACATCACCCGGGCCATCGTCCAGACACGGGTACCCGTCATCGCGGCGGTGAACGGCCTGGCGGTGGGCGGCGCCTCGGAGATCACCCTCTGCTGCGACGGGCGGATCGGAACCCCGGCGACGGAGTACTACCAGCCGGAGAACGGCCGCGGCATCACGATCTCGAACGCGTCGAGTCTGCTGCTGCCCCGGATCGTCCGGAACCACGCGATGCGCACGGTCCTCGGCTCGCCGCGGATCGGAGCCGAGGAGGCCCTGCGGATCGGCCTCCTGGACGAGATCGTCGCGCCCGATGAACTGCTCGACCGCGCCGTCGACCTGGTCGTCGAGTGGACACCGGAGATCAACACGACGGCGCTCCACCTCGCGCTCCTGCGGCCGCGTCTCGACGAGATCGAGCAGGCCTTCGCCCGGGAGGACGACGCCGCCCGGAAGACCTGGGAGAGCGGGGTGTTCAGCGCCGGCATCGAGGGCTTCTGGACCGCCAAGGACGCTCGGAAATAACTGCGCCACAGGGGCCGGAACGGCCCTTCCCTGAAGAACGACAGAGGAGACGACGTGATCGAGACAGAGGCCGCGGTACTCACCGCGGTGAACGAACCGCTTGAGCTGACCACGATTCAGGTGGACGACCCCGAGCCCGACGAGGTGCGCGTCGCGGTCACGCATGTGGGCCTGTGCCACAGCGACCTGCACTACATGACCGGCACGGTGCCGACCGGCCTGCCCGTGGTGGTGGGGCACGAGGTGGCGGGTGTGGTGGAGGCGATTGGCTCGGCCGTGACCGCACTGCGCGTCGGCGACCGCGTGGTCGGGGCGCTGACGCCGTCGTGCGGCCTGTGCGCCAACTGCGAGGCCGGCCGGTCGACCCAGTGTCAGCGTGTGGCGGAGGTCCGACGTCGCCCGCGCCCCGCGTTCCGGCTGACGGACGGCGGACCGGTCGAGCGGCTCGGCGACGTCGGCGCCTTCTCGCGCCACACGCTCATGCGGGAGAACGCGCTGGTGCGGCTGGACGACGCCGTGCCGCTTCACGTCGGGTGCCTCCTGGCGTGCTGTGTCATCACCGGCGTCGGCGCCGTCTTCCACGGTGCCCGGGTGCGTCCGGGAAGCACGGTCGCGGTGATCGGCTGCGGTGGTGTCGGGTCGGCCGTCATCCAGGGAGCCAGGCTGGCGGGGGCGTCGGCGGTCGTCGCGATCGACCTGGACGAGGCACGACTGGAGGCCGCGCGCGGCTATGGGGCGACCCATGTCGTCAACGGCGGCGTCGAAGATGTCGCCGCGGAGGTGCGGTCTCTCTTGGGCGAGGGGGTCGACTACTCCTTCGAGGCCGTCGGCTCGGCGCGCACCGCGGCCACGGCACTCGCGGTGCTGCGGCCGACCGGCACCGCGTGCCTGGTGGGCATCGCCCCGGAGGGCACCGAACTCACGCTGCCCGCGTCGGACTTCTTCTTCGGCGAGAAGCGCCTCATCGGCTCGTACATGGGCTCGGGTCAGGTGCGCCAGGACATCACCCAGCTCGCGCGCCTGTACCAGCAGGGGCGGCTGCTGCTCAACGAGATGGTCACGCAGGTGATCCCGTTCGGCGAGATCAACGAGGGCTTCAAGGCGATGCGGAGCGGTGACGTGACGCGGATCGTCCTCGACCTCCAGGCCTGACCGACCACGGATGCAGAGGTGAATCACATGACGAGTGGCGAGACGACGATCCCCCAGCCGGTGAACTACATCGCGGACGCCTGGAGCGACTGCGAGACGGTCCCGGGCGAGTGGAACGTCGACCCGAACACCCGGGAACCGGTGCACCGCACGGTCACGACGGGACCCGGCGACATCGAACGGGCTCTGAAGCACGCCGAGCGGGTGTACGGCGTCGGCCGCTGGGACGACGAGGCCCGCCAGGAGCGCGCGGACACCCTCGAACGCGTGGCCGCGCTCGTCGAGGCCCGAGTCGAGGGCATCGCGCGCACCGACTCCCTGACCAGCGGCGTGCCGATCGGCGTCACCCGGAAGGTGGCGGCGTTCCTGCCCGCGAGAATCCGGGCGACGGCGGCTGATCTGCGGAGCATTCCCCGGGTGAGGGCCCTGGCGGCGGGTGGCCGTGACGTCCGCCTGTACAAGGTTCCGTGGGGACCGGCCGCGATCCTCACGCCGTGGAACGGACCGAGCTTCATCCCGGCGGCGAAGGTCGTCAGCGCCGTCGCGGCCGGCTGCCCGGTGATCCTCAAGCCGTCGGAGCACGCTCCGGGCAGCGCGCAGATCGTCGTCGAGTGCTTCGTCGAGGCCGGGCTGCCCGCCGGTGCCCTGCAGCTCGTGCACGGCCGCGGCGAGGTGGGCGCCGCGCTGACCGGTGACCCGCGCGTCAAGGTCGTGTCGTTCACCGGGGGGCCGGCGGCCGGTCGCGCGATCGCCCGGGCCGGTGCGGAGGACTTCAAGGTCCTCCAACTGGAGCTCGGCGGCAACAACCCCGTGCTCGTCCTCGACGACGCCGACGTCGAGGTCGCCGCCGACGGGATCTTCGAGGGCATGACCAAGCTGAACGGCCAGTGGTGCGAGGGACCGGGCAAGGTCCTCGCGCCCAGGCGCCTGGTGGGGCCGCTGGTCGAAGCGCTGACCGAGCACATCTCCAAGGTCGTGGTCGGTCATTCGCTCGACGAGGGCGCCGAGCTCGGCCCGATCTCGAACGCGCCGCACTTCGCGACCCTGCAGAGCCGGATCGAGGGACTGCGTGCCCTGGGGGCCACCGTCCACCAGCCGGCCCGGCTGCCCGAGCTCGACGGCTTCTTCCTCTCACCGGCCGTCGCCGCCGGGGCCGACCCGGCGAAGGCCACCGCGGAGTTGTTCGGCCCCCTCGTCTCCGTGCACGCCGTCGACTCCGACGAGGAGGCGCTGCGCGTCGCGAACGCCCACCCCTCGGGACTCGACGCCTACGTCTTCGGCGGCGACACCGAACGCGCCATCGACGTCGGCTCGCGGGTCCTGGCCGGCGAGGTGCGGATCAACGGCGCGAAGATCGCCGATCTCGGCGACGATTCCGCGCAGAGCTTCTGGGGGCCGTCCGGCATCGGCGGTCACGGCCCGGCCGAGTCGGTGCGCGTGTTCTGCGGAGACCGGGTCGTCGGTGTGGACGCACCGGACCTTCCGCTGTGAAACGCCCGTGAAACGAGCCGCTGCCATGGACCGAACACGGGTGAAGGACGCAGCGGCTGAAGGCTGACGTCTCCGGACCCAGCCGTCGAGATCACCCGACGCACACCCAGAGCCGCTGGAGAACCCTCATGCTCAACCTCTCGATCCTCCTCGAAGACTCCGCCCGCACGTTCCCGGACCGGGACGCGCTCGTGCTCGGCCCGCACCGGCTGTCGTACCGACAGGTGGACGAGGCGGCGAACCAGGTCGCCAACCTGCTGGTGTCCCGGGGCATCCGGCCCGGCGACAAGGTCGCCCTCAGCTGCCCCAACCTCCCCGCCTTCCCCATCGTCTACTACGGCGTGCTCAAGGCGGGGGCGGTCGTGGTGCCGCTCAACGTCCTGCTCAAGGGCCGCGAGATCGCCTACCACCTGGCCGACGCGGACGTCTCGGCGTACTTCTGCTTCGAGGGGACCCCTGAGCTGGCCATGGCCGCGGAGGGCCATGCCGGATACCAGGAGGCCGGAACGGTCGAGCACTTCTTCGTCATCACCGCCGACCCGGAGGCTCCCTGCCCGATCGCCGGCGCCGAGACGCTCGGCCGGGCTCTCGCCGGCATGAGCACCGCGTTCGCTCCGGTGGTCACCGAGCCGAACGACACTGCGGTGATCCTGTACACCTCGGGGACGACGGGGCGGCCCAAGGGAGCGGAACTCTCCCACGCGAACCTCATGATGAACGTGCTGGCCGACAACCGGCTGTTCCGCAACGAGCCCGCCACCGACAGCCACGTGGTGTGCCTCCCCCTCTTCCACACCTTCGGCGCGACGGTGCAGATGCACGCCGGGTTCTCGGTCGCCGCGACCTTGTACCTCGTGCCGCGCTTCGCGGCGCGTGAGGTGGTCGAGCTGATGAGCCGCGAGACCATCACGTTCTTCGCGGGTGTTCCGACCATGTGGTGGGGGCTGCTCGACGCCCTCACCGAGGACGTCGACGTCCACCGCATCGCCGGGAACCTCCGGATCGGGATCTCCGGCGGCGCGGCCCTGCCGGTCGAGATCCTCCACCAGGTCGAGCAGCGCCTCGGCATCACCGTGCTCGAAGGGTACGGGCTGTCCGAGACGTCGCCCGTGGCCACGTTCAGCGATCCCCGGCTCGCACCCCGGCCGGGCTCGATCGGCGTCCCGATCTGGGGCGTGGAGCTGAAGCTGATCCGGCCGGACTGGACGGAGGTCACCCGGGCCGGGGAGGTCGGCGAGATCGCGATCAGAGGTCACAACGTCATGAAGGGCTACTACAACCGCCCGGAGGAGACGGCCGAAGTGATCCGCGACGGCTGGTTCCGCACCGGAGACCTCGCGCGGCGCGACGAGGACGGCTTCTACTCCATCGTCGACCGTGCGAAGGACCTCATCATCCGCGGGGGTTACAACGTCTACCCCCGCGAGATCGAGGAGGTGCTGCTCACCCATCCCGCGGTGAGTCTGGCGGCGGTGGTCGGTGTCCCGCACGACAGCCACGGCGAAGAGATCAAGGCTTTCGTGATCCCCGCGAAGGACGCCGTCGTCACCGCCGACGAGCTCGTCGCCTGGAGCAGGGAGCAGATGGCCTCCTACAAGTACCCCCGCGTCGTCGAACTCGTGTCGAGCCTGCCGATGACCTCCACCGGCAAGATCCTCAAGCGCCGGCTCGTCTGAAGCTCCCACGAACCCCGGACCACCCGAGGCGGTCCCACCCCTCAGCCGCCGTCGTACCCGTCACCGCCCAGGAGGAGCAGCGAGATGAAGACGGACCACGTCGAATACACCACCTTCACCGGGTGGATCGACCCTCCTGGCGACGTCCGGCCCGCTCTGGACGACGACGTCACCTGCGAGGTCGCGGTCATCGGCGGCGGCCTGGCGGGCATGTCGACCGCCCTGCGACTGGCCGAACGCGGCCGGGACGTGGTGCTGCTGGAGGCCGAGTTCTGCGGGCACGGCTCCGCCTCGCGCAACGCCGGGCAGGTGGCGGGCGCCCCGGGGGGCGACATCCAGCTCCTGAGCATGCTCCACCGCAAGACGTTTCCCGGCATCGTCCGGTTCGCGGAGAACTCCGCTCACTTCCTGGAGCGGCTGATCGAGCGGCTGGCCATCGACTGCGACTACGAGGCCACGGGCAACGTCTGCGCCGCCGTGTCCCGTGGGCAGATGGGCCGCGTGCGCCGTGTGACGAAGCTCCTGCGCAAGGCCGGCGCGGACGTCGAGCTCGGTACGAGCGCGGAGCTCGGCATCCCGCGCGGATTCCTCGGCGGCATGCGCGAGTCCGTCGGCGGAATGATGAATCCGGGCAAGTTCAGCCTCGGCATCCGCCGTGCGGTCCTCGCGTCCGGCGCCCGGGTCTTCGAGCGGACGCGGGTCTCCGAGGTCCGTCCGACCGGCGATCACGTGGTGATCAGCACGCCTGGGGGCGAGGTGCGAGCGCGGCGGGCCGTGCTCGCGACGAACGCCTTCGGCGGCGACCTGGCCATCACCCCGAAGCGGCTCTCCGTGCCGATCTGGGTCAGCGAGGTGGAGACCGAGCCGATCGACCCCGACCGCCTGGCCGCACTGGGATGGACCAGCCGGTCGGGTGTGGTGACCCAGCACAACATCATGGAGAACTACCGGCTGACCTCGCGCGACACCATCGTGTTCGGGGTCCGCCGGCTCCAGCGGGGCAGGACCTGTCCCCTCCCTCCGAGGAAGCCGGACGAGGCCGTCGTCGCCGAACTCGCGCGCGCCTTCGAAAGGCGCTTCCCCGCACTCGCCGACGTCGCGGCCGCCCGGGCCTGGGGCGGATGGATCGCGATCACCCCGTCCTGGCTCCCGGTCGCCGGCACGACCCGCGACGGCGTCTACTACTCGGTCGCCTGCAACGGACACGGCCTCGCCCAGGCCCCCTACGTCGGCTCCCTCATCGCAGACCTGATCGTGGACGGCCGGCAGCACGAGGACCTGAAGACGCTCTGGGCGAAGAAGCCCGACTTCCCCCGCCCGCTGATGATGGGCGCCGTGGGACTGCGGACCATCTGGACGGTCGACCGCTTCAACGACCTGATCAACGGGAGCCGACGGAACGCCCGGCGCGGCGCGGCTCCGAGCTGAGGCATGGGTGACCGCGAACCGTCCGTCGTCTCCGACGCCCCGCTCCCCGCTCACCCGGTGGCACGGGTCCTTCCGCTTCCGGACAATGCCCTTATGAGGACCGATGTCGACACCCTCCTCCACCGTCTGGCCCAGCAGCTCAGGCCGCGGACGGAGGAATCGGTCGAGACCCTGCTGCGGTACACCCGCGGCGAGCTGTCCGAGCCATGGGGGTACGACGAGGTCGCGGATCTCGTGGCCGAGGAGACAGCCGGGCACGTCGTCGCGTTCCTGGACCTGCTGGAACACGGCGCCGACGCCGCGGAGGCCACGCCGCCGCCGCAGTCCTTGGAGCTCGCCCGCAGGCTCGCTCGGAGCGGGGTCCCGATCAGCACGCTCCTGCGCGGCTACCGGCTCGGCCACGTCGCCCTGCTCCAGCTGGTCCAGACCGAGGTCCTCACGCTTACCGACGATCCCGAGCTGGTCAACGCCGCGGCACTGCGCCTGATGGCGGCGGGGTTCGGGTACGTGGACCGCAGTTCCGCACACGTGGTCGCGGCCTACCAGGAGGAACGCGACCGCCGACTGCAACGGCGGCTCCTGCTGGCCAACGAGGCCGGTCGCCGGATCGGGACCACACTGGACATCGACCGCACCGCGCAGGAGCTTGCGGACGTCGGCGCCGACGGCTTCGCCGACCTCGTCGCCGTCGACCTCGTCTCCTCCGTCCTCGACGACGAGAACGTCTCGCCGCCGTCGACCCCGCCGTCGCTCCGTCGCGTCGCCCGGCGATCCGTACCGGGCGGCGACGCCACGGACCTTCCCGTACGGATCGGACGGACACACAGCTACCCCGCCGATTCGGAGCCGGCCCGCGCGCTGGCGACCGGCATGCCCGTTCTACGCCGTGGCGGAGCGAGCGGGGGCCTCGCAGGTGGTGACGGGTTCCACTCAGCCCTCCTCCTCCCCCTGGTGGCCCGCGGGGAGACGCTGGGCCTCGTCCAGTTCCTCCGTACGGGGAGCGGCGCGCCCTTCGACGACGACGATCTCCTCCTCGCCCAGGAGATCGCCGCCAGAGCGGCGGTGTCCATCGACAACGCCCGCCGGTACACCCACGAGCGTTCCACCGCGCTCGCCCTCCAGCGCAGCCTGCTGCCGCGGCACGCCGTGGAGCAGTCCGCCGTCGTCACGGCCTCCCGCTATCTGCCCAGTGGCTCCCGCGCGGGCGTGGGGGGCGACTGGTACGACGTGATCCCGCTGTCCGGAGCCCGCGTGGCCCTCGTCGTGGGCGACGTCGTCGGGCGCGGACTGCGTGCCGCCGCCACCATGGGCCGCCTCCGGATGGCCGTGCGCGCCTTCGCGGACATCGACCTCATGCCCGACGAGCTGCTCACCCACCTGGACGACGTGGTCATCCGGCTCCAGCACGAGGAGGGGGAGGAAGCGGGCGAGATCAGCGCCACCTGCCTGTACGCGGTCTACGACCCGGTCTCCCGCGTGTGCTCGCTGGCCAGCGCCGGACACGTCCTGCCCGCGGTGGCCACTCCCCCGGACGGAGCGGGCGACGCGCCGGGCTCCCGGTCGGTCGAGTTCCCGGAGATGCCGATCGGCCCGCCGCTGGGCCTGGGCGGACTCCCCTTCGAGACCGTGCAGTTCGAACTGGCCGAGGGGAGCCTGCTTGCCCTGTTCACGGACGGTCTCGTCCAGAGCCGGGCACGGGACGTCGACACCGCTCACGAGCTGCTGCGCGACGGCCTGGCCCAGGGGTCCGCGTCCCCGGACGAGGTCTGCGACCGGGTGATCGCCGCGCTGGTGCCGGAGCGAGCCGTCGACGACATCGCCCTCCTCGTGGCCCGCACCCTGTCGCTCGACCCCGGTCACGTGGCCACCCTCGACGTTCCCTCCGACCCGGCGGCCGTCGCCGGGGCACGCCGCTTCGCCTCCGAAACGCTGACCGCCTGGGGCCTCGACGGGCTTTCCTTCACCACCGAACTCATCGTCAGCGAGCTGGTGACGAACGCGATCCGCTACGGCAGGAGTCCGATCCGGCTGCGGATGATCCGTCAGTCCACGCTGACCTGCGAGGTATCCGACGCCAACAGCACCGCTCCGCACCTGCGCCGCGCCCGCACCTACGACGAGGGCGGCCGCGGACTGCTCCTCGTCGCCCAGCTCTCCGAACGCTGGGGCACCCGACACCACCGCGAGGGAAAGGTGATCTGGGCGGAACAGGCCCTGCCCGCGGACGGTCTCCTCACTCTCCCGGCGACCTGACCTCCCCGCCCGCGTGGCCGCGGGAAGGCCAGGTCAGGTCAGGCCGCGTACGTCTTGAGGTACGCGATCACCATGCGGCGCGCTTCGTCGATCGTGGCGTCGTCGCCGGCCGGTGACTGCCGGAACGCGACGTCGAAGAGGCGGTTGCCCACCTCGAAGGCGAGCTGCAGCGCGAGCCGGGGGGTGTCGGCGGATACCAGACCGCGCTCGATGAGAAGGCACCAGAACCGGTCCGCCTGCGCGGCGTCGAATTCCCGGACCAGGACGGCGAGCGCCTCGCTGCGGCCCGAGAACCACAGCTCGACGCAGCTCGGATGCTCGCGGAAGTAGTCGCGCAGGGGGTCGATGACGGCGTCCGCGGCCTCCCGCAGCGTGGACAGCGGGGAGCCTTCCAACGCGGCGGTGACGAGCTCCTCGATCACCCGCAGGTGCCGGCGCAGAAGCTCGGCGTCGACCTGATGCCGGTCGGGGAAGTAGTGGTACATCGAGGCGACCGGGATGCCCGCCCGCTCACCGACGGCCTTCAGGGTGGCCGCCTCGTAGCCCTGCTCCCGGAGCAGCGCCTCGGCGGCGTCCAGGATGGCGCGTCTCCGCTCCATGCCACGGCGCTGCACGGCCGGACGGGCCGACGCCGGGGATGCGGACTTCTTCTCGAACACAATTCGAGATCGTATCAGCCACACACCGGCTCCCCCCGGGTGAAGCGAGGCGGCAGGCCCCTGCCGCGACCGACGCCGATCACCACAACGCGGATTGACTACGCGCATCACCAAAACTTAAACTCGAATCGAATTTGAGTTTAGGGTTCATCCCTGGCGCCGAAACCCACGACGAGAGGAACTGGCATGGCCACATACACCGAGCGCGACGTCGCGGTGATCGGCAACGGGCTCATGGGGGCGTCGATCGCCCGCGCCCTGGCGCGTTCCGGCTGGAGGGTCACCGCATACGACCCGGACACGGCACGGGCTCGGGTGCTGGCGACCGAGCTGCCGGGGATTAGAGCCGAGGCGGACCTCGAAACGGCGGTCGCGTCCGCCCCCCTTGTCCTGACCTGTGCCCCGTCCTACGAAGCCGTGCTCCGAAGCCTGGAGTGCGTCGGCGACTGGAACGGCAAGACGCTCCTCAATACGGGGACGAGCTCGACGGCGGAGGCGGAGCACGCCGCCGCGTGGGCTGCCCGGAAGGGCGTCCCCTACCTGGACGCCGCGATCCTCTGCTTCCCCCAGGACATCGGCACCGAGCGGGGCTACGTCCTCTTCTCGGGAAGCCCCGAAGCCTGGGCGCGGCACGAGGAGCTGATCGCCGCGCTCGGTCCGGCGACGCGGTTCGTCTCCGAACAGGCGCAGGCCGCGAGCGCGGTCGACCTCACGATCGTCGGCGGGGTGTACGTCGCCGCGCTGGCCGCCTACGTCGACGCCGCGGCGTACGCCCACAGCCAGGGGGTTTCGGGCGACGTCCTCGACGAGGCCACGGACAAGGTCCTCGCGGCGCTGAAGGACGGGGCCAAGGAGGCGGTGGCGGCCATCGGCAGCGGTGATTTCACGACGGACCAGGCCACGTTGTCGGTGTTCACCCACGGAGGCGAGACGTGCCTCGACGGCATGAGGGGCGCCGGCTTCGCCGCGAACGTGCTGGAGGCCGCCGTACGCAATCTCAAGACGGCCGAGGCCGCGGGGCTGGGCGGGTCGAGCTTCTACGCCCTGGCACAGGTCGCCACGGACGGCTCCACCGCCGGCTGGCAGCAGTAGCGGGGAGGGTTCACCGCTACCGACCACCACACCCTGAGAGGGGAACCGCTGTGCGCGACGAGGACCACGACGCGGACCGGACGAACGAGAGATGGAAAGCGAAGGGCATCGGTCTACGGGTGTTCTTCTACGTCGTCGGCACCTACCTGTTCGTCACCCTGGTGGGCCACCTGGGCGCGCAGGCCCAGGAATAGCCGCCCCGACCCCTCACACCTCTCGGGAGCACACCGAAATGAACACCGACGTCTGCGGCTCCACTCGTCACGTTCCCCTTGAGGGGTACTCCGGCAGGGCGCGGACGTGGCGGAAGGCGAGCTGGAGCCGGGTTCTGCGTGAGACGGCCGTCGGATGCCTGATCATGCTCGTACCCACACTCCTCCTCGGCTTCTTCATGTCGTGGGACATCGGCATCGCCATCGTGATGGCGACCGCGTCATCGGCGGTGCTCTCCTCGTTCGTGTTCTCCCTCAGGGGTCATACCCTCGGGTGCGCGGTCAAGAAGGGCATCGTTCTGACGCTGGGATGGTGGGAGCGGATCTGAGGGGACGCCCGGTTCCCCGGTGGCTTCGTCACAGGCTGTCCAGGGCGGAGACGAGGCTGGCCACCGTGACGGTGTTGAAGACGAAGGCAATGCAGGCGTTGACCGTCACCGTACGGCGCATCTCCCGGGACACCACGGTGACATCTGTCGTGCCGAACGTCGTCATGACCGAAAAGGCGAAATAGAGGTAGTCGCTCCAGATCGGGGCCTCCTCGCCGGGCACGTCCAGTGCCCGTTCGCCCTCCACAAGGTTGTCGGCCTGGAAGGCGACGGCGAAGGAAACGGCCACGCAGACCCAGGCGACGGCGACCAGGGTGAGTGCCACCGCCGCCCGGGCGACCGGCTCGAACGCGGAGCCGATGTGGCCGGGGCGCCACACCACCGCCACCACGAGCGCGGCGGCCGCGATGAAGATGGAGACCCCTGGCCCTGGCGCCGTTCCGTACACGTACCGCTGGAGGGTCGTGCCCCGTGTCTCCCGGTCCGCCCAGTCGCGCACACGATCGGGAGAGGCGGTCGAAAAGGCGATCGTCGTGATCAGGAGATAGGGAAAGAGATGGGCGAGCAGCATCAGCACGCACACGTCCGCCGCCGAGATCTCCGCCCAGCTGCGGTCGAGGCCGAGGAGAAGCACCGCCGTGCACACAGCGATGACGAAGCTCACCGCCGACCGGCGACGCTCGGAGAGCCACTGGTTCCGACGGCGGCCCCGGGGACGTGACTGCGGCACGAAGAACTCCTCAGGAAGCAGCGGCTACCGACCCGTTCGGGGCCCGACGCTACGACATCACGGCGCTCCGTCGACGGTGTGCCGCGGCCGTCGCCGTGGGGTGTCGGCCGAATCGGTGGACCGTTACCTTCGCGTCGTGGGCTTGCGGATCACCCGCGCGAACCACCCCACGCAGGGCCGCGACGGCCGCCACGCGATCCGACCACCACGCCACTCGCCGACGAAGGAGTGCCGACCGTGCACACGACGGGATACACGGAAGCGGAGTACGGCGGAGTCACCGTACTGGTGGGCGCCGAGCGAGGCGCCTACCCGTACGCCAACTCCGTCCTCGTGCGCGGCACCGCCGAGACGCTGATCATCGACCCGTCGCTGTCGCTCGTCGAGTCGTCGCCCCCCGCGGACCTCGTGCTCGTGAGCCACGCGCACGAGGACCACGTCGCGGGTCTCGGACGGTACGGCGCGCCCGTTCACGCCCACGAGGACGATCTCGCCGCCGTGCGGTCCCGTGCGGTCATGGCCGCCGGCTACGGCCTCCCTCCGGACGCCACGGAGCAGGCGGAGGCGATGCTGCGCGACCGGTTCCACGTGCGTGACCGCCCCGACGCGACGGGGTTCACCGACGGAGCCGTGTTCGACCTCGGGGGGCGCACCGTGACGGTCGTGCATCTTCCCGGCCACACCGCCGGTCATTGCGGTTTCCTGATCGAGCCGGACGGATTCCTGTTCGTGGCGGACATCGACCTGACCTCGTTCGGCCCGTTCTACGGAGACGTCGGCAGCAGCCTGACGGATTTCGAGGCGTCCCTGCGCCGATGCCGGGAGATCGGGGCCCGCTGGTACGGGACGGCCCACCAGAAGGGCGTGATCGAGGGTGCCGAGGAGTTCGGCCGACGGCTCGACGCCTTCGTCGGCGTAGTGGAGCGGCGGGACGCGACCCTTCTGACGTACCTCGACGAACCGCGGACCGTCGAGGAGATCGCCGAGCGCCGGCTGGTCTACCGGCCGCTCGTCGAAGGCCCCCACGTGCGGCCGGTGGAGCGGCGGATCGCGGCACGGCACCTGAGCCGGCTGGTGGACAGGGGGATGATCGTCGAGGTCGAGGCGGGGCGGTTCCGCGCCACGTAGCGGTCCGCGTCACTCGGTGTCACGCACGGTCGTCGCCGAAGGCAAGCCTCCTTTCCCGACCTCTTCCCGCGGGGCGCGGCGGGCGAACCAGCGGGCGATCGGCTCCGCGGTGACACCGTGCGCGACGACGCTCAGCAGGACGGTCACGCAGGCCGTCCTGGCCACGAACGCCGCTTCCTCTTCGGGTAGCTGCGTGTACGCGAGGACGGCGAAGACGATGGAGGTGACGCCGCGCGAGCCCAGCCAGCCGACGGCGGCGCGTTCGGCCCCGCTGAACCCGCTGCCGGTGAGCGCGGTGACCACCGGAACGAAGCGGGCGACGGTGAGGGCGAACACCGCGTAGACCACGACCGCGAGGCTGACGCCGCCCGCGAACTCGTCCGCGATCAGCACCCCGAAGGTGAACCACACCGCCAGCGCCATCAGGTGGCTGACGTCGTGGACGAGCCGGAGGTGGTCGTCCCCCGCCGGACGCGCGGTGCGGGCGTAGCACAGGCCCGTCACGAACGCCGCGACGAAGCCGTTGCCCCCGACTTCCGACGAGGCCGTGTATGCGAGGAAGGGGAGGGCGAGGCCGGCCATGCGCAGGCCGGTGGGCCCCGTCCAGCCGGCTTCCCGGGACCTGCGCACCAGCCACAACGCCGAAAGGCCGAGGACGGCACCGACGAGCACCGCGTACGCCGCGCCCCGGGCGGCGTTCAGCAACAGGTCGGTGAACGTGTCCCCGTCCGTCGAAATGAGGTTGGCCACGCAGAACACAAAGAACGGCGAGACCAGGCCGTCGTTGAAACCGCCCTCCACGTTCAGGGCGGCCCGCACTCTCAGGGGCACGCGTTCGTCACGCAGCAGGTTCAGTACGGGGGCGAGGTCCGCGGGCATCACGACGAGGGCGGCCACCGCCGACAACCACCAGCTCGTGCCGGGAAAGAGCGCGACCCCGACGAGGGTGCCGAGCAGAACCGAGGCAGGCAGCGCCAGGCCCAGCAGGCGCCCCTCCCCTACCGACCGGCCCAGCCGTTCGTATCCCCGGGCCTCGGTGGCGTCCGTGAACAGCATGACGGCCAGAACCACCTCGACACACCTCTGGAAGGTGTGGGCGTCGAGGTCGAAGCCGAGCACGGGCCGGTCGCCTCCCGCCAGCGCCGCGCCCGCCACGGCGAACGCGATCGGCGCGGTGACGCTCCAGCGGGACATGCGGCTCGACACCAGCGACCACACGAAGAGCAGGGACAGCAGGGCGAGGACGGCGACCACGTGCGTCATCGCCTCGGACGGGTGACGAAGAGGATCACCGGTGACTCCGCAGGGGCCCGGTCGAACAGCATGGTGTGCTGTACGGCGCCGTCGGACATGACGTCGTTCGGCGCGGACAACGCCGGGCTCCCGTTCATCGCCACCGCCGAGGTCACCGCCCCATGCTCGCGAGCACTGCCTTGCCCGCGTTCTCGCCCGAGCTCGCCGCGTCGGCGAGCGAGGGCATGTCGAGCTGGTAGTCGCCGGCCAGGTGGATCGGCCCCAGGGGGTTCCTCAGCACGGGCAGCGACGCACGCCTTCCGGGCGCCCAGAAGGGCACCACACGGCGGTGCCGCCGCACGGCCCCCTCGTCGAGCTTCCCTTCGAGCTGGGGGTAGAGCGAGATGAGGTCCGCGGCGAACCGGGTGACGATCGCCTCGTCGGAGAGCTCGAAGAGCTCGTCGGCCATCGCGCCGCCGGCGAAACACGCCAGCGCGCCGCCGGGCTTGCGCTCGCCTCCCCTCCGGGTGGCGGCGGCGTGGTTGAACACCGCCTGGAACGAGAGCTGCGGCGTGGAGACGGCCAGGAGCTCGTCCCAGGGCTGAGGCCCCTTCTCCTCGGTGAAGAAGCCGACGATCACGTACCGGCCGTAGCGGATGTCCTGGAACGCGTTGCGGTACGTCTGCGGAAGCGCCGGAAGGATCCGCATCGCGATGTCGCTGGGCACCGCGACAACGGCCCGCTTCGCGCGCACCCGTACCGCGCGGCCCGCTGCGACGTACTCCACGACGACCCCGTCCCCCTCCGCCCTCACCGACCTGACGGCTGCCCGGAGACGGAGACGTTCGCCGAGATCGGCGGCGAGAACATCGGTCAGCGTCTGGTTCCCCCCTACCGGCAGCGCGAAGTTCGGCACCTTCGCCGGATCCGTCATGGCGATTCCCACGGACGTCACCAGCTGGGTCGCGGCCGTTTCGCCGGGCTCGCAGCCCATCCACTGGCCCGACCACGACCGGACCATGTCCCGGGCCAGTCCGGAGCGGACACCGCGCAGGAGGTCGGAGGCGAGACGTCGGTCGAGCCCGGCCCGCACCCGCTTCGCCAGGCCGCTGTCCGAGGCGAGGAACGGCACCGCGGCAAGGATGCGGGCTCCGACCACTGCCATGCCGACCTGGTCGACGAGCCGCATGCGCGTGCAGAACATAAGCGCGAAGAGATCGGCCGTGTCGACCAGCCGACCGTTGAGTGCCAGTGCCACGCCCTTGCCGGCCAACGACCCCATCTCGATGCCGTGGCGGTGGAGAGCGTCGATCAACGGCCCGGTCCCCTCGGTGAACTGCGTACCGAGGTTGATCCAGTAGTCGCCCTTCCGAACCGTCTCGACACGTCCGCCCGTGCGATCGGCCGCCTCCAGCACGACGACATCGGTCTCCTGGGCAAGCGTCGTGGCGGCCATCAGGCCCGCCATTCCCGCCCCGACGACCACGACGTCGCAGGTCTCCTCGCGCACGGGGGGCACGGCGTTGACCGCGTCCGACTCGGGCTCCGCGTTCGTCATCCCTGTTCCTCTCTTCGTCGTGCGCACCAAGCTTCCGGCTGGTCTCGACGCGCACGGCGCGAGACCTCGCGGCTTCAGTCCGGTCCGGACGAACCGACTACTTGATTTCGAATCGACTTCGAGTTTACAGGTGCGGTGGGGAACGCACGAGACCCGCACGTCGGCGACTTCGCCTCCGCCGGCTCGCCACCGCCGCCGCACCCGGATCTCGCACCGAGCACGCGGGCCCTCGGAGTGCCGCCTGACGCCCCGGCGGTGGTGCACGCCCTGCAGGGATCTCGCCCCGGAGCCGCGGCGAGCCAGGGTCTCGAGCTCCGGCAGGGCGCGCCGGTGGCGGGCACGACCCGAACGGCATGGCCGTGCCATCCCGCCGCACGGACACCGAGGCGCGCGCCTGCGTCGACGGGCCGGCCCCTCGCCCCGTCAGGCGTTCACAGTGGCGGCGATCCACTGGCCGCAGAACGGCGACACGGCGGAGGCCGGCCAGGTAGTCAGGGCGCGCTTCCCGCGGAAGGCACAGACACCCTCGGCGCCGTCACCAACGCGGGAGCAGACCATCGCCAGGAACCGCGCCTGGTGAGCACCCTCGGGCCGTTCGAGGCTCGCGTTGCGGACCGTCATCTGCCGGGTCAACGCTCTCGCCACGGCAGCGGGGGTGAGGGCCAGGCCGAGGATGTCCTCCTCTCCGGGGGTCGCCAGCGCACTCGAAAACAAGGCGCGACCCGCTCCGGCCGCGACAGCACTTGCCTGTCGGCGGCCGCGATGTCACGTCCGGGGAGGTGCGCCGGAGGTGACGGTCAGCTCCTTTATTGCGCCTGGGCCTGGCTCCTCAGGGCCGCCGGCTCAGGCGGTCCGAAATGCGGTCGAGCACCCACCCGGCCTTCAGCGCCGTCGCGCCGAGAGCGAATGAGGGCATGTAGGGCGGCCGCGGCCGCCAGATCGCACGCAGGTCGTCGTGGATCTCGTCACCGGCGAGTCGGTCGGCCAGCAGTGTCCCGATGTAGGGAGACTGGGACAGCCCGTGACCGTTGCAGCTGACGGCATAGAAGACGTTCTTCGCGGCCTCGCCGGCGACCGGGAGGAAGGACGTCATCGCCACCCACCCGCCCCACGCCCGCTGGGGCGCGACATATCCGAGCGACGGGAACCGCTCCTGGAAGCCTTGGACCAGGTCCGCCACCACCGCGCGATCCGGCTCGTGGGCACCCAGCGCCGACGGCGCCGCCTGGAGTCGACGGGTACCGAACATGATCGTGCCGCGAGGGGTGCGCCGGTAGTTCTCGAGAATCGCGTGCGGGGTGATGATGCCGGTACGGCTTGTCCAGCCGATGGCCGCCAGACGGTCGGGATCGACCGGCTCGGTCTCCACCAAGCTGGTCCAGACGGGCGTGATACCGCTCGGGGCGATCTCGAGGTCGCGGGAGTGGGCGTTGGTCGCGAGCACGACCCTCTCGGCGCGGACGCGCCCACCGGGCACGCTGAGCACGACGCCCGCGCCGTCCGGCTCGACGGCCTCCACGGCCGTCCGCTCGAACACCCTCGCACTCGACGCCCGCAGTGCGGCCCGCAGCCCGAGGGCGAGCTTCCCGGGGTTCAGCAGGCCACCGCCCCGCTCGAAGATGCCGCCCAGGAAAGTTCCCGGCAGGCCGAAGTCACGGCCGTCGACGAATTCCACGTCCGCCCCCGCGTCCCGGAGGATCCCCATGTTCTTCCTCAAACGCCGGAGCTGTCCGGTGGAGACAGCGGCGATGACGTTACCCGTGGGGTCGTACTCGCAGTCGATGGCGAGGCGCCCGATCAGGCCCTCGGTGAACTCCGCCGCGTTCCCGCCATATCGGACGAGGTCGCGGAGCCGGCGCCGGTACAGCAGGCGCAAGAGCTGCGGGTCCCCGGCCAGGGCGTTCGACAAGTAGCCCGCGTTGCGTGAACTCGCACCCCAGCCGCAGTACCCGCCTTCGAGCAGAGCCACATCGACGCCGCGCTCCGCCAGCCGGAGCGCCACCGCCATCCCGACGAGACCACCGCCGACGACAACGACATCGCACCGGACCTCACCTTCCAGCGCTGGCGCGAGATCGGTGGGCCGATCAGTCCACCCGGTGAACGCCGAGTAGGTCAAGCCGTCGGTGGACGCGCTCTTCGCCACGATGCCCCTCGTCTCCCGTCCCCCGCGTGAGACGGAGAACGAGTACGGAAATAGGAAACACGAATCGAGTTTGAGTTTAACGCCTGCGTCCAGCTCATTCATCGTCGGCCAGCAGCACGCACCACGCACATCCGAGGCTGGTCGGCGCGATGCGTGCGCAAGCTCAGCTGCGGATCGCGCCGAGGTGTCGATGCGACACCCATGTCGTCGGCAGTTCGGGAAGCCGGCGATCGCGCTGCGGCACGATAGTACGGATGCGGCCCGCCGGGGCCAGCCCTGGAGCCTGCCACTGGAGGCCGAGCCGCCCCACCTCCTGGCACACCGACTTGGCGCCGCGTCGACTCGCCCCGCCATTCAGGGTTTCCAGGTCGACACCCACTCCTGGCACGCCGCAGCGGTCGGCCGACTGCCGCCCGAGAATCGCACCCGACTGCAAGACGCGGGAGGAACACGACGCCAAGACCACCGCCGGCAACCTCGCCCTTGTCGGATGAAGGAGAGGGGCACACCGCGGCCCTGCACGCCCGACGTGACACGAAGATCATTTACGGGACAGCCGTTTGGTGCGGCCGACAGCGCACCCACCCCGCAGGGACGATCAGCTTGGGTGGTGTCCTCACGCGCCGGCCACCGTTCCCAGCGGTTCCGTGACGGAGCTGGCGAGCGGCGCATACCACGGCGCCGCGACCGGGCCACCACCACGCCAGCGCCGCACCGCACCGCACCGCACCGCACCGCACCGCACCGCACCGCACCGCACCGACAGACTCCTGACGCCCTGTCAGGGAAGTCAGCAAAAAGTCAGCATGCAGCTGATCGGACCTGCTCCCACACAAGCACACCCTGGAAACACACCCACCGACCGCACGACTGCGGGAGAGATACGACAGGACCCCTCCCCCAGTCGCGGCGACAGCTGCAAGAGGGGACCGAAAATCTTCGACGCTCCATCGGCTCGACAGGCAAATTCCCAGGTCAGCGCACCCTCCCCCGCGCCTTCAAGTGGGCCGCCGGCACCTCGGGGGCGCCAAGGCGGTCGCCGTCGTAGCCCTTGACCTCGCCGAAGCGATCGCCCCGCATCCAGTCCTCCCGCGCCACGCGGATCTCCTCGTCCGTGCGGCCCACGAAGTTCCACCACATGACGATCTCCTCCTCGAAGGGCTCGCCGCCGAGGAGCATCAGGCCCGCGTCGGAGGAGGCGCGGAGCGGGAGGTGGGTGCGGCCGCAGCCGAGGTAGAGCATCGAACCGGGGAGGACGGGGACGCCGTCGACGTGCGCCTCGCCGGACATGGAGAGGACGGCGTACTCGAAGTCCGGGTCGAGCGGGAGCTCCGTCTCGGTGCCGGCGGCGAGGGCGAGGTCGGCGCCGACGAGGGGCGTGTACGTCGTCCCCGGCGAGGTCGCGCCGTCGAGGGAGCCGAGGATGACCGTGGCGGTGAGGCCGGGCGCGGTGACGCGGGGCAGGTCGGCGTGGTGCTGGAAGTGCGGCTCGACGTGCCGGTGGGCGTCGGGCAGGGCGACCCACAACTGGGCGCCGTGCAGCAAGCGGGCGTGCGGGCGGGGGCTCTCCTCGGAGTGGGAGATGGCCCGGCCGGAGGTCATCAGGCCCAGCTCGCGGGGTCGGATCGCCTGGAGGCTGCCGGTCGAGTCGCGGTGCAGGACCTCGCCCTCGTGCAGCCAGCTGACGGTCTGGAGACCCATGTGCGGGTGGGGCGGCACCTGCATGCCGGGTTCGTCGGCGATGTCGTCGGGGCCGTAGTGGTCGACGAAGGCCCACGCGCCGACCATCCGGCGGCCGAGGTTCGGCAGCAGACGCCGCACCTCGGTCGACTCGCCCAGCCGGACGTGCCGGGGGCTGAGGAGTTCGCGTACGGGCTCGGCGACGACGAAGCCGCGGCCACCGCACACGGCGAGCTCGGCCTGGCGGTCGAGATTGCTCATCGAGGATCGACACCTCTCCAGTGGGGGGACATCAAGGAACATCCTAGTAGTGGAATGTTCAACTAGCCTTGCGTGTTGACGAGGGCGGACCACCCCACAGGGTGGCAGATCCGGCCCCCCGGAACAGGGAGAGCAAGTGAGCGACACGTACTACGAGTTCGGAACGGCCGCCGACCGCTGGAGCCGCGCGCAGCTGTTCTTCGACGCGAAGGAGTACCAGACCGCCGTCCGCATCCTGCGCGGCCTCGTCGCCGAGCACCCGGACCAGACGGCCCAGCGGCTGCTGCTCGCCCGCGCCTACTACCACTCCGCCCAGCTGAAGCCCGCCGAGGCCGAGCTCCGCGCCATCCTGGAGCGCGACCCGGTGGAGCACTACGCCCGGCTGATGCTCGGCCGCACGCTGGAGCGCCAGGGGCGCCAGGACGAGGCCGCCCCGCACCTGCGGATGGCCGCGGCGATGAGCGGCGAGCTGCCGTCCTGACGGGGACGGGACGCACGCGCGCGTGGAGGTCACGCGGTCTCGCCACGTGACGCCCTGACGCGGAACTGATACCCCCGCACGGTATGGTCGGGTCGAGGAGGACCTGATCATGCCCACACCCCGGCCGCACCGCGTCGAGCGAGCGGGAGGTGCCCTCGCGCACCTCCTGCTCGTCGTCGTGCTCGCGCTCGGGGTGTTCATGATGCATTCCGTGGGCCATCCCGAGGGCCCCGCTGCAGGCGCTTCCACCACGGGCGCGGCGCACGCCGGCGCCCCCGGAGGCGGTCCCGCCGCCGACGGCCACGGCTCGCCGCGGCCGGACGACGGGCACGCGCCCGGATCCGGGATGGACATGACCACGCTCTGCGTGGCCGTCCTCGCCGTCTGGCTGCTCGCCGGCCTCGTCCGGGCCGCGCTCGGCCGCCGCCCCGACTGGCTCGTCCTCCTCCTCGCGCGCCTCGCACCGGCGCTCGCGCCGCACGCCCCGCCGCGCCGCCCTCCCGACCTCGCCCGGCTGTCCGTCCTGCGGATCTAGGCCGTACCACCCCGCCGCGGGCCGCTCCACGCTGCCCGCGCGCCCACCGGTACAGCCCATGTCCCGTACGTACAGCACACGAGGAATCACCATGCGTACCTTCCGCAAGCGCACCACCCGCACCCTCGGCCTCACCGGCGCCGTCGCCGCGGCCGCCCTGCTCCTCGCCGCCTGCGGCAACGACGACGCCATGAGCGGCATGGACCACGGCTCCACGTCCTCCGCCACCGCCGCGGCTCCGTCCGCCTCCGGGACCTTCAACGACGCCGACGTGATGTTCGCGCAGATGATGATCCCCCACCACGAGCAGGCCCTGGAGATGGCCGAGCTCGCCGACGGACGCGCCGAGGACGCCGACGTGAAGAAGATCGTCGCGGCCATCGAAAAGGCGCAGGACCCCGAGATCCTGAAGATGAAGGCGTGGCTGAAGGGCTGGGGCAAGCCCGAGTCCGCCGGAATGAACCACGCCATGGCCGGGATGATGTCCGACCAGGACATGAAGGACCTTGCCGCCGCGAAGGGCAAGGACTTCGACCGCACGTTCGCGGAGCTGATGATCGCCCACCACGAGGGCGCGGTGGAGATGGCGAAGGCCGAACAGAAGGACGGCGGCAACGCGGAGGCGAAGGCCTTGGCGGGCGAGGTCGTCACGGCTCAGACCGCGGAGATCGCCGAGCTGAGGAAGATCCTCGACCGCCTCTGAGGCTCGATCCGGATGGTGGGTCCGTGTTTTGGATCCACCATCCGATATCCATCGTCCGGTATCTCGTATCCGTGATCCGTGATCCGTGATCCGTGATCCGTGATCCGTGATCCGTGATCCGTGATCCGTGATCCGGCCCTCGGTCGGCCTCCAGGCCCGCTCCGGCTGCTCGGGGCGGGCCCGGGATCCGGGATTTCGGATCCGGGATCCCGTGCTCCGGATCGTGAATCCACGATCCGGATTTCGGATGCGGGATCTCGGATCCAAAATCCCGGATCCAAAATCCCGGATTCCGAACCCCGGCCTTCCCGGATCCAACATCCGAGATCCGACATCCAGGCTCCCGAGTCCGGGATCTCGGATCCGAGATCCCGGACGCTCTCCGTCACCTCCCCGCGAACGAAAGAACCATGACCACCCTCCGCCTCCCCCGAGCCGTGGCCGCCTCCGCCGCCGTCCTCGCTCTCGCCCTCTCCCTGACCGCCTGTTCCCAGTCCCCGGACTCCGACCATTCCGGTGGATCCAAGGGACCGGCCTCCGCCCTCACCCATATCCATGGCCTCGGCCTCCACGAAGAGACCCTCTACGTCGCGACGCACGAGGGGATCTACTCCCCCGGGGCCGGCGGTGCGCCCGTGTTGGTCGGGGAGCGGCGGGACGACTTCATGGGGTTCACCGTCGCTGCCGACGGCACGTTCCTGGCCAGTGGTCACCCCGCCCCGGGCGGTGGGGGTCCCTCGAACCTCGGTCTGGTCGCCTCCGGCGACGCGGGTCGCACGTGGAAGGAGCGGTCCCTCGGGGGCGAGGTGGACTTCCACGCGCTCGACGTCGCGCCCGGCGGGCCGGTCTACGGCTACGACAGCACCGGGGGGCGGCTGCGGGTGACCCGGGACCAGGTCGCGTGGGAGGACCGGGCAGCGCTCCGTGCCCTCGACATCGCCGTCTCGCCGGCCGACCCGGAGGTCGTGCTCGCGACGACCGAGAGCGGCGTCGCACGGAGTGCCGACGGCGGCAGGACCTTCTCGGCCGGGGCCGGGGAGGTCCTCGCGTACGTCTCGTGGGGCGCGGGCGACGCGCTGTTCGGGGTCTCGCCGGGCGGGGTCCTCTTCCGTTCCGGGGACGGCGGCCGGGCCTGGAGCCGGGTGGGCCCCGTTCCTGGTGGAGGAGCCCCGCAGGCGCTGACCGTCGTGGACGCGCGCCGGCTGCTCGTGGCCTCGGGGGACGGGGTCTACGAGTCGAGGGACGCGGGCCGTTCCTTCGTACGCCGGATGGAGGTGACGTCGGGGTCCGGGGAGGGAGGGCACTGAACCGGGCGTACGGGAGCACTCATCCCGCGGGGGTCTCCGCCCTCTCCACCACCACTTCGCCGCCGACGACGACCGTCTCCGCGACCGTACCGGGGATCTCCTCCGGGGCGATGCGCAGGATGTCGCGGGAGAGGACGACGAAGTCGGCGAGCTTGCCGACGGTGAGCGAGCCGCGCTCGTGCTCCAGGAAGTTCGCGTACGCCGATCCCCTCGTGTAGCCCTCGACGGCCTCGGCGACCGTGAGGGCCTGGTCCGCCGTCCAGGGCTCGCCGCCGGCGAGCGGGCGGCGGGTGACGGCGGCGTGGATGCCGACCATGGGGTCCATCTCGGCGACGTTCCAGTCGCTGGAGAGGGCGAGGACGGCGCCCGCGTCGCGCAGGTCGCGGAGCGGCCAGGCCTTGTGCCAGCGGTCGGGGCCGATGTTCTCGGCCCAGTCCTGGCCCGGTCCCGCGATGTCGGGGGCGGCGTGCCGGGGCTGCATGCAGGCGACGACGCCGAGTTCGGCGAAGCGCGGGGTGTCGGCCGGGTCGAGGCACTCGACGTGGACGACCTGGTGGCGGGCGTCGCGCGGACCGTTGGCCACGCGCGCGTGGGCGATGGCGTCGAGGACCGTGCGGATGCCGCGGTCACCGGTGGCGTGCACGAAGCACTGGAAGCCGCGGGCGTCGAGGCGGGTGAGCAGCTCGGCGAACTCCTCCGGCGGGTAGAAGGTCTCGCCCCGGTGGTGGGCGCAGCCCGCGTAGGGCTCCAGGAGGGCGGCGGTGCGGGGTTCGACGACGTCGTCGATGTAGAGCTTCAGCGGGCCGACGCGGAAGCGGTCGTCGGCGTGTTCGGCGGCTGCCGTCTCGAAGGCGTCGAGGTCGGCGTCGGTGGTGCCGCGGGGGTGGAACAGGGCGGCGACGATCCGGGAGCGGAGTCGGCCCTCGGCACGCGCGCGTGCGAAGAGGGTGAGGTCGTCGAGGGAGTTCTGGGGTTCGACGACGGTGGTGATGCCGAAGCGGATGGCGTCGTCGAGGCTGCGGGCGAGACGGCCGTACTGGCGGTCGGGCGAGGCCCAGGGGACGCCGAGGGCGCGCAGGGCTCGGTGGCCGTCGCGGGACAGGCCCTTGACCGCGAAGTCCTTGACGAAGCCGGTGGGTTCGCCGGTGGCGGGGTCGGTGACGGCGCGCCCGAAGGGCAGGTCGGTGTGGTCGCGGTCGACGCCGAGGGCGCGCAGGGCGGCGGTGTTGAGCCAGGCGGTGTGGACGTCGTAGCTGAGGACGAGGGCGGGGGTGGCGCCGGTGGCGGGGTCGAGGTCGGCGGCGGTGGGCATGCGGCCGCCGGGGATCGCGGAGTAGTCGAAGGCCTCGGCCTCGATCCAGAGGGCGTCGGGGTGGGCGGTGTGCCAGGCCCGCACGCGCGCGTGGATCTCGTCGAGGGTGCGGGCTCCGGCGAGCTGGACGCAGGCGTCGTCGGAGCCGAGCCGCACGTGGTTGTGGGCGTCGACGAAGCCGGGCAGGACGAGTCGTCCGCCGGCGTCGAGGACGCGGGTGCCGGGGCCGGTCCAGGCAGCGGCGTCCGCGGTGGCGCCGAGCCAGACGATCCGCCCGTCCCGTACGGCCATCGCCTCCGCCTCCGGCAGGGCGGGGTCCACGGTGTGGACGCGGGCTCCGGTGAGGAGCAGGTCGGCGGGGGCGGGCGTGGAGGCGGGCGCGGGGGTGGTGCCGTTCATGCGGGGTGCGTTCCTTGTCGTACGGGTGGGGCGGCGGCGGTCGCGGGCGCGGCGGGTGCGGTCAGGCGGCCGGGTGCGGGGTGGCGGTGCGGCGGGCCAGGAGGACGTACACGAGCGCGGCGACGGGTGCGCCGAGGAGCGTGAGGTCGGCGCCGCCGAGTGGCGCGACGAGGGGGCCTGTCCAGAGGGCGGAGTCGCAGGTGAGGGCGGAGAAGAGGCCACCGGCGAGGAGGGCGGCGACGCCGGCGGGGTGCCAGCCGGACCGGTACCAGTAGGCGCCGCCGGGGTCGGTGCGGTGCAGGGCGTCGGAGTCGTACCGGCAGCGGCGCAGGACCATGTCGGCGAGGAAGACGCCGCCCCAGGGGGCGAAGACGATGATCAGGAGGGAGAGGAAGGAGAGGAGGGAGGTGGTGAAGTCGGTGAGGAACAGGGCGCCGAGGGAGCCGGCGGCCGTCACGGCGGCGCTGACGGCGAGGGCGCGGGCGCGGTTCCAGGGGATGCCGAGGACCTGGAGGTTGAGGCCGGAGGAGTAGAGCGTGATGACGGAGTTGGTGACGGAGCCGCCGAGGACGAGGGCGAGGAAGACCGGCCGGAACCAGCCGGGCAGCAGGCTCTCGGCGCCGGCGACGGCGTCGGTCATGTCCGTGCGCGTGGCGGCGGCGACGCCCGCGACGCCGAGGGCGACGGAGGAGAGGAAGCCGCCGAGGGCGCCGCTGACGGTGACGGCGCGCAGGCTGGTGGTCCGGGGCAGGTAGCGGGTGTAGTCGGCGGGCATCGGGAGGTACGAGAACGGGCCGGCCAGCATCACCACGAACGCGAGGCTCCAGCCGGCGGCGCCGGGCCCGCTCGCGGGGGCGGCGGTGTCGGCGCCCGGCACGAGGAGGATGACGAGGACGCCGAAGCCGACGGCGAGGACGTAGGCCATCCAGCGCTCGGCGAACTGGACGGTGGCGTGTCCCCAGAAGGAGATCGCGAAGGTCAGGGCGAGGGTGACGGCGAGCGCCAGGGCGCGGGGAGCGGCGCCGCCGTCCCAGCCGAGGGCGGCGAGGAAGGCCTCCAGGGCGAGGGTGCCGACGACGGTGTTGACGACCGTGTAGCCGATGCTGACGACCCAGTTGAGCGCACCGGCGGGGCGGTTGCCGCGGAGGCCGAAGGCGGCGCGGGAGAGGACCAGGGTGGCGGTGCCGGTGCGGACGCCGCCGAGGCCCGCTGCTCCGATGGCGAGGAAGGAGAGGCCGCCGATCACGACGACGGCGGTGGCCTGCCAGAAGGAGAGGCCGAAGGCGACGGCGAGGGCGCCGTTGATGACGTAGGTGAAGGTGAGGTTCGAGCCGAACCAGACCCAGAAGACGTCCTTGGCGCTGCCGTGGCGCTCGGCGTCCGGGATGGGGTCGATGCCGTGCTCCTCGACCTGGAAGACCTCGTCCCGGGTGGCGGTCAGTGGTGCCGCCGTCTCGTGGTCGAGCACATCACGCTCCTCTGCCTGGATCTTGAATGACGTTCTAAGTTCTTGAATGGCATTCAAGATGAGTGAAAGGTTCCGGCCACGTCAAGACCCCGGCGGAGATCCGGTTAAGGTCGACGCGGTACGAGGATCCGCGACCGGTGGCCGCGGGGTGGCCGGGCGAGGGAACGGAACGGGGTGCGGCGACGATGGCAGGGGCGGCACGGCGGCGCGACGGACACGTCACCCAGGAGCGGATGCTGGAGGAGGCCATGGCGGCGATCGCCGAGGACGGCCTCGCCTCCCTCACCATGTCCGCCCTGGCCGAACGGCTCGGCACCAGCGGCGGCCACATCCTGTACTACTTCGGATCCAAGGACCGGCTGCTGCTCGCCGCGCTGCGCTGGAGCGAGGCCGCGCTCGCCGAGGAGCGCAGGGCGCTGCTCGGCCGCCGGACGGGCGCCGAGCGGAAACTCGACGACTTCCTCCGCCTCTATCTGCCGCGCGGTCCGCGCGATCCGCGCTGGACCCTCTGGATCGAACTCTGGGCCAGGACCGCGGGCAATCCCGAACTCCGCGAGGCCCAGCGGGAACTGGACGCCGACTGGCAGCGCGACCTGGAGTCCCTGCTTGCCGCAGGCGCGGCCTGCGGCCGCTTCGCCCCGCTCGACGCGGCGGCCCGCGCCTCCGAACTCCTCGCCCTCCTCGACGGCCTCAGCACGAGGGTCGTCCTCGGACAGGACTCGGCCCCGGGCGCCCGCCCCGCCCTGGAGTCCGCCCGCGCCGCGGCTGCCCTGCTCGTCCCTCGCGCCTGAGCCGACGGGCAGGCGAGCGGACGGGCCGACGGGTGGACGGGCCGACGGGTGGACGGGTGGACGGGTGGACGGGCGGAGGGTGATTCAGTCGGCTACCGGCTCCACGGGGTCGAACGGCCAGGCCGGCGCGTCGGGGTGACGCTCCATCTGCTCCGCGTACCAGATCACCTGCTCGGCATGGAGCATCGGCCGCGACAACCGCGCCACCGCCGGATACGAGGCCGCGACCCCACCCGCCACGAGCAGCGCCGCCTCGGCGTCCGAGGCCGGATCACCCGGGCGCTCGTGCGGCACTCCATACCACTCCGCGACGGCGGGCAGCGAACGCCCGCCGGGCCGGTAGCGGTCGACGTGCCGGTCCAGGACCAGTGGATCGCAGATCGGGGCGACCCCTCCGCTCTCGGCGAGCCGGTCGGCGAGGGGGGTGAGGCCGTGACGGAGCAGTTCGGCGTGGAGGGTCGACAGGACGTGTGGGGCGTACCAGACGACGAGGAGTTCCCGGCTCGCGAGGTGGTCGGCGAGGAGGGTGGCGAGCTCTTCCAGGGCTTGGGCGGGCGGGGCGGGCGGGATCTTGGATCCAACATTCGGATAGTGAAGATCGGATCCAACATCTGGATCTCGGAGTTCGGATCCGGGATCCGAACTCCGAAGACTGAAGCCGGATTTCGGATCCTGGAGGTTGGATCCAAGATCCAGTACCCAGTCCCGCGCCGTCCCGTCGCTCCCCCGCACCGCCGCCCCCGTGATCCTGTCCCTCTCCGGCCGATTCCCGGTGGATCCGATATCCAGGGACAGCAACCGTCGACGGTGCCACCCAGAGTGGTCGCCCGGCACCCGTGGCCCCGGCGCGGGAGCGTGCTCGCGGTGGTAGACGTCCCAGCCGCGACGGCCGTGCCGGAGGAGACCGGCGCCGGCCTGGACCGGAGCGCCGCAGTGGGCGCAGGGGGCGTCGTAGGCGTTGGTGCGGGACTCGGGGGTCACGCCGGGTCGGCGCCGTCCCGGTAGGCCTCCAGGAGGCGGAGCCAGACTTCACTGAGCGTGGGGTACGACGGGACGGCGTGCCACAGGCGGGAGACGGGGACCTCGGCGGTGACGGCGATGGTGGCGGCGTGGAGGAGTTCGCCGACGGCGGGGCCGACGAAGGTGGCGCCGAGGAGCACCTCGCGGTCGAGGTCGACGACGAGCCGGGCGCGGCCTCGGTAGCCGTGGGCGTAGAGGCCCGCGCCGGCGACGGAGCTCATCTCGACGTCGACGGCGCGGACCCGGTGTCCGGCGCGTTCGGCCTCGGCGAGGCTCAGGCCGATGGCCGCGGCCTCCGGGTCGCAGAAGACCACCTGGGGTACGGCGGCGTGGTCGGCGGTGGCGGCGTGCGGCCCCCAGGGCGCGGCGCCCGGGAGCGGAGTGCCGGCCGCGCGGGCGGCGATCGCGGCGCCGGCGATGCGGGCCTGGTACTTGCCCTGGTGGGTGAGGAGGGCCCGGTGGTTGACGTCGCCGACGGCGTAGAGCCAGTCGGTTCCGGTGACGAGGAGGCTGTCGTCGACGTCGAGCCAGGAGCCGGGTTCCAGACCGATGGTCTCCAGGCCGATGGACTCGGTGCGCGGAGCGCGACCGGTGGCGAAGAGGACCTCGTCGCCCTCGACGGTGTCGCCGCCCTCCAGGACCACGGTGACGGGGCCGCTGCCCCCGTCCCGTACGACCGCCTCGACGTCGGTGCCGGTGAGGACGTCGGCACCGCGCGCCCGCAGGGCCTCGGCGACGCGTTCGCCGACGAAGGGCTCCATCCGGGGGAGCAGCCGGTCGCCGCGCACCAGCATCGTCACGTGGGAGCCGAGGGCGTGCCAGGCGGTGGCCATCTCGACGCCGACGACGCCTCCGCCGACGACGATCAGCCGGCCCGGCACCCGGTCGGCGCTGGTCGCCTCGCGGCTGGTCCAGGGACGGGCACCGGAGAGCCCGGGCAGCGGCGGCAGGACGGCGCGGCTGCCGGTGCACACGGCCACGGCGTGCCGGGCGGTCAGGACGTGGTGCTCGCCCTCGAAGCCGTCGACGACGACCCGGCGGGGCCCGGCCACGCGCCCGTGCCCGCGGTAGACGCGTACCCCGATCGAGTCCAGCCAGTCGACCTGCCCGTCGTCCTTCCAGTGCCCGACGGTCTCGTCGCGGTGCGCGAAGACCTCCAGCGCGTCCAGGGGGCCGTAGACCGCCTCGCGCAGACCGGGGACCTTGCGGGCGTCGGAACGGGCGAGGACCGGGCGGAGCAGGGCCTTGCTGGGCATGCACGCCCAGTAGGAGCACTCGCCGCCGAGGAGTTCGGCCTCCACGATCGCGGCGGTCAGACCGGCCGCCCGTACCCGGTCGACGACGTTCTCGCCGACCGGTCCCGCGCCGAGGACCACCACGTCGTACTCGTGCTCGGTGCCGTGCCCCGTCCCCGGCCTCGCTCCCGTCCCCGGCCTCGCTCCCGTCCCCTGCCCCGCTCCCGTCCCCTGGCCCTCTCCCATCCCCTGGTCCTCCCCGTTTCCGTGCTCGTTCCCCGCGGTTCGCGTCATGTGGACCAGTCTGGTGGGTGGGGGCCGGAATAGCGCGGCTCGATAGGCCGTTGTGCGGGGCGAGTCCCCAGAGGACCGTGAGGACACCACCGGAGACCGAAAGGCGGAAGCATGAGCACCATCGAGCTCACCAAGGACAACTTCGACGAGGTCGTGAGCGGCAACGAATTCGTCCTGATCGACTTCTGGGCTTCCTGGTGCGGACCGTGCCGTCAGTTCGGCCCGGTGTACGAGGCCGCTTCCGAGCGCCACCAGGACCTGGTCTTCGCCAAGGTCGACACCGAGGCGCAGCAGGAGCTCGCGGCCGCCTTCGAGATCCGGTCGATTCCGACCCTGATGATCGTCCGGGACAACGTGGCGATCTTCGCGCAGCCCGGCGCGCTGCCCGAGGCCGCCCTGGAGGACGTCATCGGCCAGGCGCGCAAGCTGGACATGGACGAGGTCCGCAAGTCGGTCGCGGCGCAGCAGCAGGCCGCGTCCGAGTGACCTGGGCGCCCCGCGCCCGGTGAGAGCCCCCGCCCCGGCGGGGGCTCTCACCGTGTCCGCACGCCGTGTCCGTACGCCGTTCCCGTACGCCGTGTCCGTACGGCTTCCCCGTACGCCGTGTCCGTACGGCTTCCCCGTACGGGGACCGCGTACGACTTCCTCCCGGAGGTTCCGGTCAGCGCTCCAGGACCAGGGCCAGGCCCTGGCCGACGCCGATGCAGAGGGCGGCGAGACCGGTGCCGGAGCCGGCGGCGGCGAGCTGGTGGGCGACCGAGCCGGCGAGGCGGGCGCCGGAGGCGCCGAGCGGGTGGCCGAGGGCGATGGCGCCGCCGCGCGGGTTGACGATCGCGGGGTCGAGTTCCGGCCACTCGGCGAGGCAGCCGAGGGCCTGGGCGGCGAAGGCCTCGTTGAGTTCGAAGGTGGTCAGGTCGGCGAAGGACCGGTCGGCCTTGCCCAGCGCGCGCCGGACGGCGGCGACCGGGCCGAGGCCGAAGAGCTGGGGCTCGATGCCGGTGACGGCGGAGGCGCGGATCCGGGCGAGCGGCTCGCGGCCGGTCTCGCGCAGGCCGTCCTCGTCGACGAGGAGGAGGGCGGCGGCGCCGTCGTTCAGCGGGGAGGCGTTGCCCGCGGTGACCGTGCCGCCGTCGGCCCTGAAGGCGGGCTTGAGGCGGCCGAGCGCCTCCAGGGAGGTGTTCTCGCGGACGCACTCGTCGCGGGTCAGCTCCGCGCCCGGGTACGGGACGACCTCGCCGTCGTACAGTCCCTTGGCCCACGCCTCGGCGGCCTTGCGGTGGCTGTCGAGGGCGAAGGCGTCCTGGACGTCGCGGCCGAGCGCGTGCTTGTCGGCGACGAGTTCGGCGCCCTCGCCCAGGGAGACGGTCCACTCGGCGGGCATCGCCGGGTTGGTCATGCGCCAGCCCAGGGTGGTCGAGTGCAGCTGCTGGTGGCCGGCGGGGAAGGCGCGCTCGGGCTTCTGGAGCACCCAGGGGGCGCGGGACATGGACTCGACGCCGCCGGCGATCGCGACGGAGGCGTCGCCGAGGGCGATCGCGCGGGCCGCCTGGATCACGGCCTCCAGGCCGGAGCCGCAGAGGCGGTTGACGGTGACCCCGGGGACGGTGACGGGCAGGCCGGCGAGGAGGACGGCCATCCTGGCGACGTCGCGGTTGTCCTCGCCGGCGCCGTTGGCGTCGCCGAAGTAGACGTCGTCGACGAGGGCCGGGTCGAGGTCGGGGGTGCGGTCGACGAGGGCCTTGACGACATGGGCGGCGAGGTCGTCCGGCCGTACGGAGGCGAGGGCGCCGCCGAACTTCCCGATGGGGGTGCGGACGGCGTCGACGATGTACACGTCGCGGATGCTCATCGGATCTCTCCCGGTCCCGGCGGAACGACTCTGTTCGCCTGGTGAAACAAGTTTCGCGCGGCTGCGCGCGCAGAGTCTGGGCCCCGGCGTCCCGGCTGTCAACGGCCCGTGGGCCGGTCCGGTGTTCGACCCGTAGGCTGGTCCGGTGTTCGATCGGCTGGAGATCTCCTTTCGGGCGGTGTCCTTCGAAAGCCACCGCCTGGTGCGCCTGTGCGTCAACGGCGAGGACGTCGTCGAGGAGGGCGCGGGGCCCGGCGCCCGTGGCGTGGACGTCGACCGGATGTTCCCGCCGGGTGCCCCCAGCCCGTTGCGGGCGACGCGCCGGCCGCGCCGCGTCGACCTCGGCGAACCCGACTGCACCGGCGGATGCTGCGGCTTCCTCTCTGCGGTCGTGCAGCGCCACGGCGACGTCGTCCAGTGGACGGAGTGGCTGGTTCCCGACGGGGAGTCGCGCCCTCCCGAGCGGGACTTCGAGGCCGACGCGTACGACGCCGAGCTGGCCCGCGCCGAGGCGGAACTCCGTGCCGCCGAAGCCGCCCACGCCGAACGGGAGGCCCGTACCCCGGGAGCCGCCCGCGCCGAAGCCGAGGCCTACGTCGTCCGCGCGGCCGAGGCGGCGGGGAAACGCTTCGGCCCGGACGCGGCCCGTACCGTGACCCGGCTCCTCGCCTGGCAGCTGGACCGCTCGACGGGCCCGGGACGCCGGAGGGACGCGAACGGGACGGCGGACGACGGGGACCGCTGACCTCCCGCCCCTCCTTCCCAGGCGTCCTCAGCCGGCCCCGTCCGTCTCCCCTGCCGTCCCCGGCCGCCCTCAGCCCTCCCCCGCGTCCCTCACCAGCGCCACCAGCCCGTAGTCCAGCTCGCGGCCGTCCACCAGGAGGGCTTCCACCGTGCGGGTCTCGGGGTCGATGTCGGCGGTCATGCCGTGGCCCTCGTAGATCGGGTATCCGGACTCGCCGTACCGGCCGGTGCGCTCCACCACGGCGGAGCGCACCGCGCTGTCGGCGACGCTCGCGCCGCCCCGGTCCTCGACGTGGCCGGGGACCAGGAGGATCTCGTATCGGTTCGGGTGAGTGCTCATGAACCGACGCTAAGCGTTCAGCTGGACTCGCGCCGGACGACCCGCGAGCCCAGGAGGGGGCGGGTGCTCGTCTCGACGGCGGTGCCGTTCACGGCGCCGTCGACGAGTTCGGCCAGCTCGCCGCCCTGGAGCAGGTCGATGTGCACGGTGCTCAGCCGGGGGCGCAGGAGCCGGCCGAGGAGGAGGTCGTCGGCGCCGACGACGGCGGTCTGCTCGGGCACGGCGACGCCCGCGTCCTGGAGGGCGCGCATCAGGAGCATGGCGTACTCGTCGTTGTAGGCGAACACACCGTCGAGGGCGAGTTCCGGCCAGCGTGCGGCCAGTGCCGCGGCGGACTCCTCCGTGTACGCGAGGGGAAGGGGTACGACTCCGAGGCCGGCGGCCTCGGCGGCGTGGCGGGCGCCGTCCAGGCGGGGGCCGGAGAACATGCCGAGGCCCGACTCCTCGGGGACGACGACGCCGATCCGGCGCCGGCCGGTGGCGATGAGGTGCTCGGCGGCGACCCGGCCGACCCGCGGCTGGTCGAGGACGAGGGAGTGGGCGCCTTCCGTCGGCCGGGTCCCCACGGTGATGACGGCCTTGACGCCGGAGCGCCTGAGGATCTCCACGGCCGCGGGGGTCACCTCGACCTCGCCCACCGAGACGACGGCGGCGGGGCGCAGCTCGGCCCAGGCGCGGGCGGCGTCCTCGGGGGCGAGGCCGACGCTGCCGTACTGCACGACGGTGTAGTCGAGGCGGCGCAGCGCCCACTGGAGGTCGTTGAAGAAGTGGCTGTAGAGCGGGCCGATGGGGACGTGCGCGCTGGGCAGGACCACCATCCGGCTGTGGCCGGCGCGCAGGGTACGGGCGGCGGCGTGGGGGACGTAGCCCAGCTCGCGGGCGGCCTCGCGGACCCGCTCGCGGGTCGGTTCGCTGATGCGGACCGCGGAGGTGTTGTTCAGGACGTAGCTGACGGTGGCCCGGGAGACGCCCGCGAGGCGCGCCACGTCGGCGCTGGTCGGCACGGTGCGGGCGGGGGTGCGGCCCGGGGTGCCGTCGGCAGGCTGTTCGATCGACTGACTCATCGCTTCGGCATCTTTCCAGAACAATCCGGCGGCAGGTCTGGCGGATGGCCGGAATCGAGTGCTACACAATGCTGACACGCGTCACTGACACGTGTCACTACCCCGAAATCATCCGCCTTCCGCCCCCTCATCGGGCGTTCTCCCCTGGAGGGCAACGTGGCCCTTTCCTCCCCCGGGACCGGCTCCGGATCCGGAACCCACGCCGGAGCCGACGCCAGGCCCGACTCCAAGGCCAAGGCACACGCCGGAGCCGCAGCCGCAGCCGCAGCCGCTACGAGCTCCGCCCCCGGCCCCGCCGGCCCGCACTCCCCCGCCGGCCCCCGCCCCACCCGTGGACTGCTCCCCCTGCTCCTCCTCGGCAACAGCGCGATGTACGCGCTCTACGTCGGTGTGGCGGGCATGCTGCTCGCGCTCCAGATCGAGGCCGTCGACCCGGCCGAGAAGGTGGCGAACTTCGGGCTCGTCGCGGGCATATCAGCGATCTTCGCGACCGTCTTCAACCCGGTCGCGGGGGCGCTCTCCGACCGTTCCGGGCGGCGCAACCCGTGGATCCTCGGCGGCGGGCTGCTCGCCGTGCCGGTGATGCTGCTGCTCGGCAGCGTGCACACGATCCTGCTGGTCACCATCGCATGGTGCCTCGGGCAGGCGGTGATGAACGTGTACCAGGCGGCCCTCACGTCCGTCGTGCCCGATCGCGTCCCGCTCGCCTCCCGCGGCAAGGCCTCCGCGGCCGTCGGCCTCGGTCTGCCCATCGGCTCCACGATCGGTGCCCTGGTCGGCGCGGCCTACTCCGACGACTACCGGACCGGCTATCTGGTCTTCGGCGCGATCGTCGCCGTCACCTCCGTGGTCTTCACCGCGCTCGCCCGCGAGGAACGGATGCCGGCGAAAGCGCCGCTGCCGGTGAAGGCGCAGATCGCCGCCTTCGGCAGCGCGCTCAAGGACCACGACTTCCGCTGGGCGTTCATCGGCCGGGCGCTGCTCGTCCTCGGCTACTTCGCGGTGTCCGGCTTCCAGCTCTACATCCTCAAGGACCACACCGATCTGCCGGCCGGGCTCTCGGCCGAGGAGGCCGTCGCCATCCTGATGCCGGTCAACTCCGTGGCCATGGTGGTCTCGACGGTGATCGGCGGCTGGCTGTCCGACCGCTACGACCGCCGCAAGCTGTTCGTCGGCGCCTCCGCCGCGCTGGCCGCAGGGGCGCTGCTCGTCCCGGCGTTCTCCAGCAGCTGGACGGCGATGCTGGTCTTCTCGGTCGTCAACGGCCTCGGTTTCGGCTGTTACATGGCGGTGGACACGGCTCTGGTGACCATGGTGCTCCCGGCGGCGGAGGACGCCGCCCGCGACATGGGCGTGCTGAACGTCGCCAACGCGGGACCGCAGATCGTGGCGCCCTTCGTCGCCTCGGCCGTGGTGTCGATCGGCGGCGGCTACACGCCGCTGTTCCTCGTCGCGGCGGTGCTGTCGGTCCTGGGCGCCCTCGCGGTGCGGCCGATCCGCTCGGTCCGCTGATCGACGGGGACGGCAACCCCCTCCGTACGCAGGGGTTCTGACGTACCGTTCTGACGTACCGTTCAGGCATGGACGAGTCGATGGAGAGCTCGATGCTGGGACTGCTCGGCCGCGTGACCGGGACCATCGGGCCCGGGCTCGTCGGCGAGGTGATGCTTCGGATCCGCGGCGGGGCCGAGCACTTCCTCGCGTACGCGGCGGCCCCGAAGGAGCGGATCGAGGTCGGCACCCTGGTGACCGTCGTGGAACACCTCCCTCCGCGCACCGTCTATGTCACAGCCGTGTACGACGTCTGACACGACGTCCGGCACGACCGTTGAGCCGCGGCCGCCCCGGGCGCACACTCCCTTCACCGGATCCGCACGGCTCCGGTGAAGGGGGACCTTTCCCATGGGCATCGGCATTCTGGCGGGCGCCGTCGTCGGCGCGGTCGCCGTCCTGATCGTCCTGTTCAAGATGATGTGGCGGGTCGCGGAACCCAACGAGGCCCTCATCATCTCCGGTTCCAACCACAAGAACGAGGGCCTCGGCGACGGCATGGGGTTCCGCATCGTCACCGGGCGCGGCACCCTCGTGGTGCCCGGCGTGCAGGCGGTGCGGAAGCTGTCGCTGGACCTCAACGAGACGCAGCTGCAGGTCGAATGCGTCACCCACCAGGGCATTCCGCTCAAGGTCCGGGGTGTGGTGATCTTCAAGGTGGGCGACGACTTCGTGTCGATCGCCAACGCGGCCCGTCGCTTCCTCGACCAGCAGAAGCTGATGAGCGAGCGGGTCCACATCGTCTTCGCCGGTCATCTCCGCGCCATCGTGGGCGGGTTGACCGTGGAGGACATGATCCGTGACCGGGAGAAGCTGACCGGGCAGGCGCGTTCGGCCTGTGGCACGGAGATGGAGAAGCTCGGTCTGATCGTCGACTCGCTCCAGATCCACGAGATCGAGGACCCGACCGGCTACATCAAGAACCTCGCCGCCCCGCACGCGGCCGCCGTTCAGCGTGACGCCCGGATCGCGCAGGCGGAGGCCAACCGGCTGGCGACCGAGGCCGAGCAGCAGGCGGCGGCCCGGATGTCGGAGGCGACCCGCGACAGCGAGATCCTCCAGGCCGGTTACCAGGCCGAGCGGGACCAGGCCAGCGCCCGGGCCCGGCAGGCCGGTCCGCTCGCCGAGGCGGCCTCGCGGCAGGAGGTCGTGGTCCAGGAGACCCGGGTCGCGGAGCTGGAGGCGCACCGCAAGGAACAGCAGCTCCAGGCGGACGTCCGCAAGCCGGCCGACGCGATGGCGTACGAGACGCGGACCCTGGCCGAGGCAGAGCGCGACGCCCGGATCTCGGCCGCGCAGGCCAAGGCGCGGGAGACCGAGCTGGCGAGCGCCGCGTCGGCGACGGCGACCCGGGTCACCGGCGAGGCCGAGGCCGCGGCGGCGCACGCCAAGGGTCTCGCGGTGGCCGAGGCCACCCGGGCCAAGGGTCTGGCCGAGGCGGAGGCGATCAAGGCGCGGGCGGCGGCCCTCGCGGAGAACCAGGAGGCCGTGGTCGCGCAGCAGCTGGCCGAACGGTGGCCGGAGATCGTCGAGGCCGGCGCCTCCGCCTTCGGGAACGTGGACCAGATGGTCCTCCTGAACGGTGCCGACGGCATGGCGGACATGTTCGCCAAGGCGCTCACCATGGGCGGTACGGGCCTCGGCCTGGCCCGCCAGCTGCTCGCCACGATGGGCCCGAACGGCTCCGAGCGCCCGGCCGCGGCGGCCGTGCCGGGCGCCCGGTCGGCCGCGGAGGAGGAGGTGACGACGGTCGAGATCACCGTCGGCGACGCCGACACGTGACCTGACGCCCCCCCCTGCGTACGCGGGCCGGGTCCGACGCGCCACGGGCGTGCCGGACCCGGCCCGCACTCCGTCTCGCGGGCATCAGGTCTGACCGTGCGTGGCTCCTTGCCGGGTATGATGACGCCGAAATTAGAACCATATTCTAGTGAGTGAGTGCGGGGCGCCTCCGACGCCGGGGGCATCCGCCACCCGCACGTCGACGTCGGACATCCGCCCACCAGCGGAACCCATCGAGGAGCGTGTCAGGCACATGACATCGTCACCGGCACGGCAAGGGCCCGTACTCGGCTGTGCGATTCCGATCGCCCTGGCCATCGCGGCCGCCGGAATCTGGCTGCTGACCGCCAGTTGGGGTCTGGCCACCTCGGAGGGACGAGCCCTCTGCGGGAGCCGGGAAATGGACGAGGGTCAGGTCTGCGTCACGGGAACCGGCGACGACGCCGTCGAGTCCACCGCGGACGAGGAGAAGAAGGGCGACGAACTCGGCCGGCGGGTATTCGGCTGGATCGGCATCGCCGCCGGAGGGGCCATCGGAGTGGGTGGAGCCGCCATGCTGGTCGTGGTGATCAAGGACCGGAACGGCTGATCCCGTTCGCGTCGCGCCCCTGCTCCCGCACGACGGCGCGGGAGCAGGGGCGCACTTCCTGTCGCGCGGAGGTCAGTTGTGGCCGAACTTCCGCTCTCTGCGGTGGGAGGGCTGCTCGATGACGGAGCGCGGCGCCTCGCCCATGGCCGGGCTGCCGCTCTTCTCCTTGGCGGGCGGGGTTTCGCGGTGTTCGTGACCACCCGTGCGGGCGCCCTTGTTCACCCGGGTCTGCTTCTTGCCCACGATCGTGCCTCCCGTACGAAGACTCTCGGCCGCGCCGCGACTCGGCGGCGCGTCCGTGTCCTTCCAGACTCGCACGGGGGTACGAACACCGCATTACGGAGCGGATCAGGATATTGGATCCAGGATCCGATGGAAGGCGGCAAGGGTCGGGGCGCCCGAGGCGCGGTCCAGGATCGCGAAGACGACCTCGTCGAAGTGGCCGGCGAACCGCCCGTCACCGGTCAGCAGCGCCTTGAAGGCCCCGGCCACCTCTGCCGGGTCGTTGCGGAAGACGCCGCAGCCCCACGCGCCCAGGACGATCCGGCGGTACCCCGCGGCGACCGCCGTCTCCAGGACCCGCTCGGCGCGGGACGCCAGGGCCGCCGGCACCAGGTGGGCCCGTGCCGGGTCCTGGCGGCGGACGACGCCGGCGTTGGGGGCCGGAGAGGTCAGGAAACCGACGGTGAAGGGGGTGGCGAGCAGCGCGCCGCGGTCGTCGCGGAAGACCGGGACCCTGGGCGAGTGAATCACCCGGTCGGTGTAGAGCGCGTCCCGCTCGCTCCGGTGGTGCTCGTAGTAGGCGGGCGCGCGGAGCAGCGTGGCGTGGAGGGCGGAGGAGCGGCACAGGGCCTCCTCCTGCGCCTGGGCCCCGTTGAGGTAGCCGCCGCCGGGGTTGCGGGCGGAGGCGAAGTTCAGGACGGCGACCGGCCCGGCCGGGTCGGCGGCGGTCATCCGGCGGGCGGCGGCGAGGCTGCTCTCGCCGGTGACCTCGATGCGGCCGGCGCGGCCGGTGGCGGGGGCGACGGGGACCGGCTCGGGGCCGTACAGCCTGGTTCCGGCCAGGGCGGCGGAGAGGTCCTCGCGGAGGGAGACGGTCCGCCCGTCGGGGGCGGTGTAGGAAGCCGCGGCGACGATCGCCTCGGTCTGCCGCGCGATCTCGCGCAGTCGTGCACTCATGTCCCGAGGATGATCGTTTCGGCGGGTTCGGGACAAACGGTTTTCCCCGCTCGCCCTCGGCTCCCCTCCGGAGCGGGCTCGGTTCCTGCCCGGGTCATCCTCGCATCACCGTCGAGTCTTCATCCGGTCTCCCTCGGGTCTGCCTCGAGTCTGCCTCGGGCCACTCTCGAATCCCCCTTGAGTCTCACTCGAACCTCGCTCGAATCTCACTCGAATCTCACTCGAATCCGGCTTGAGTCTTGCTTGAGTCTTGCTCGGGTAACTCTTGAGTCTTTCTCGGCTCTCCGCCGCAGCGCCCCACTGGGGGCGCGGAGGGCGCACTCGGGGGCGCCGACGCGCTCTTGCACGCTGCCCGACCGTGGCCTTAGGTGGAAGGCAGCGGCTAGCCGAACGGCTCCGCGACCAGCACTTGGAGGTGCACGGATGGCGCCCGGCGTCACTCCGCGCAGCGGCCCGCCCCTCACCGAGGAGGCGGCAGAGGACCTGCTGCGCTGTATCTGTTTCAAGACCGGCCCGCCCCGGACCGTGGGGGCGGAGCTGGAGTGGCTCGTCCACGACCTGCGCGACCCGCGTGAACCGGTGCGTCCGCACCGTCTGGCGGCCGCGCTCGACACCGTACGGTCCTTGCCCCTGGTGTCGTCGCTCACCTTCGAACCCGGCGGGCAGCTGGAGCTCAGCTCGCTCCCTGCCGGTTCTCTCATGGAATGCATGGACTCCCTCGCCTCCGACCTGTCGGCGGTGCGCACGGCGCTCGGACCGCTCGGTCTGACGCTGAGCGGATACGGGGTCGACCCCTGGCACGCACCGCGCGAGCGGGTGCTGCGCGAGCCCCGGTACGACGCGATGGAGCTCGCGCTGGGCCGGACGGGACCCTCGGGCCGGGCGATGATGTGCGAGTCGGCCTCGGTGCAGGTCTGCCTCGACGCGGGGCACGAGGAGCCGGGTCCGCTCGGCTATCTGCGCCGCTGGGAGCTGGCGCACCTCTTCGGCGCGGTCCTCGTGGCGGTCTTCGCCAACTCCCCGCTGCACGGCGGGCGTCCGACCGGCTGGCGCTCCACCCGGCAGGCGCTGTGGACGGATCTGGACCCGACGCGGGCGCTGGCCCCGCCGGCGGACGGCGACCCGCGCGAGGCGTGGGCCGCGCACGTCCTGGACACGCCGGTGCTCTGCGTGCGGGCGGAGGGCGACGGCCCGTGGCTGGTGCCGGAGGGACTGACCTTCCGGGAGTGGCTGCGGACCGGGAAGCCCCGGCAGGCCGACGCCGACGACCTGCGCTACCACCTGACGACGCTCTTCCCGCCGGTCCGGCCGCGCGGGCATCTGGAACTGCGGATGATCGACGCGCAGCCCGGCCCGGACGGCTGGATGGTGCCGGTGGCGGTGGCGGCCGCGGCCTTCGAGGACGTGACGGCGTCCGAGGCGGTGTACCGGGCGGTACGGCCGCTGGCGGAGCTGGCCGGGACGGAACCCGCGCCCCGCAACCCGCTCTGGCTGCGGGCCGCCAGGGACGGCCTCGCCGATCCGCTGCTGCACGCGGTGGCGGTCGAGGTCTTCGCCGCGGTCCGGCCCGCCCTCCACCGGATCGGCGCGAGCGAGCAGGTACGGAAGGCCGTCGACGCCTTCCGGGAACGGTATGTGGACCCCGGGGGCTGCCCCGCAGACGAGCTCCAGGTGGTGACGTCATGACCAGCACGGCCGATACGAACACGACGACCGGCACGACGACGGGCACGGAGACGGGCCCGGCCGCGGGCGGGAAGCTCGGCCCGGAAGCGCTGCGGGAGCGGGCGCTGGAGGCGCTGACGACCGCCCGGGAGCGCACCGCGCTGCTCACGGACAGCGTGGACGACGGCGAACTCACCGCGCAGCACTCTCCGTTGATGTCCCCCCTCGTCTGGGACCTGGCACACATCGGGAACCAGGAAGAGCAGTGGCTGTGGCGGGAGGTGGCGGGCCGGGATGCCCTGCGGCCGGAGATCGACCCGCTGTACGACGCCTTCGCGCACCCCCGTTCGGAGCGGCCGTCGCTGCCGCTCCTCGGGCCGGCCGAGGCCCGGGCGTACGCCTCCGACGTGCGGACCCGTGTCCTCGACGTCCTGACCGAGGTGCGCCCGGACGGACGTCCGCTGCTGGACGAGGGATTCGCCTTCGGGATGATCGCCCAGCACGAACAGCAGCACGACGAGACGATGCTGATCACCCATCAGCTGAGGAAGGGGCCGGCCGCGCTGAGCGCTCCGCCTCCCCCGGTGCACCCCTCGGCGCCGCTTCCGCCCGAAGTCCTGATACCCGCCGGTCCGTTCACGATGGGAACGTCGGACGAGCCGTGGGCGCTGGACAACGAGCGTCCGGCGCACGTCCGCACCGTGGCCGCCTTCCACATCGACACGGTGCCTGTCACCAACGGCGCCTACCTGGCGTTCATGGCGGACGGCGGCTACACCGAGCGCCGGTGGTGGCACCCGGAGGGCTGGGCCCAGATCCGTGAACACGGCATCGTGGCCCCGCTGTTCTGGCGGCAGGAGGGCGGTCAGTGGCTGCGCCGCCGCTTCGGCGTGACGGAGCCGGTGCCGGAGGACGAGCCCGTGGTCCACGTGAGCTGGTACGAGGCGGACGCGTACGCCCGGTGGGCGGGGCGGCGGCTGCCGACGGAGGCGGAGTGGGAGAAGGCCGCCCGGCACGACCCGGTGACCGGCCGCTCGCACCGCTATCCGTGGGGCGACGCCGACCCGGGCCCGGACCACGCCAACCTGGGCCAGCGGCATCTGCGGCCGGCCCGGGCGGGGAGCTACCCGGCGGGTGCGTCCCCGCTCGGCGTGCGGCAGTTGATCGGTGACGTCTGGGAGTGGACGGCGAGCGACTTCCTGCCGTACCCGGGCTTCCGGGCGTTCCCGTACAAGGAGTACTCGGAGGTGTTCTTCGGTCCCGAGCACAAGGTGCTGCGCGGCGGTTCGTTCGCGGTGGACGCGGTGGCCTGCCGGGGCACCTTCCGCAACTGGGACTATCCGGTACGGCGGCAGATCTTCGCCGGCTTCCGCACCGCCCGCTCCGCGGAGACGGACTGATGTGCCGTCATCTCGCCTATCTGGGCGAGCCGGTGGCGCTCGGCGACCTGATCGTCAGGCCGCCGCATGCGCTGCTGCGCCAGGCCTGGGCGCCGCGGACGCAGACCAGCGGTGTGGTGAACGCGGACGGCTTCGGCGTCGGCTGGTACGCGGACGGGGACCCGGTCCCGGCGCGGTACCGGCGCACGGGGCCCATCTGGGGCGACCTGTCCTTCGCGGACCTCGCCCGGGTCGTGCGCAGCGGGGCGTTCCTCGGCGCGGTCCGGGGGGCGACGCTGCCGGGCGCCGACGGTGAGGCGGCGGCCGCGCCGCTCGCCTCGGGGCCGTGGCTGTTCAGCCACAACGGCGCCGTGCCGGGCTGGCCGGGGACGCTGACACCGCTGGCGTCGACGCTGCCGGCGGCGGAGCTGCTCGAACTGGAGGCGCGGACCGACGCGGCGCTGCTGTGGGCCCTGGTGCTGCACCGGCTCCGGGCGGGCCGGAGCCCCGGGGACGCGCTCGCCGAGACGGTGACGGCGGCCGCCGAGGCGGCCCCGGAGGCGCGGCTCAACCTGCTGCTCACCGACGGCGAACAGATCGCCGCCACGGCCTGGGGCAACAGCCTGTGGTACCTGTCGGGCCCCGACCGGGTGGTCGTGGCCTCCGAACCTTACGACGACGATCCGCTGTGGCAGGAGGTGCCCGAGCACACGCTCGTCACCGCCCGCCCTTCCGACGTCACCCTCATTCCGCTCAAGGAGTTCACCGCGTGAGCACGTTCCAGCTGACCCGCACCCTCGCCCCGGACGCGGCCGCCGCGGATCTGCGCGCCGATGTGCTGCACGGCCTGACCCGCACGCCCAAGGAGCTGCCGCCGAAGTGGTTCTACGACGCGCGGGGCAGTGAGCTGTTCGAGGAGATCACCCGGCTGCCCGAGTACTACCCGACGCGGGCGGAGCGGGAGATCCTGATGGACCGGGCGCCGGAGATCGCGGCGGCGACCGGGGCCAGGACGCTCGTGGAGCTGGGCTCCGGTTCCTCGGAGAAGACCCGGTTCCTGATCGACGCGCTGCTGCCGGACCTTGCCGCGTACGTGCCGGTGGACGTCAGCGAGTCGGCGCTGGCCGGGGCGGCGGAGGCACTGCTCGCCGACCGTCCCGGGCTGCACGTGCACGCGCTGATCGCCGACTTCACCCGGAGCGTCGCGCTGCCGGAGACGCCGGGGCCGCGGCTCGTGGCGTTCCTGGGCGGCACGATCGGCAATCTGCTGCCGGAGGAGCGGCGGACGTTCCTGCGCTCGGTCCGGGAGATGACGGCGCCGGGTGACGGCTTCCTGCTCGGCACGGACCTGGTGAAGGACGAGTCGACCCTGGTGGCCGCGTACGACGACGCGGCCGGGGTGACGGCGGAGTTCAACAAGAACGTGCTGGCCGTGCTCGACCGGGAGCTGGGCGCCGACGCGAATCCGGACGACTTCGACCACGTGGCCCGGTGGGACCGGGAGCGCGAGTGGATCGAGATGCGGCTGCGCGCCCGGCACGCGCTGACCGTAAAGATCCCCGAGCTCGATCTGATGGTCGAGTTCGAGAAGGGCGAGGAGCTGCGGACCGAGGTGTCGGCGAAGTTCCGTCAGGAGGGCGTGCGGACGGAGCTGGCCGAGGCCGGGTTCGAGCTGACGCGCTGGTGGACGGACGCTGAGGGCCGCTTCGCGCTGTCGCTGGCGACGGCCCGGTAGGAAGTCGGCAGGACGGCCCGCTGGGCTGCGGAGGCGAGAAGCCGACGGTCTGGATACTGGATTGCGGATATCGGATCCAGTATCCGGATCTCCACGGTGAGTCCCGGCGTCCGCGCGACCCGCCACAGCGACGCGCCCAGCGGGTCCTCCCCCACGTACGCCGCCGCCCCTTCGGGCCGATAGGCGATGCGTACGGGTTGTATATCGGATCCCGTGTCCACGGCGGCCTGGAAGAGCGCCGGACGGAACCGCCCACCGTCCCGCCCGCACCACGTGGAGCCCTCAGGGAAGGCCGTCACCCGGCCGCCGCCGGCCAGCACCCCGGCGACCTCGCGCACCGTCCCCGGCAGCCGGCGCAGCCCGTCGCGGTCGATGAAGAGCGTGCCGCCCAGGGCGGCGAGCGGGCCGAGCACCGGCCAGCCGCGCACCTCGCGCTTGGCGATCATCCGGCCGGGCAGGACGGCGGCGACGACCGGTATGTCGAGCCAGGAGACGTGGTTGGCCACCACGAGCGCGGACCGGCCGGCGTCCGGGAGGGCGCCGGTGACGGTCAGCCGGACCCCGAAGGCGCGGACGACCGCCCGTGTCCAGAGCCGCACCAGGGCGTACCGCGCGGCGGCGGGCAGCGGGCCCACCACGGGCAGCAGGAGCACGCCGAGGAGGACGGTCGCGAGGCCCGCCGCGAGGCGGGCGCCGGCGAGCGCCGCGGGCGCGGTCCGGAAGGCGGCCCGGGTGGCCGGTAAGGGGTCCGGGTGGGCCGCGCAGCGGCGGCCCGGGGTGCAGGGCGCCGTGGGGAGCCACGGCGAGGGGACCGGGACCGCGTCGTTCACGAGGCCGGGACGAGCGAGAGGAAGTGGCGCAGGTAGCGCGGGTTGGTCCGGCGCAGCGAGAGCAGCACGTACAGGTCGGCGACGCCGAAGTCGGGGTCGTGGGCCGGGACCCCGCAGACCCAGGCGCCCAGCCGGATGTAGCCGCGCAGCAGCGGGGGCAGTTCGGTGCGGCCCTCGGGGCGGCGGACGCCGTCGGCGTTCCACAGCTTGTGCGGGGTGACCCAGTACTCCTCGGGGGCGAGGTGCTTCGCCTTGACGGTGTCCCAGGTCGCCGCGGCGAGCGCGCCGCCGTCGGCGAGCGGGATCGAGCAGCAGCCGGCGAGCCACTCGTGGCCGGTGCTGGTCATGTAGCGGGCGAGGCCGGCCCAGATGAGGGCGATGACGGCGCCGTTGCGGTGGGCGGGGTGGACGCAGGAGCGGCCGACCTCGACGAGGTCGTGGCGGATCGGCGCGAGCCGGGCGAGGTCGAACTCGGACTCGGAGTAGAGCCGGCCGGCGACGGCGGCCCGCTCGGGCGGCAGGATCCGGTAGGTGCCGACGACCTCGCCGGTGGACTCCTCGCGGACCAGGAGGTGGTCGCAGTAGGCGTCGAAGGCGTCGGTGTCGAGGCCCGGCTCGGGTCCGTCGAGGCGGGCGCCCATCTCGCCGGCGAAGACCAGGTGGCGCAGGCGCTGGGCGGCGCGGACGTCCTCCTGGTCGCGGGCGAGTCCCACCAGGTAGCGCGGTTCGGGTTCGGGGCCGCCGGCCCGTCCGGGCTGCGCGGGCAGCGTCACGGCGGGCTGGATGCCCGCGGGCACGGGGACGGCGGGGGCGGTCGCGTCGGCGAGCAGGTGCGAGAGGGCGGTCATGGCGGTCTCCTCCGGCATACGGAAGGTGAAGGTCGGCACCGGTCCGCGAGCGGTGCGTACCGGCCCCTCGTTTCTTCCGCCGCAGGCTGGATTCGACATGACCGCCCGGGGGATCGCGGGTGTGGGAAGGCTGAATGCTCCGCGGCGCCCGTACCCGGGGGCTCCGCGCCCGGCCGCCCGGCCCGGCCACCCGGCCCGGCCACCCGGCCCGGCCGCCGGGCCTCCAGGCCGGGGCAGGCGGCTCGCCGCCCGGCCGGAGCGGCCGGCCGCCTCCCCTGGCCGACGGTCCCGTCGCCACCGTTCCCGACCCGCTCGGCCACCCGACCCGCTCTCCCGACGTGGCCCTACCGGCCCGTCCGGCCCTGCCAGCCCGTCCGGCCCGTCCGGCCCGTCCGGCCCTACTCGGCCAGGGTCTCCGTGATGGCCTCCGAGGCCTTGCGGGCCGCCTTCCTGGCGTCCTCGCCCTCCAGGACGGCGGTCATGAAGGGCTTGATGGGGTTGTCGCCCTCGACGCTGGCCCACTGCGGGGAGTTGGGGGTGGCGCGTCCGTTGGCGGCGCCGGCGGCCATGGCCGCCGTGGCCTCCTGCCCGGAGACGACGGAGGCGAGGCCCTTCTTGTTGGGCACGTAGCCCATGGCGCGGGCGAGTTCGGTCTGCCACTTCTCCCCGGCCAGCGCCTTGACGACGTCGAGGGCGGCGGAGCGGTCGGGGGCGTTCTCCGGGATGATCAGGTCGGAGCCTCCGGTGAAGACGGCGCCGGGGGTGCCGGCCTTCTTGCCGGGGACGGGGAAGTAGCCGAGCTTGTCCTTGAGGCCGGGGTTGGCCTTGAGGATGGCGGAGACGGCGCTGGGCACGGCGACGATCTGGGCGACGTCGCCGCGGGCGAAGACCTCGGCCTGCGGCGGGTTCTGCTCGTCGGCGTTCTTCGGGCCCGCGCCGAGGGACTGGAGGTCCTTGTAGAACTCCATGCCGCGCAGGGCCTCGGGGCTGTCGAGGGTGCCGCTCCAGACGCCGCCCTCGTCGACGGCCAGCTCGCCGCCCTCGTCCCAGATGAAGCCGGCGAGGGTGTACCAGTCCTGGCCGGCCAGGTAGATGCCCTGGGAGCCCTGGCGGTTCAGCTTCTCGGTGGCGTCGAGCCACTGCGCGCGCGTGGCGGGCGGTTCCGCGACGCCGGCCTGGGCGAAGAGGTCCTTGTTGTAGATCACGATGCGGTTGGCGGCGTACCAGGGGATGCCGTACTGGGAGCCGCCGACGCTGCCGGGTTCGGCGAGGCCGGGCAGCCAGTCCTCGCTGCCGAGGTCGCGGACGGACTCCAGGGTGAGGTCGAAGAGGCGGTCGGTGTCGGCGTACTGGGCGACCTGGGTGTTGCCGACCTCGATGAGGTCCGGTCCGCCGCCGCCCTTGATGGCCTCGGTGACCTTCTTGCCGATGCCGGTCCAGTCCTGGATGGTGACGTTGAGTTCGACGTCGTCGTGCTCGTCCTCGTACGCCTCGGTGAAGCGGTTCAGGAAGTCCTCGCTGACGCTGTCCCGCATGAGCCATATGTCGACCGTGCGGGTCTCGCCCCCGGAGCCCGGCAACAGCCCGCAGCCCGCGAGGGCGAGTGCGGTGGCGGCAGCCAGCGGGCATGCGAGAAAGCGGTTCTTCACGGAGGTCACCTTCGGTTCAGCACACGGTGGTGCGACATGGGCGGCTGACCCGACGTGTGGGGGGACCGAACGGGATGTTCGCGCGGGTATGTGGCCAGGATTCTGGTCTGGACCAACCGAGGTGGTCAAGTCCTTGACCATCTCGTTCCCGGATCGGGCGGGCATACGGAACGGTTACCCACGGGTACGGGCGAAGGGGGCGTGACCGCCTCCGCGTCGTGTCGCGGGGTGCCGCGCGCTGGGGCACGGTGGAGTGGACCCACTCGCGGGCACTGAGAGGATCCGCCCCCCATGTCGAACCACACCTACCGCGTCACCGAGATCGTCGGCACCTCCACCGAGGGCGTCGACCAGGCCATCCGCAACGGCATCGACCGCGCCTCGCAGACGCTCCGCGGCCTCGACTGGTTCGAGGTCACGCAGGTCCGCGGGCACCTGGTCGACGGGCGGATCGAGCACTACCAGGTCGGTCTGAAGGTCGGCTTCCGGCTGGACGACGGCGCCTGACGCGGGTCGGGCCGCGGGCCCCGTCCGGGGTCAGGTCCTGCCCTCGCGCTCCTGGGCCTCCCTCAGCGCCTCGGAGGGGGTCGCCCAGCGGGCGCGGACGACCGGGAAGCCGGCCTCCTCCGCGGCGTCGCAGACGAGCCCGTCGTCGTCGACGAGCATCCGCACCTCCCGGCCGGCGGCGAGCCGCCGCAGGATCTCCACCTTGGTGACCCGCGCCGGCCGGAAGTCGCGGTGCCGCCGCATGTGCAGCGGCCCCTCGGGCAGTCCCTGCGCGGCCAGCCACTCCAGGGTGTCCCGCCGGCAGCGCTCCGGACGCCCGGTCAGGTACACCACCTGGCACTCCCCGGCCGCCGACCGGCACAGCACCACGCCCTCCACCAGCGGCGGGTCGTCCGGAGCCGCCCCGAAGAAGGCGTCCCAGTCCCGCGGCCTGCGCTCCAGGAAGTGCTGCCGGTGGGCCGTGTCGGCCAGGGTGCCGTCGAGGTCGAAGACGGCCAGCGGCCGGGAGTCTCCTGTCACGCGTCCAGCCTAGGAGCCGGGACCGACAACCGCCGCGCGACGGGGGGCGGCCGCCGGGAACACCGGCGGCACGCGCGTGTTGGAACCCTCATGAGCACTCTGCCCCCGGGCCTCCGCCTCTCGGTCCTCGACCGCTCCCGCACACGGGAGGGCGAGTCGCCGTCCCAGGCCCTGCGCGACACCGTGCGGCTCGCCCGCGAGGTGGAGGCGCTCGGCTACCACCGTTTCTGGGTCTCCGAGCACCACGGCGTGCCCGGTGTCGCCGGTTCCGCGCCGACCGTGCTCGCCGCGGCCGTCGCCGCCGCCACCACGGCCATCCGGGTGGGCACCGGAGGAGTGATGCTGCCCAATCACCGGCCCATGGTGGTGGCCGAACAGTTCGGCGTCCTGGCCTCGCTCTTCCCGGACCGGATCGACATGGGCCTCGGCCGCTCGCTGGGCTTCACCGACGGCGTCCGGCGCGCCCTCGGCCACGAGAAGGACGAGGCGGAGTCCTTCCCGGAGCGCGTCGAGGAGCTGCTGGGCTGGTTCACCGGCACCCAGACGGCCCATCCCGGCGTCCACGCCCGCCCGGCGGAGGGGCTGCGGGTCCCGCCGTTCGTGCTCGCGACCGGCGCGGGCGCCCGGATCGCCGCGGAGGCGGGGCTGCCGCTGGTCGTCGGGGACCTGCGCCACCGCTCCCGCCTGCTGGCCGCCGTGGACGCGTACCGGGCCGCCTTCCGGCCCTCGGCGTGGGCCTCGGAGCCGTATGTCGTCGTCTCCGGCACGATCGCCGTCGCCCCGACCGAGGCGGAGGCGCGCCGGCTGCTCGTCCCGGAGGCCTGGGGCGTGGCGTACTCCCGCACCCGGGGCGACTTCCCGCCGCTCGCGCCGCCGGAGCGGATCGAGCGGCTGGCGATGACGGACCGCCAGCGCGGCCTGTACGAGGAGGGGCTCGCCGGCCATCTGTACGGCACCGAGCCGCAGGTGGCCGAGAGGCTCGCGGACGCCGTGCGGGAGACCGGGGCGGACGAGATCCTGGTGACGACGAGCACGTACGACCGGGACGCTCTGCTCGCCTCGTACCGGGGGCTGGCCCGGGCGGCGGGGCTGACACCCCGGAGCGGGCGAGGGACGGATACCGGCCGAGAAACGGATATTGGATAAAATCTCCGAATGCTGGATCCAGCCTCCGCCCACGACCCCTACGTCCGTGTCCGCGGCGCCCGCGAACACAATCTCCAGGCCGTGGACGTCGACATCCCCCGCGACACCCTCACCGTCTTCACCGGCGTCTCCGGCTCCGGGAAGTCCTCGCTCGCCTTCGGAACCGTCTACGCGGAGGCGCAGCGCCGCTACTTCGAGTCCGTGGCGCCGTACGCCCGCCGGCTCATCCACCAGGTGGGCGCACCGAAGGTCGGGGAGATCACCGGCCTGCCCCCGGCGGTCTCCCTGGAACAGCGGCGCGCCGCACCGAGCGCCCGCTCCTCCGTCGGCACGGTCACCACCCTGTCGAACTCGCTGCGGATGCTCTACTCCCGCGCCGGCGACTACCCGGCGGGGGCGCCGCGGCTCGACTCCGACGCCTTCTCCCCCAACACGGCCGCCGGTGCCTGCCCGTCCTGCCACGGCCTCGGCCGGATCCACGAGACCGGCGAGGAACTCCTGGTCCCCGACCCGGGCCTGTCGATCCGGGAGGGAGCCGTCGCGTCGTGGCCCGGCGCCTGGCAGGGGAAGAACCTGCGCGACGTCCTCGACGCCCTCGGGTACGACGTCGACCGGCCCTGGCGCGAGCTGGACCCGAAGGACCGGGAGTGGATCCTCTTCACCGACGAGCAGCCGGTCGTCACGGTCCACCCGGTCCGTGAGGCGGGCCGGATCCAGCGCCCGTACCAGGGCACGTACACCGGCGCCCGCCGGCTCGTCCTGCGCACCTACTCCGAGTCGAAGAGCCCGGCGCTGCGGGCCAAGGCGGAACGCTTCCTCACCAGCGCGCCGTGCCCGGTGTGCGGCGGGAGCCGGCTCCGCCCCGAGGCACTGGCCGTCACCTTCGCGGGCCGGACCATCGCCGAGCTGGCGGCGCTGCCGCTCACCGCCCTGGCCGAGGTACTGACCCCGGTCGCCGCGCCGGCCTCGCGGGCCACCACAGCCACCGGCCCCACCGCCGCGCCCACCGGCCCCACCACCACGCCCGGCGGCCCGGAGACCGCCCGTGTCCTCGCCGAGGACCTGCTCGCCCGAATCGCCACCGTCACCGAACTCGGCCTCGGCTACCTCTCCCTGGACCGCACCACCCCCACCCTCTCCAGCGGGGAGCTCCAGCGGCTGCGGCTCGCCACCCAGCTCCGCGCCGGGCTCTTCGGCGTCGTGTACGTGCTCGACGAACCGTCCGCCGGCCTGCACCCGGCCGACACCGAGGCGCTCCTCGTGGTCCTCGACCGGCTGAAGGCGGCCGGCAACACGGTCTTCGTCGTCGAACACCACCTGGACGTGGTCCGGCACGCCGACTGGCTCGTCGACGTCGGCCCGCGCGCCGGGGAGCACGGCGGCCGGGTCCTGCACAGCGGTCCGCCCGAACTCCTCGCGCACGTCGAGGAGTCGGCCACCCGCCGCTTCCTCTTCGACCGGTCCCCCGTGCCCGAGCGGCCCGCGCTCGCCCCCGAGCGGTGGCTGCGCACCGGCCCCGTCACCCGGCACAACCTGCGCGCGGTGGACGCCGCCTTCCCCCGGGGCGCCCTCACCGCCGTGACCGGCGTCTCGGGCTCCGGGAAGTCCACCCTCGTCGCGGCGCTCGCCGAGGAGACCGAGGGCGGCGGACGGACGGTGACGGTCGACCAGCGGCCGATCGGCCGCACCCCGCGCTCCAACCTGGCCACGTACACCGGCCTCTTCGACGTGGTGCGCAAGCTGTTCGCGGAGACCGAGGAGGCCAGGGCCCGCGGCTACAAGGTCGGACGCTTCTCGTTCAACGTGCGGGGCGGCCGCTGCGAGACCTGCCAGGGCGAGGGGTTCGTCTCGGTGGAGCTGCTGTTCCTGCCGAGCACGTACGCCCCCTGCCCCGACTGCCACGGCGCCCGGTACGACCCGGAGACCCTCCAGGTGCGGCTGCGCGGCCTGACGATCGCCGAAGTCCTGGACCTGACCGTGGAGTCGGCGGCCGCCTTCTTCGCGGAGGTGCCGGCGGCGGCCCGGAGCCTGACCACCCTCCTCGACGTCGGCCTCGGCTATCTGCGGCTCGGCCAGCCCGCCACCGAACTCTCCGGTGGCGAGGCGCAGCGCATCAAGCTCGCCGCCGAGCTCCAGCGCCTGCGCCGCACCCACACCCTGTACGTCCTCGACGAGCCGACCACCGGGCTGCACCCGGCCGATGTCGAGGTCCTGGTACGCCAGTTGCGGGGGCTCGTGGACGGCGGCCACACGGTGGTGGTCGTCGAGCACGACATGGACGTGGCCGCCGGAGCGGACTGGGTGATCGACCTCGGACCGGGCGGCGGCGACGCGGGCGGCCGGATCGTCGCCGAGGGACCCCCGGCCCGGGTGGCGCGCGCGGCGGACAGCCGCACCGCGCCCTATCTGGCCCGGGCCCTGGGGATCCCCGGCGGAGCGGTCTAGCCGTTCCGGCCGGTGGTGGAGCCGAAGCCGAGCCAGGTGTGGCGGTTGTTCCACCAGCACCAGCCGACCTTGGGCGCGCCCTTGCGTTCCTTGCCGTCGCGTCCGGTGCCGTTGCTGATCCAGATGGCCGGAGTGCGGGCGTCGAAGGAGCCGTTGGGCTTGCGCAGGCGCGAACCGATGGTCATGAAGCACTTGTTGCGCTCCAGGACCTCGGGCCGCTGGAGCAGCCAGTGGATGCCCTCGGTGAGGAGCAGCGGGGTGCGCCCTGCGCCGGTGAGGGCCGGAAGGGCCTCCTCGGGGGACCAGTTGCCCATGTGGTCGCCCCGGTCCAGGTCGTGGACCAGGTAGAAGGGGCCGTCGGGGAGCGTCACGCCCTGCGGGGCGAAGGCGTCCACGTCCTCCATGTCGACCACGACGAAGCCGGGCTTGTCCGCGAGGCCGAGCAGCGGGGCGAGGGCCGAGGCGGGCGCGGCGTCCGGGTGGACGGCCAGCAGGGAGCCGGCCGGGGCGTCGGCGGCGGCCTTCTCGGCGTAGGCCCGCAGCTCGCCGGCGTCGACGCCGGTGCGGGCGGGCACCCCGAGCTCGATGAGCCGCTCCGCCTGGGCGGCGAGCGGGGGCAGCGGGAAGGGGCTGGTGGAAGCGTCGGCGGACGGGGTGGTGCTGTGCGCGTCGGGCAAGGTTCTCCTCGGTCGGGATGGCGTCGGCCCGGGAAGAACGGCCCGGGCCGACGCTTTGTTCCCGACGGGGAGAGGTTCTCTCCTCTCGTCCGTGTCCGGCAGGACGAGGTCCTCTCACTTCACCTTGCGCCGGGCGCGCAGCCACTCCTTGTTCATGGCGGCGATCGAGGGCAGCGGGATGCCCTTGGGGCAGGCGGTGGCGCACTCGCCGGTGAGGGTGCAGCCGCCGAAGCCCTCGGCGTCCATCTGGGCGACCATGTCGAGGACCCGGGTCTCGCGCTCCGGGGCGCCCTGCGGCAGCACGTTCAGGTGGTTGATCTTGGCGGAGGTGAAGAGCATCGCCGAGCCGTTCGGGCAGGCGGCGACGCAGGCGCCGCAGCCGATGCACTCGGCGTGCTCGAAGGCGAAGTCGGCGTCCGCCTTGGGCACGGCGGTCGCGTGGGCCTCGGGCGCGGAGCCGGTGGGGGCGGTGACGTAGCCGCCGGCCTGGATGATCCGGTCGAAGGCGGTGCGGTCGACGACGAGGTCCTTGACGACCGGGAAGGCGGAGGCCCGCCAGGGTTCGACGTCGATGGTGTCGCCGTCGTGGAAGGACCGCATGTGGAGCTGGCAGGTGGTGGTGCGCTCGGGGCCGTGGGCGTCTCCGTCGATGACGAGGCTGCACGCGCCACAGATGCCCTCGCGGCAGTCGTGGTCGAAGGCGACGGGGTCCTCGCCGCGCAGGATGAGGTCCTCGTTGAGGGTGTCGAGCATCTCCAGGAACGACATGTCGGGGGAGACGCCGTCCACCTCGTAGGTGACCATGGCGCCCTCGGCGCCGGGGTTCTTCTGGCGCCAGACGCGCAGGTTGAGCTTCATGCGTAGCTCCGCTGGGTGGGGTGGACGTACTCGAAGGCGAGGTCCTCCTTGTGGAGGACGGGGGCGCCGCCGGTGAACTCCCAGGCGGCGGCGTAGGCGAACTCCTCGTCGCGGCGGGCGGCTTCGCCGTCCGGGGTCTGGGACTCCTCGCGGAAGTGGCCGCCGCAGGACTCGGCGCGGTTCAGGGCGTCGAGGCACATCAGCTCGGCGAGTTCGAGGTAGTCGACGATCCGGTTGGCCTTCTCCAGCGACTGGTTGAGTTCCGCGCCGGTGCCGGGGACCTTGATGCGGCGCCAGAACTCCTCGCGGATCTCGGGGATCCGGCGGAGCGCGGTGCGCAGTCCCTCCTCGGTGCGCGCCATGCCGCAGAACTCCCACATGACCTCGCCGAGTTCACGGTGGAAGGAGTCGGGGGTGCGGTCGCCGTCGACGGAGAGGAGGAGGGCGAGCCGGTCCTCGGTCTCGGCCAGTACCTCGCGGACGGCGGGGTGTTCGTCCGTGACGGGCTCGGACTGCGGGTGGCGTGCGAGGTAGTCGTTGATGGTGGCCGGCAGGACGAAGTAGCCGTCGGCGAGGCCCTGCATGAGGGCGGAGGCACCGAGCCGGTTGGCGCCGTGGTCGGAGAAGTTGGCCTCGCCGACGGCGAAGAGGCCGGGGACGGTGGTCTGGAGGTCGTAGTCGACCCACAGTCCGCCCATCGTGTAGTGGACGGCCGGGTAGATCCGCATGGGGACCTCGTACGGGTTCTCCGCCGTGATCCGTTCGTACATGTCGAAGAGGTTGCCGTACTTGGCCTCGACGGCCTTGCGGCCCATCCGGGCGATGGCGTCGGCGAAGTCGAGGTAGACGCCCTGGCCGCCGGGGCCCACTCCCCTGCCCTCGTCGCAGACGTTCTTCGCGGCGCGGGAGGCGATGTCGCGGGGGACGAGGTTGCCGAAGGAGGGGTAGATCCGCTCCAGGTAGTAGTCGCGCTCGTCCTCGGGGATCTCGGCGGCGGGGCGGGTGTCGCCCTTGGCCTTCGGCACCCAGATGCGGCCGTCGTTGCGGAGCGACTCGCTCATCAGGGTCAGCTTCGACTGGTGGTCGCCGGTGCGCGGGATGCAGGTGGGGTGGATCTGGGTGAAGCAGGGGTTGGCGAAGTACGCGCCGCGCCGGTGGGCCCGCCAGACGGCGGTGGCGTTGGAGTTCATCGCGTTCGTCGACAGGTAGAAGACGTTGCCGTAGCCGCCGCTGGCGAGGACGACGGCGTCGGCGTAGTGGGTGGAGATCTCGCCCGTGATCAGGTCGCGGGCGACGATGCCGCGGGCGCGACCGTCGACGACGACCAGGTCGAGCATCTCGGTACGGGCGTGCATCTCGACGTTCCCGGCGGCGATCTGCCGGGACAGCGCCTGGTAGGCGCCGAGGAGGAGCTGCTGGCCGGTCTGGCCGCGGGCGTAGAAGGTGCGGGAGACCTGGACTCCGCCGAAGGAGCGGGTGTCGAGGAGTCCGCCGTACTCGCGGGCGAAGGGGACGCCCTGGGCGACGCACTGGTCGATGATCTCGACGGAGATCTGCGCGAGCCGGTGGACGTTGGACTCGCGGGCGCGGAAGTCGCCGCCCTTGACGGTGTCGTAGAAGAGGCGGTGGACGGAGTCGCCGTCGTTGCGGTAGTTCTTCGCGGCGTTGATGCCGCCCTGGGCGGCGATCGAGTGGGCGCGGCGGGGCGAGTCCTGGAAGCAGAACTGGACGACGTGGTAGCCCTGTTCGGCGAGGGTGGCGCCGGCGGAGCCGCCGGCGAGGCCGGTGCCGACGACGATGATCCGGTGCTTGCGCCGGTTGGCGGGGTTGACCAGCTTCGCCTCGAAGCGGCGGGTGTCCCACCGCTCGGCGATGGGTCCGGCCGGCGCCTTCGTGTCGGCGATCGGTTCGCCGGTGCGGAAGTCGAGGTAGCTCATGGTCAGTTCACCACTCCGGTCATGACGCCGACGGGGACGGCGATGAAGCCCGCGGTCAGGACGAGCGCGAGGAGGTTCGCCGTGAGGCGCAGGGCGCGTTCGCGCCGGGCGTTGCCGACGCCGAGGGTCTGGGCGGCGCTCCAGAAGCCGTGCCGGACGTGGAGCCCGACGGCGAGCATGGCGACGAGGTAGATCGTGTTGCCGTACCAGGTGGAGAAGGTGTCGATGACGTTCTGGTAGGGCCTGCCCTCCTCGAAGCCGCCGGGATGGACGGTCCCGGTGGTGAGGTCGAGGACGTGCCAGACGATGAAGAGGGCGAGGATGATCCCGCCCCAGCGCATGGTGCGGGTGGCGTACGAGGAGCCCTTGCGCCGGTGGGCGTACCGGGTGGGACGCGCCTTGATGTCGCGGCGGCTGAGCTGGTACGCGGAGACGGCGTGCGCGCCGACGGCCGCGAGGAGCACGATCCGGGCGAGCCACAGTCCCCACTCGTGGTGCAGGATCGGGGCGCCCATCACCCGCAGCCAGTGGGCGTAGCCGTTGAACTCCTCGGGGCCGAAGAAGACCTTGAGGTTTCCGGCCACGTGCGCGACCAGGTAGGCGAGCATGATGAGGCCGCTCGCGGCCATCACGGTCTTCTTGCCGATGGTCGACGACCAGAAGCCGCGGGTGGGGGTGCGGGACGGCGGTCGGGCCGGCGCCGCCTCGCGGGCGGACGCCGGGCCCTTCACCGACGCCGAACCCTTCGCGGGCCCCGTGTCCTTCGGGTTCGCCGTGTCCTTGCTGGGTGCCAGAGCCATGCCTTCGACGCTAGGGCCGAAGGGCCCAAGAGGTCCAAGACATGGTCTGGCTGATATCCATAGGCTGTAGCTATGCGTGTGCCCTAGGCTGGGCTTCATGCAGTTCCAGCAGCTCCTCTACTTCGTGGCCGTCGCCGAGACCCGCCACTTCACCCGGGCCGCCGAACGCGTCCACGTCTCGCAGCCCTCGCTCTCCCAGCAGATCAAGGCGCTGGAGCAGGAACTGGGCGCGGAGCTGTTCAGCCGGGCCCGCGGCAACATCGCCCTCACCGACGCCGGAGAGGCCCTCCTCCCGCTGGCCCGCCGGATCCTCGCCGACACCGAGACCGCCCGCCGCGAGGTCCAGGAACTCGCCCAGCTCAAGCGCGGACGGGTGCGCCTCGGCGCCACCCCCAGCCTCTGCACCGGCCTCCTCCCCGACGTCCTGCGCGCCTTCCACGACCTGCACCCGGGAATCGAGCTGCTCATCGAGGAGGGCGGCTCGCACGACCTCGTGCGGGAGCTGGCGCGCGGCTCCCTCGACCTGGCGCTCGTCGTGCTGCCGCTGCCCTCGCCGTCGCCGGCGCTGACCACGGTGGAGCTGCTGCGCGAGGACCTCGTGGTGGTCTCGTCGGCCTCCGCGCCACCGCCGCGCCGGCCGGTCCGGATCACCGACCTGCGGGACCAGCCGCTGGTCATGTTCCGGCACGGCTACGACCTGCGGGAGCTGACCGTCGGGGCGTGCCGGGCGGCCGGCTTCGAGCCGACGTTCACCGTCGAGGGCGGCGAGCTGGACGCGGTCCTCGGCTTCGTACGGGCCGGGCTCGGGCTCGCCGTCGTCCCCGCCATGGTCGCCTCCCGGGCCGGCCGCGACCTGCGCGTCACCGCGCTCGCCCGGCCCGGTCTGCGCCGCACGATCGCCCTCGCCCACCGCAGCGACGTCGCCCCGCCGCGCGCCGCCCGCGAGCTCCAGAAGCTGCTGATGGCCTCGCGGCGCGGCAAGACGGGCCCGGACACCGCGTAGCGAGGGCTCAGGGTTCGATGAGCCCGGCCCGGATCGCGTACCGGGTCAGTTCGAGGCGGTCGCGCAGCCCCAGCTTGTGGAGGATGTTGGCGCGGTGCCGCTCCACCGTCTTCGGGCTGATGAAGAGCAGATCGCCGATCTCCTTCGAGGTGTGCCCCTCGGCCACCAGCTTCAGGATCTCCTCCTCCCGCTCGGTGACCGGCCGCTCGGGCAGCCCCGCGCCGGAGCGCACCCGGTCGAGGTAGCTGCGGATCAGCGCGGTCTCCGCGCCCGGGTAGATGAACGGTTCGTCGCGCAGTGCCGACCGGCAGGCCTCGACGAGGTCCCGGTCGGCGACGGACTTCGGCACGTACCCGTTGGCGCCGGCCCTCAGCGCCTCGAAGAAGTACTCCTCGTTGTCGTACATGGTCAGCATCAGGATCCGCAGCCCGGGCCGCAGCCGGGCGAGTTCGCGCGCCGCCTGGAGCCCGGTCGTCCGGGGCATCGCGATGTCCAGGACGGCGAGGTCCAGCCGGGCGTCCCCGCGTGCGGCGGCGACCGCCTCCGCCCCGTCCCCCGCCTCCGCGACGACCTCCAGGTCCGGCTCCGCGTCGAGGATGAGCCGCACCCCGCGCCGTACCAGCGCGTGGTCGTCCACGAGGAGGATCCGGGCGGGCGGGCGTACGGGGGAGGTCATCGCTCGTGTCCAGGGGTCGGGGCCGGCAGGGGTACGGGGTCGGTTCCGGGCGTCCGTACGGAACCGGTACGGGGTACGGGCTCACCGCCGGACCCGGGCGCAGACGCCGACGCCGACGCAGGACCTGCCATCGGCACAGGTCCAGGTACCGGACCGGGCGCCGCTCCGGGCCCCGCCGCCTCCGCACGCGCGCCTGCCGCCGCCGGGACCGGTTCCGCTCCCGGTACCGCGGCCGGTCCCGCCGTCCGCCGCTCCGGCAGGTCGAGGCGTACCTCCGTACCGCCCTCCGCCCCCGGTCCCACCCTCAGCTCGGCGCCGACGAGCAGCGCGCGCTCGCGCATGCCACCGATCCCCGCGCCCTCCTCGGCGTCGGCCGTGCCCCGGCCGTCGTCGCGGACGAGGAGGCGGGTCCCGCCGCCCGGTGACGGGCCGAGGCTCAGTTCGACGAGGCCGGCGGAGGCGTGGCGGGCCGCGTTGGTGAGGCTCTCCTGGGCGACCCGGTAGACGACGAGTTCCGTCGCCGGGTCGAGGGGCACCGGGGCGGGCGCGAGCTGGGTGGTCACCCGGAGGCCCGGGGTGGAGAGTTCGCCGGCGAGGGAGCGGAGCGCGCTGTGCAGGCCCAGTTCCTCCAGGACCCCGGGCCGCAGCCGGCGGGCGATCCGGCGGATCTCCTCCAGTCCGGCGCGGGTGGTCTCCTGTGCCTGCCGCAGGTCCTCGCGGAGGTCCGCCGGGGCGTGGTCGGCGGTGTGCTTGAGCTGGAGGAGGACGGCGGTGAGGGTCTGGCCCACCTCGTCGTGGAGCTCGCGGGCGATCCGCTGGCGCTCCGCCTCCTGCGCGGTGAGGACCCGGGCGCTGCTGGTGGCCCGCTCGGTCTCCAGCCGGTCCAGCATGGCGTTGAAGGCGGCGGTCAGGTCGGCGATCTCACCGCGTCCGGTGACCTCGGCCCTGGTGCCCGGCTTGAGGAGGTCGGCCGCGGCCATGGCGCGGCCGAGCCGGCCGAGCGGGGCGAGGCCCACGCGCAGCAGCACCGCGTTGAGGACGAGCATCAGGACGAGACCGCCGACCACCACGACCGCCTCGCCGAGGAGGACCGGGGTGGAGACGGTGACGGGTCCCAGGAGGAGTCCCGCGGCGAGGACGAGGACGGCCGCGTTGAGGAGGAAGATCCGTCCGTACAGTGACACCGTTCTGCTCTCTCCCTCTCCCTGACGCCGACGGCTCTGGTCGGCCCCGGTCGGCCCCGGTCGGTCCGGGTCAGCCCCTGTCGGCCCCCGGCGGCGCCGGTCATCCGCCGACCGCGCCGACCGTTCTGACCTGGGAAGAAGCCTACGTCCCCGCCCCATCGTCACCGCCGTCCGGGTCCACTGTCCATCCGTGCCGGCACCCATGTGCGAAGGGCGTCCGGCATGGCAGCATGTTCCGGCCGCGGCCCCGGAACTCCCGCCTCTGCACAGGGGCACCGGCCTCCTCGCCGCGCGCGCCCACGCCATTCGACGACACGAGGAGTCCGGGCCGTGCCCACTTCACGGATGAGCTCGACGCCGCTTCCCGGCATCGGCGTCCAGTACGACCTCACCACCCGGGAACACCGGCACCTGTCGGTGATCGCCCACCGCGACGGCACCCGCACGGTCAACGTGTACCGGTCCGACGACCCCGACGCCTGTCTGCAGTCGCTGCACCTGACCGCCGGGGAGTCCGCCGCGTTCGTCGACGCGCTGCTGCCCGCCCACCACAGCCCGAACCTGCTCCACACCACCGAGCTGGGCCTGGTGGCCGAGCGCATCGAGCTGTCCTCGGCCTCCCACTGGAACGGCCGCACCCTCGGCGAGACCCGCATGCGCACGGAGACCGGCGTGTCCATCGTCGCCGTCCTGCGCCGCGCCGACGCCGTCCCCTCCCCCGGCCCGGGCTTCCGCCTCGCCGGCGGGGACACCCTCATCGTCATCGGCACCCACGAGGGCGTGGACGCCGCCGCCACCATCCTGGGAAGGGAGTGATCGGTGCACTCGTCCGCCGTCTTCCTCATCGAGTTCGGAGCGATCATCCTCGGTCTCGGCCTGCTGGGCCGAATGGCCGGGCGGCTGAGGTTCTCGCCCATACCCCTGTATCTGCTGGCCGGGCTCGCGTTCGGTGAGGGCGGGCTGCTGCCGTTGGGGGCGAGCGAGGAGTTCGTCGCCATCGGTGCCGAGATCGGGGTGATCCTGCTGCTCCTCATGCTCGGTCTGGAGTACACGGCGACCGATCTGGTCTCCAATCTGAAGACGCAGTACCCGGCCGGGCTCCTCGACGGGGCGCTCAACGCGCTGCCGGGTGCGGCCATGGCGCTGCTGCTGGGGTGGGGGCCGGTGGCGGCGGTGGTGCTGGCCGGAGTCACGTGGATCTCGTCGTCCGGGGTCATCGCGAAGGTCCTCGGGGACCTGGGGCGGCTCGGCAACCGCGAGACGCCGGTGGTGCTGAGCATCCTGGTCCTGGAGGACCTGGCGATGGCGGTGTACCTGCCCATCGTGACCGCGCTGCTGGCCGGGGCCGGGCTCGCGGCGGGGAGCGCGACGCTCGCGATCGCGCTGGGCGTGGCCGGGCTCGTGCTGTTCGTCGCGGTGCGGTACGGGCGGGTGATCTCGCGCTTCGTGTCGAGCGACGACCCGGAGAAGCTGCTCCTGGTGGTGCTCGGGCTGACGCTGCTGGTCGCGGGGATCGCGCAGCAGCTCCAGGTCTCGGCGGCCGTCGGCGCGTTCCTCGTCGGCATCGCGCTGTCGGGTGAGGTCGCGGAGGGCGCGCACCATCTGCTGAGCCCGCTGCGGGACCTGTTCGCCGCCGTGTTCTTCGTCTTCTTCGGGCTGCACACGGATCCGGCGAGCATCCCGCCGGTTCTGCTGCCCGCGCTGGCCCTCGCCGTCGTCACCGCGGCCACGAAGATCGCCACCGGGTACTGGGCGGCGCGGCGCAACGGGATCTCCCCGAAGGGCGCGTGGCGGGCCGGCGGGACGCTGGTGGCGCGCGGGGAGTTCTCCATCGTCATCGCGGGGCTCGCGGTCACGGCCGGGATCGAGCCTTCGCTGGGCCCGCTGGCCACCGCGTACGTCCTCATCCTGGTCGTCGTCGGCCCGCTGACGGCGCGGTACACGGAGCCGGTCGCCACCTGGGTGACGGACCGGCGCCGGCGGGCGCCGGTGGATCCGGGGCCCGCGGAGGAGCGGCTGCCGCTGCCCGAGCCCGTCCGTCACGAGCACTGAGCGGAAGCGGAGACCCGCCACGGGGGAGGAACAGCGGATCACCGCGCCGGAGCCGGCCCTGCTCGTCCTCGGGGACGACGCTCTGGCGCACCGGCTCGCCGCCGAGCCGGCCGGGGTGTCCCGGAGGGAGGTCGTCCTCGTCGCCCCCGGCCCCGGCCCCCGGGTGGGGGAACGCGCCCGGGATCCGGTACGTGGAGGGGGCCGCGCCCGACGAACGGACTCTGCTGCGGGCCGGGTTACGGGGCGCGGAGGCGCCGGCGCCGCTGTACGAGGACGACGAGGTCACCATGCGGGCGGCGTTCCTGGCGCGCCGCCTGGCGCCGGGCGTCCGGCTGGTGCTGGGCGTCCGGCTGGTGCTGCGGACGTACAACCGCAAGCTCGGGCGCCGGATGCGCACCTGAAGGGCCGCACGGCGGCGGAGGCCTTCCGGCCCGGCTCGTGGCGCGTCCTGGCGCCGGACACGAACACCGGCGCCGACGCGGACGAGGAGCCGCCCGCACTGTCGTGGGAACTCCATCCGGGGTACGCGCTCCGCCCCGGCGACCGCGTGGTGGTGGCGGCCACCCGCTCGGGCCTGCCGGAGCTCCTGGCGGGGCCGGCGGCTCCCGCTTCCGTGCCGCCGCAGGGGTCCGGGCGGCCCGGCTGACCGGCCGGGGGCCGCCCGAAATCCGCGTGCGTGGCGGTCGGGCGGGCTGCGAGCATCGCGGAATGGACCACGCTCTCGAACGCCTGCTCGTCCGGCACACCTTGCGGCTGCCCCTGCCCGCCGGTCCCGCCGGGGACGGCTCCGCCGCCGCCCTGCGGTTCGACGCCGCGCTGCGGACGGCGGGCTTCGCCCTGGCGAACCCGCTGCTGCGGGAGTTGTCCGGGCGGTCCGCCGAGACCGTCGTCGAGCTGGCCCGCCGGGCGCTGGAGGCGGTCCGTGAGCGGGTCGGCGACCACGTCCGGCACAACGCGTACTTCATCGACTTCCCCCACAACGTCCCCGACACCCAGGAGTTCTGGCTGTCGTGCGTCCTGAAGGCGCTCGACGACCCCGAGGCCCGGGCGGCCGTCGAGGCGCAGCTGAGCGCCGGGGTCCTGAACCTGCTGACGCTGCCCGGCTACGGCCGGTACCAGCACTCGTACGAGGAACTGCTCGCCGCTCACGAGGAGTTGACCCCGTCGGGCGGGGACCGGCTGACCGTGCTGCACCTCGGCGGTGCCGTCGGGGAGGAGATCGGCGCGCTGTACGTGTCGCTGGCCGGTTCCGTGACGCCGCTGGGCGAGGAGCACCTGGCCGATCTGGCCGTGCTGGCCGCGCACTGCGCGGACGGGCCGCAGCCGGCGGAGATCCCGGTCCGGGAGAACCGGGCCGTGGTCAACGCCGCCCGGCTGCGGGCCGGCGCCGCCCCGCTGCTCGACACCGTCACGGACGTGCTGCGGCTGGCCTGCGCGCTGTCGGACGGGGACGTGACGCTGCGGGAGCGGACCCGCTTCCGCGGCCTGTCCCGGCCGCTGCGCCGGCTCCTGCTCGCGGGCCTGGACGCGGTGGTGGCGGCGGCCCCGGAGAAGCTGGCCGACGTGGGGCGGCACCGGGAGGCGTGGAAGCGGCTCGGCGAGCGGCTGCACCCGCACGAGCACCCGGCGTGGCCGCACGCGGCCCGGGTGTTCGCGGTGGCGCGCGGCGAGCTGCGGGCGCCGTCCCTGGACGCCCGCCTCGAGGCGCTGCTCGCCGACGAGGACGTGCCGGGGGCGGCGGAGCTGCTGGCGGCGGCCGCGCCCGGGCGGCTCTTCCGGGCCCTGGACCGGCTGCTGCGCACCGCGGCGGACGACGCCGGCCGGGAGGCGGTGCTGGCCGCGACGGAGCGCGTCGCGCCGCACGTGGCGGGCCGGGTGGTGCTGTCGGTGCGGGAGCACCTGCAGAACCGGCACGACGCGTCCGGCGCGCCCCGGCGCCTGTTCGTGAACCGGAACGGCACCGCGTGGGTGACCGCGGACACCCGCCGCGACCTGCCGCGGGACGTCCAGCGGCGGCTGCTCGCGCTGCTCGACGGGGAGACCCGGCGACGGCTCCCCGTGACCGGACGCCTGCTGGTCGACCCCGCGATCCTGGACGTGGCGCTGCCGCTGAGCGGCCGGGCCTCGACGGGAGGGTTCGGGGTGCTGCCGCGCGGCTCCGTCTCGCCGGTCGACGGCGAGCTGCTGCGGTTCTTCATGTACTGGAAGGAGGCGCGGCGCAGGACGGACCTGGACCTGTCGGCTCTGCTCCTCGACGAGCGGTACGCGACGATCTCCTGGCTGTCGTACACGGAGCTGAGCACGGTGGAGGGCCGGCACTCCGGGGACGTCACCGAAGCCCCTGCCGGCGCTTCGGAGTTCATCGAGCTGCGGCTCGGCGCGGTGCGCGGCACCTTCGTGGTCCCGCACGTGCACGTGTACGCGGGCGAGACCTTCGAGGAGACGGCCGAGTCCTTCTTCGGGTACATGCTCCGCGAGGGCGAGCAGGGCGGCCGCCCCTTCGAGCCGCGCACGGTCCGGATGAAGTCCGAGCTGCGCGGGCCGGGGCGGGTGGCGCTGCCGGTGGCCTTCCGGCGGGACGAGGAGGGGCGGTGGCACGCGCACTGGCTCCACCTGTGCCTGCGGGGCACGCCGTCGGACAACCGGGTGGAGGACCACCGGGTCTCGCTGGCGCTCCTGCTGCGTGGGGCGGTCGAGCGGACGCCGGTGACGGTGCGTCACCTGGTCGAGCTGGCCCGGCAGTCGGGTGCGGAGGTCTCGGAGTGGTCCGGGGGCGCGGTGCCGGCGGAGCCGGTGACGTACCTCGGGCCGGCCCGGCCGGAGGGTCTCGCGCCGGGGTCCCGGGTCGTCACGCCGGAAAATCTGCGCGACCTGGTCCCCGCCTGAGTGCTACGGTCGGTTCGGGGCGAGGCCATGAAGGGGCTTCCTTCTCATACTCCTGATGACATAGCCCCTTCGCTTTCCTCGCCCCCTTCGCGCTTCACCCGTGTGGGCCCGGTCCTCAGGAGTTCCGGGCCCACACGCGCGTGTGCTCACACCGCGTCGGCGAGGACCAGGGAGTGGATGCGGTCCGGGGCGCCGGGGCGGGCGTAGTACCAGCCCTGGGCGGTGTCGCAGCCGATCTCCCGGAGGCGTTCGGCCTGTGCGGCGGTCTCCACCCCCTCGACGGTGACGGCGAGTTCGAGGCTGTGGGCGAGGGAGACGATGCCTTCGACGATCTTCACGTCGACGGGGTCCACCGGGTGCTGCTGCATGCCGCGGGTGAAGGAGCGGTCGAGCTTGAGGACGCTCACCGGGAGGCGGCGCAGGTTGGCGAGGTTGGAGTAGCCGGTGCCGAAGTCGTCGAGGGCGATGTCGACGCCCATCTCGGCGAGTTGGCGCAGCGGCTTCAGGAGGTCCTCGTCGGCGCCGATCAGGGCGGACTCGGTGACCTCCAGGCACAGCGCGCCCGGTGCGAGCCCGGCGCGCTCGAGGACGTCGACGGTGTCGGCGACGAGCCGGGGGTGGTGCAGCTGCGTCGGCGACAGGTTGACGTTGATGCGGAGCTGGTTGCCGGACGTGGGGGTGTCGAGCTGCCAGGAGCGCGCCTGCCGGACGGCCTCCTGGAGGACCCAGCGGCCGAGCGGGACGATCAGTCCGGTGTCCTCGGCGAGCGGGATGAAACGGTCGGGGCCGAGGACGCCGTGCTGCGGGTGGCTCCAGCGGACGAGGGCCTCGGCGCCGTGGACGCTGCCGTCGTCGAGGTGGACGAGCGGCTGGTACTCGATGAAGAACTCGCCGCGCTCCAGGGCGGTCGGCAGGGCGGTCGTGAGGCCGTGCCGGGTGATGGCGCGGGCGTCGGCCTCGGGGTCGGCGCGCTCGAAGCGGTTGCCGCCCGCGGACTTGGCCCGGTACATGGTGATGTCGGCGCTGCGCAGCACTTCGGCGGCGGTGCGCTCGCCGGCCGGTCCCTCGACGACGCCGAGGCTGCCGCGCACGGTCAGTTCGCGTCCGTCGACGCCGACGGGGGTGGAGAGGGCGGCGAGGATGCGGTCGGCGAGGGCGACCGCGTCCCCTTCGCCTCCGGTGCCGGTGGTGAGGGCGACGAACTCGTCGCCGCCGAGCCGGGCGACCATCTCGCCGGGGCCGGTGGCGCAGGCCTGGAGCCGGTCGGCGACCTCGACGAGGAGCCGGTCGCCGACGGAGTGGCCGAGGCTGTCGTTGATGGCCTTGAAGCCGTCGAGGTCGAGGTAGCAGAGGGCGAAGCGGGCGTCGTCGCCGCCCGTGGCGGGGGCGACGGCCTTCTCCAGGCGCTCGAAGAAGAGCGTCCGGTTGGGAAGTCCGGTGAGGGCGTCGTGGGTGGCCTCGTACCGCAGGCGCAGGTGGAGCAGGCGCCGTTCGGTGATGTCCTCCATGAGGGCGAGCTGGTACTGGGGGCGGCCCTCGGCGTCGCGGAGCAGGGAGACGGTGAGGTTGGTCCACAGCACGGTGCCGTCGCCGCGGTAGTACGGCTTCTCCACCCGGTACTGCTCGCGTTCGCCGCGCACCAGCTCCTCGTAGAGCCGCCAGACGTGCGGGCCGTCCTCGGGGTGGACCCACTCGCTGACGTTGCGGCTGCGGACGTGCGCCTCGACCCCGCCGAACATGCGGGTCATCGTGTCGTTGATCTCGACGATCCGGCCGTCGAGGTCGGCGATGCCGATGCCGATGGCGGCGCCGTCGAAGACGGCCCGGAAGCGGCTCTCGGTGGCGTGCAGGGCGATCTCGGCGGCGCTGCGGGCGGCGAGCGCGGAGCGGGCGATGGCCTCCTGCTCCAGTCGGGTGCGCTCGCGCAGGGCCTGGGCGTAGCCGGTCGCCATGGCGTGCTGGAGGCGGGCGCAGCGGGCCCGCAGTTCCTCGGCGGCGAGTTCGGGGTCCGTCCCGCAGTAGAGGACGAGGTACGAGTCGACGACGCCGAGGCTGCGGCCGAGGGCGTCCGGGTCGGTGCAGTGGGCGTCGACCAGGCCGGCACCGGCCCGCTGGGCGGGGGCGGTGTCGAAGGGCCGCGCGAGCAGCGCCTCGCACAGCAGGCGGGCGAGCGGGAGGAGATGGACCTCGAACTCGGCGCGGGTGAGGGAGGTGGCGGTCACCGGGAAGATGGCCCGGCTCCAGATGGTGACGAACCGCCTGAGTCTGTCCTCCGGGCCGTCGGCTTCCGCGGCGGATCCGGACGGCTGCGACGGCACCTTCACGCCTTGCGCCCCACACCTGCGAAGCCGGAGAAGGCGTACGGATCCTCCTCCTCGGCCGGGCTGTCCGGCCGCCACAGCGGCATGGAGACCACGCCGGGTTCGACGGTCTCGGTGCCGTCGAAGAAGCGGGCGATCTCCTCCCGGGAGCGCATCACCAGCGGGCTGCGGGTGCTGCGGTAGACGTCGACGGTTCCGCTGGCCCGTTCCTCGTCGACGGGGATGCCCTCGTACGAGGCGTGGGTGACGACCAGGAGGCTGCCGGGGGCGAGCGCGTCGAGGAGTTCGGCGACGGCCTCGTACGGCCGGTCGGCGTCCTCCAGGAAGTGCAGGACGGCGACGAGGAGCAGGGCCACCGGCCGGTCGAGGTCGAGGAGGCCGGTGAGCTCGGGGCTGTGGAGGATGTCGGCCGGCTTGCGGAGGTCGGCGGGGACGACGACGGCGCCGTCGACTCCCTCCAGGACGGCCCGGCTGTGCGCGACGGCGACGGGGTCGTGGTCGACGTAGACGATCCGGGCGGCGGGGTCGGCGGCCTGCGCGACCTCGTGCACGTTGCCGAAGGTCGGTATCCCGGAGCCGATGTCGAGGAACTGGGTGACGCCGCCCGCCACGGCGAAGCGGACGGCGCGGCGCATGAACGCCCGGTTCGCCTGCATGATCTTGGGGAGGCCCGGCAGGAACTCCATGGCCTTGCGGGCCGCTTCCCGGTCGACTTCGAAATTGTGCGAGCCGCCCAGATAGAAGTCGTACATACGGGACACGCTCGGTACCGAAATGTCGATACCCGGCGGAGCCCAGGCGGGACGCTCCATCAATGTCTCCAACAAGTCGCCATGGGGGATGCGGCCCCGTGTTCGCGGCCGTGTTCGAGGTGAGGCTACTGATCGCCCGCCGAGAGAGCGAGTAGAAACGGAAATTCGCGGTCCGTTCTTGGTCACACGCCTTTGGCACATGTGTGCGGAACGAAGAGTTCACGCCTTCAGGTCGTGCAAATTCACGTGCATATGGTCGTGCGACGGCTCTCCGGCCCGCCGTCGGGGGCCCGTTGCGCACCCCCGCACCCCTCCGCACCTCGGCGGTCGGCTTCCCGGCACCCGGCCGCCGCCGACCGCCTTACCGCCGGAACCGGATCAAGGGCAGGGCGACAACCGGACAGTTCTTCCCACGGGGGCCGTCGACGGCTTCCGTCGGCCATTTCATGCCCCGGCGCACGCCCCCTCCACACCTGCTCCGACGGCCCTGTCCTTGCTCCGGATCGGGCAGTCCGCGGCAAAACGTCAAACCGGTGCATCCCAAGATCCCCACCATCCGGGGAATCAGAGCGGATTCGGCCCCCGGTTCGCCCTACGTGTGTTCAAGCTCGTCGGCGTGTCTCTGTACGGATCACCTCTCACGCGGTCGCTGGCGGCCGCCGGCCTGGTGTGGCTGCTCGCCGCTCCCGCGCCGGCGGCCGCCGACTCCTGCGCCTACGCCACCGTCGGGCCGAACGGCTCGCACACCTCGGTGGCGGTCGTCGGCCCGGACGCGTGCTCGCCACCACCGAAGCCGCCCAAGCCGACCAAGCCGCCCAAGCCGACGAAGCCGCCCGAGCCGAAGCCGCCCACCCCTCCCGAGCCGCCGCAGTACTCGGTGCCGCCCGTGCCGCCCGTACGGCCCGCTCCGAAGCCGCCGTCCGTCGAGCCGGTGCCCGCGCCGCTGCTCCCGCCTCCTCCGTCCCCCGTACGGCCGCCGGCCACCACCCCGGCACCGCGCCCCGCCCCCGACCCGCCGTCGCCCTCCCCCGCGCCCGCCACCCCGGCGCCCGAGGCTCCGCCGGCCCCCGCGCCCCCGGCCCCGCCGCCCGCCCGCACGGCGGCGCCGCGCCCGGCCGCCGCACCGCCCGCCGCGCTGCCGCACTACCAGCGGACCAGCAGGCCCCAGCCCAAGAGCACCGCGTCACCCGTCACCACGATGCTCCTCATCACCGCGCCCGCCGTCCTCGCCACCGCGATCCTGCGCCCGCGCTCCTCCCGCTGATCCGGCCCGGCCGCGGCACCCCCGCACCACGACCCCGAACCCGACTCCCGTAGAGGAAGACCGAACACCCATGTCCGAATGGCTCGTCCTGACCCTGGCGATGGCAGCGGCCTGCGCCGTCGTCCTGGCCATCGTCGTCATCAACCACCGGCGGATCCCCGCGGACGACGACCCCAGCGAGACCCCCGACGTCATCGAGTACATGACGATGATGATCGGCGTGATCTACGCGATCGTCCTCGGCCTCGCCATCGCCGGCGTGTGGGAGGCGCGCGGCGCCGCCCAGGAGGTGGCGCGCCAGGAGGCGCAGGCCATGCACGAGATCTCCGAACGCGTCGAGGTCTACCCGGTGATGGTCCGCACGCAGATCCGCGCCGACGTCGACGCGTACGTGACCTACGTCGTCGACGAGGAGTTCGAGCAGCAGGCCGCGCAGGGCAGTACGACACCGGAGGGCGACGCCCTGCTCCAGAAGGTCCGCCGGAGCGTCACCGACTACGAACCGGCCGGCGACTTCGAGGGGCAGGCCTACCAGCCGCTGGTCGACCAGGTGATGGTCGCCGACGACGCCCGCGGCGCCCGCGGCCAGAGCGCCGGGGACACCATGCCGGGGGTCGTCTGGTTCGGCCTCATCATCGGCGCCCTGGTCTCGGTGGGGCTGATCTTCACCCTCCAGATCCGGCGCACCGGGCGCGAGCTGCTGCTCGCGGGCCTCTACAGCGCGCTGATCGCCTTCCTGCTCTTCCTCATCTGGGACTTCGACGCGCCGTACGGCCGCGGCCTGGCCGACTCCGCCGCGCCGTTCACCGATCTGTTCCCGCAGGTCACCGGCTGACCGAGGGGGTGGGGCTGGGCCGCCCGGGGGACAACCGTGCCCCATTCGCACGTCTGGGATCGCGGCTGTGGTAGTGCGCTCCTAGCGTTTCGGGCAACGAGGTGCACGCAGGCTCCATGCGGCCAATCCGCCGCGGCCGGCCCTCGGTACCCGGAGGAATCACCATGCGCGCGATACGTGCCGCGTCCACCGCCCTCCTTGGGGCGGCCGCCCTCGCCCTGGCCGCCCCCGTCACCGTCGCCTTCGCGGCCGACGGTGCGCCCGCGCCGAACCCGCGGGTGCGGGGCGCGAAGGCCCCGGGCGATTTCGTCGTCTCCCCGTCGCTCGTCGCCCCCGGCGGCCAGGTGACGCTCAGCGCCCCCGGCTGCTCCAGCACCGCGACGGCGACCGCGGGCATCTTCGACACCGTCCAGATCGCCCCCGGGTCGTCGGTGACCGCCACCGTGGACGCGGACGCCAAGCGCGGCGCCGTGTACACGGTGGCGTTCAACTGCTCGGGCGGAGTGCAGGACACCGTGGACCTGACCATCAGCGGTCTCGCCACGCTCTCGCCCACCGCCCGCTCGACGGTGCTGCTCACCCCGCGCGGGGTGCAGGGCGGCCTCGGCGGCTCGCAGAGCGCCGTCGGACCGGGCACGCTGGCGGCCGGTACGGCCCTGGTGCTGGTCGCGGCGGCCGGCTCGGCGTACGCGATCCGGCGCCGCACGAGCGGGCGCAAGCACTGAGCCGGGGCCCCGGCCCCGGGATCCTCCCCGGGGCCGGCGCCGGACAGCCCGCCGCCCCCGGGTCCCTTCCGGAACGCGGGGGCGGCGGGCACGGTCGGCCGACCGGGAGGTTCGGCCGGTCAGGCGCTCGTGCCGGTCATGCGGCGACGGCGGAGGACGAAGACACCGCCGCCGAGCGCGGCAGCGGCGACCAGGCTGCCGCCGATGGCCATCTCGGTGGAGCTGGGCGCCAGCGAACCGCCGAGACCGCCCTGGGCGCCGCGGCCCGCGAGGACGCGGAACGGGTGCGTGACGACACGGGAGTTGTCGCTGCACTTGACGGCGAGGTTGTAGTTGCCGGGCGTGGCGTTGTTGTAGACGCGGGCGATGGCGCTGGACAGGCCGTTGGAGTTGACCGAGAGGTTGGTCTCCGGGAAGGCGTTGGACGTGACGGTGCCACCGTGGCCGCACCCCTTGGCGGTGATCGTGATCGTCGACCCCGCGTGGACGTCGTAGGGGCTGACCTGGACATTGCTGGGACCGTTGGTGGCGGCGGCGAGGGGCGCGGCCAGGCCGACCGCCGCGAACGCGGTGGCGGTCACCGCCAGAGTGCGTGCAGCACGCATGGTTGAACCTCCAGTGGAAGACGCCCCGAAGCGGTGCTCCGGGAGATTCGACGAGTACGCCTTCCATGACGAACCATCACAACTCGGGCACCGCCCTGCACCTCGGCACTGGGCCGGTCCGGTGAGCGCCGATGCCGCCGATCGAGTTGCCCTGAAGGGCACAACCGCAGGTCAGGGGCGCGCGAAACGATTGTCCGACGAGTACTCGGATGGGTCAGCGGCCCGTCACCCGAGCCGACCAGTGGGGCCCGAGGACCGTCGCCCGCAGGGTTTCTGACGGGGGGTCGGCCGGTGCGCGCGCCTTCCGCCGGCGCGTCGCCACCCGTACGGCGGCGGGGGCGACCCGTTCGGGCCGCCCGGCGCGCGGGGGTGTCCGGTCGCCCTTACCGTTCACACGTCGCCACGAAGGGAGAACCATGCCCCCGAAGGACTTCCGCGTCCCTGAGCGCAGGAGACGACACCCCTGGGGCGTCCTGGCCCTCGCCATGCTGTCCGGGATCGCGATGATGCGCAACGGCGTGGACGTCGCCGGCGGCCCCCCGCAGCCGGCCGCCGCGGCCCGTCCGGTGGCGCGCCCGGTCGTCGCCCCGCCCGCCGAGGCCTCGGCGGGCGTCCAGGCGCTGCCCTTCGCGCCCGCCTCCCGGGTCCGCATCCCGGCGATCGACGTCGCGGCCCCGGTGATGGACGTGGGGCTCGACGCGGAGGGCTGGGTGGCGGCCCCTCCCCCGCAGGACGCCAACCTCGCCGGCTGGTACCAGAACGGCATCGCGCCCGGCCAGCGCGGCACCGCCGTGATCGTCGGGCACGTCGACAACAACAGCGGCCCGGCGGTCTTCTACGGCCTCGGCTCCCTGGAGAAGGGGCAGCACGTCGAGGTCGAGCGGTACGACGGACGGGTGGCGGTCTTCGAGATCTACGGCGTCGAGGTCTACTCCAAGCAGGACTTCCCCGGCCCCCAGGTCTACGGGGACACCGGCCACCCGGAACTCCGGGTGATCACCTGCGGCGGCGGCTACACCCGCGCCAACGGATACGACGGGAACGTGGTCGTCTACGCGCGGATGGTCGGCTCCCGCTGACGCACGCGCGCGTGCGCGGGGCCCCGGGGAAGTCCCCGGGGCCCCGCGGTGCGTGACGCCCGGTCAGCGCCGGGGCACGGTGAGGGTGTACCCCGCGTCGAGGAGCTCGGGCAGATAGCGGCGCAGTGCCGTGACGCTCTGGGAGCGGTTCCCGCCGGCGTCGTGCGAGAGGACGATGACGCCGGGTCCGGCGCCGTCGAGGACCCGGTGGACGATGGTGTCGCTGCCGGGCTCCTTCCAGTCGAGGGTGTCCACGGTCCAGGCGAGCGGCTCCATGCCCAGCTCGGCGCCGATCTCGAAGGAGTGCCGGTTCCAGGCGCCGTACGGGGCCCGGTACCAGACCGGCGCGGCGCCGAGGGCGCGCTCCACCACCTCGCTGGTGGAGCCGAGTTCGTCCCTGATGCGGGAGGGCCGGAGCTTCGGCACCAGCGGGTGCGACCAGGAGTGGTTGCCGACCACGTGCCCGTCGTCGGCCATCTCGCGCAGCAGGTCCTGGTTCTCCACCGCCATCTCGCCGCAGACGAAGAACATCGCCCGGCAGCCGTAGCGGCGCAGGGTCTCCAGGATGGCCGGGGTGTAGCGGGGGTCGGGGCCGTCGTCGAAGGTGAGGACCATGGAGCGGCCGACGTCGCTCAGCGAGAGGAAGGGCCGTCTGCGGACCGGCGGCAGCGCGGGGGGCCGGACGGCGGGGGCGTACGCGGTCATGGGCTGGAGCCGGTACGCGGAGGGGCGCAGCCGGGGCGCGGCGGCCGGCGGACCGGCGGCGGGGGGACGCGCGGCGGCGGGTCCGCCCGGGGACGGGGCCGCGGTGTCGTCGAGGGCTCCGAGCCGGTCGACGGCGAACGCCCCGGCGGTGACGGTGACGCCGAGGGCGGCCGCCAGGCGCAGTACCGACCTCCGACCGGTGGGCAGCTGATCGTTTTTCATGACCAATGGTCCGTCCGGGGAGGGTCCCGGGCCCCTCACCGACACCGGGCCGTCCGTCGAATGCACCCGATGGGCCGATACCGTCGCAGGGTGAGCGGACACCGGTGGGACGCCGGCCGGTCACGGTGGTGCCCTGACCGGCCGACGGGGTCACCTGCCCAGGGTGAGGCCGTCCTTGTCGGCGCCCCGGCCGAGGACGACCTGGCGGATCGTCTCGCGGATGCCGGGGTGGCGGGGGTCGGAGCCGTCGGCGGCGCCGAGGTTCACGACCCGGCCGCGGCCGGTGTCGAACCAGTGGGGCAGGAACTCGGCCTTGGTGACCTCCCAGCGGGCGCCGGGCTTCTTCGGCGGGGCGAAGGTGAAGCGGCCGATGCTGCTCTGGTTGCCGCGCGGGTCGAAGGCGCCCTGGTGGTTGATCATGTCGCCGGCGATCTGGTCGCCCATGCCGTAGATCACCCAGGTGCCGTTGACCTTCTCGTACGCCTGCGGCACGTGCGCGTGCGTGCCGAGGATCAGGTCGATGTCGGGGCGGCCCCCGGTGGCGGAGGCGGTGAGCGCGCGGGCGAGGGAGAGCTGGCGCTCGTCGGGCTCGGTCTGCCACTCGGTGCCCCAGTGGACGCTGACCACGACGACGTCGGCGCCGGCGGCGCGGGCCGCGCGGGCGTCGGCGATCACCCTGGACTCGTCGAGCAGGTTCACCGCCCAGGGCTTCCCCTCGGGAAGCGGGTAGCCGTTGGTGTCGTAGGTGTAGGCGAGCTGGGCGACGGTGGCGCCGCCGGCCTTGAGGAGGGTGGGGCGGGCGGCCTCGGCGGCGGTGCGGGCCGAGCCCGCGTGCTTGACGCCGGCCGCGTCGAGGGCGTCGAGGGTGCGGCCGAGACCGGCGGCGCCGTCGTCGAGGGTGTGGTTGGAGGCCGTGGAGCAGGAGTCGTAGCCGGTGGCCCTGAGGGCGGCGGCGATCTCGGGCGGGGACTTGAAGGCGGGGTAGCCGGTGTAGGGCCCGCCGGCCTTCCCGTACACGGTCTCCATGTGACAGATGGCCAGGTCGGCGCGGGAGACGACCGGTTTCGCGCCGGCGAGCATGGGGCGGAAGTCGTAGCCGCCGTCGCCCGCGTCCGCGGCGGCCCGGCGGATGATCGAGTCGTGCGGAAGGACGTCGCCGGAGGCCACCAGGGTGAAGCCGGCCGGCTTCGGGGCCGGGGCGGCCGGGCGGGGGGCGGCGGAGCCGCCGGGTGAGCCGCCCGGCGGCGGAGTGCCGCCGTCGGCGCCGTTCTGGCTGCACGCGGCGACGACGGCGAGCAGGGAGCCGGCGAGGACGGCGGAGCCGGCCCGGACGAGTCGGGCGCGTCCGGGTCGGGCGCCTGCGGGTCTGGTGCCTGCGGTCATGACGACTGCCACCCCGATCATAGGAAGAACATGTGTTCTGCCGAATTCACCCTTCGGGCGGTCCTCCGTCAAGGGACGCGGCCGGGATGGAGAACGAACCCCACCGAATCGGACGTACGTCCCTCACCCGGCCCCCGCTCGACCGCTCGGCGTGCCATTCGCCGCTCGTTCCGACCGTTCGCCGCAGACCGCTGTCCGCTCCCTGTCCCCTTCCGCCCGGATGCGTTCGTATACGGCGCGGACGACGAACCGCTGAGCGGGCGGGGAAGGGTGGCACTCATGACGACGGCGATGGCGGCGGCGACAGCGACCGCGACGACCGACGAGCGGACGCTCCAGGAGCTCCAGCGGGAGCACGGGCCCGCCCTGCTCTCCTTCCTCCTGGGGCTCACCTACGGGGACCGCCAGCGCGCCGAGGACCTCGTCCAGGAGACGCTGGTCCGGGCCTGGCTCCACCCCGAGGCGTTCAGCGGCGCCTACGCCTCGATGCGGCCCTGGCTCTTCACCGTGGCCCGCCGCCTCGCCATCGACGCCCGCCGCTCCCGGCTCGCCCGCCCCGCCGAGATCGGCGACGGGGTGCTCGCGGTCACCCCCGACCCCTCGGACGCCACCGAGTCCGCCGACGCGGCGCTCGACGTCCGGGCGGCGGTACGCGGCCTGAGCCCGGAGCACCGGGCGGTCCTCGTCCGGCTCTACTTCGACGGGCTCACCGTCAACGAGGCCGCCGCCTCCCTCGGGATCCCGGCCGGCACGGTCAAGTCCCGCTCGCACTACGCCCTGCGGCAGCTGGGCCGCTCGCTGCCCGGCTACCGGCCGCGCCACGGCTCCGTTGCCCGGCCCCGGGCCGCGGCCGCACAATGACGCCGTGACGCACACCGACGCCGTGACCCTGCCCGGCACCCCGCCGCTGACGCCCGCCGGGGCCGAGAAGATCCTCGCCGACAACTTCGCCCCCTGGGTCCTGGACCTGGGCCTCCGGGTCGACTCCGTCGACGGCCACGAGGCCGTCCTGCGGCTGCCCTGGTCCGACCGGCTGGCGCGCGAGGGCGGCGGGATCTCCGGCCAGGCCCTGATGGCGGCGGCCGACACGGCCACCGTGATCGCCGTCTCGGCGGCCCGCGGCGGCTTCGTCCCGATGACGACCGTCCAGCAGTCCACCAGCTTCCAGCGGGCGGTCCTCGGCGCCGACGTCCTGGTCCGCGCCCGCCTCACCAAGCTGGGGAAGCGGATGGCCTTCGCCGACATCACGATGACCGCCGAGGGCACCGCCGAACCGGCCGCCCACGCGACGGCGGTCTACGCCCTGCTGGGCTGAGCACGAGCCCCGGACGTCCCTCCCGCACCACCGGCCTCCGTGGCACCGATCCGGCCCGGGAACGTATCCGAAACCACACCGGCGAGTTGAGCAAAGCGGTCCACGCGGACGCCCCGGGCGGAGGAAGCTCTGCTCGGGGTCCCGGAAACCGCGGGTCCCCGACGTCCGGGAGAAGGTGGGAGCGTTGCCGCCCGAGAGCACGAACGGCGCCGGCCACAGGAACGGCGGGAGCCTCGCCGTCCCGATGGCCTGGCTGTGCGCCGAGTACCTGGCCGACCAGTACCTGACCGCCGCCGGCCTCGCCGATCCCGGCTCGCTGGAGCACCGGGCCGCGCTGCGGGCGCTGGCCCTGACGGTCCATCTGTCCGGGGAGCCCGCGGCCGACGCGTGGCTCCGGCACACCACCCACGAGGCCGGCTGGCCGGAGTGGGTGGAGGAACGGCTCGCCGCCGAGGCGGACGAGGACCCCGACGGACCGGACCTGGCGCTCGCCCGCGGCGCCTGGACGGCGCTGCGGGAGACCTGGGTGCACGCCGCCGACCTGGACGGCGCGCCCGGACCGGGACCCGCCCTGCTGGTCGACGAGACGGCCCGGACCTGGCTGCCCGCCTGGCAGTTGGGCCTGCCGCTCGCCCATCTCGCCCTCTGGCTCGCCTGATCCGGTCAGCCCGGCGGCGAAGGATGCACGCCGGAGCGGTACTTCGGGAAGCGCGCCGTCACCTTCATGCCGGCGCCGACTCCGGTCTCGATGACGAGGCCGTACTCCGCCCCGTACACCTGGCGCAGCCGCTCGTCGACGTTGCACAGGCCGATGCCGGAGCCGCCGGGATGCTCGCCGCGCAGCACCGCCCGCAGCCGCTCGGGGTCCATCCCGACCCCGTCGTCCTCGACGGTCACCACCGCCTCGGCGCCGGCGTCCCGCGCGGCGATGGTGACCCGGCAGCCCCGCTCCCGGTCCGTCAGGCCGTGCTTGACCGCGTTCTCCACCAGCGGCTGGAGGCAGAGGAAGGGCAGGGCGACCGGCAGCACCTCGGGGGCGATCTGGAGCGTCACCTTGAGCCGGTCGCCGAAGCGGGCACCGGCGAGCGCCAAGTACTGCTCGATCGCGCGCAGTTCGTCGGCGAGCTGGGCGAAGTCGCCGTGCCGGCGGAAGGAGTAGCGGGTGAAGTCGGCGAACTCCAGGAGGAGATCGCGCGCCCGCTCGGGGTCGGTGCGGACGAACGAGGCGATGGCGGCGAGGGAGTTGAAGATGAAGTGCGGGGAGATCTGGGCGCGCAGCGCGCGGATCTCGGCCTCCACCATCCGGGTGCGGGAGCGGTCCAGCTCGGCGAGCTCCAGCTGGACCGAGACCCAGCGGGCCACCTCCGTCGCGGCCCGGACGAGCACCGCCGACTCCCGGGAGCCGTAGGCGACGAGCGCGCCGAGGACGCCCTCCTCGCCGGTCAGCGGGGCGGTCACCGCCCAGCGCAGCTCGCAGCCGGGCTCGGCGCAGCCGGTGGGCGCGGAGCGGCTGCGGCCGGTCTCCAGGGTCGCGGCGGCCAGGTCGGGCACGCCCGCGTGGTGGTGCTCCTCGCCGGGCCCGTCCCAGGCGAGGACGGCCGTGCCGTCCGTGAGGCAGAGGGCCTCGGTGCCGAGGAGCGAGCGCAGCGGGCGGGCCGCCCGGTGCGCGGTCTCCTCGGTGAGTCCGGCGCGCAGCGGCGGCGCGGCGAGCGAGGCGGTGTGCAGGGTGTGGAAGGTGGCCCGTTCGACGGGGGTGCCGAGGTCGGGGTCGGCGGCGCGGGCGCCGCGCCGGGCGGTGAGCCGGCCGAGGACGACACCGGCGGCGAGGAGGACGGCTCCGGCGGCGCTCGCCGCGGCCCACGCGATGCCGCTCACCGGCGTGCCTCCTGGGCGGGCACGGGGGCGGTGAAGCTCTCGGGGAGGTGGAGCCGGGCGAGGGTGGCGGCGGTGCCGGGCGGGACGCTGCGCGGGGTGGCGAGCGAGACGAGGACCATGGTGAGGAAGCCGAGGGGGACGGACCAGACGGCGGGCCAGGCCATCAGGGTGTGCGGCCAGCCCTCCGGGGCGAGTCCGGCGCGGGTCGCCATCACCGCGGCGAGCGCGGAGCCGCCGCCGAGGACGAGCCCGGCGGCGGCGCCGGGCGGGGTGAGCCGCCGCCACCAGATGCCGAGGACGAGGAGCGGGCAGAAGGAGGAGGCGGAGACGGCGAAGGCGAGCCCGACGGCGTCGGCGACCGGCACCTTGGAGGCGGCGACGCCGACGGCGAGCGGCACGGCGGTGGCGAGCGGCGTCGCCAGCCGGAAGTGCCGGACCGCGCGGGAGGGCAGCACGTCCTGGGCGAGGACGCCGGCGACGGACATGGTGAGTCCCGACGCGGTGGACAGGAAGGCGGCGAAGGCCCCGCCGGCGAGGAAGGCCCCGAGGACGTCACCGAGCGCGCCGCCGAGTATCCGGTCGGGCAGGACGAGCACGGCGGCGTCGGCGGAGCCGGTGAGCGCGAGCTCGGGGGCGTAGATCCGGCCGAGCGCCCCGTAGAGCGCGGGCAGCAGGTAGAAGCCGCCGATGAGGACGAGGACGACGAGGGTGGTGCGGCGGGCGGCCCGTCCGTTCGGGCTGGTGTAGAAGCGGACGGCGACGTGCGGCAGGCCCATGGTGCCGAGGAAGGTGGCGAGGATCAGACCGTACGTGGCGTACAGCTGGTGCCCGTCGTGGCCGCCGGCCAGCGGCTGGGACCAGCCGAGGGGGTCGGCGCCCTCGGCCCGGCGTTCGGGGAGGCCGCTGCCGGGCGCGAGGGCGAGGACCGTGCCGCCGTCGACGTGGTGGGTGCCCGGCGCGAGGGTGACGGCCCGCTCCTCGTACCGGACGGAGTCCACCGTGCCGGTGACGGTGAGGGTCAGCGGGGCGTCGAGCCCGATGCGCACGGTGTCGGCGACCCGGACGACGGTGTGCTCGCGGAGCACGGCCGGCGCGTCGAAGCGGGCCCGGGGCGCCCCGTCCCCGAACCAGGCGGCGACCAGGAAGAAGGCCGGGACCAGCAGGGCGGTCAGTTTCAGCCAGTACTGGAAGGCCTGGACGAAGGTGATGCTGCGCATGCCGCCCGCGGCGACCGTGCAGGTGACGACGAGGGCGACGAGGAGGCCGCCGAACCAGTCGGGGGCACCGGTGAGGATCTCCAGGGTGAGCCCGGCGCCCTGGAGCTGCGGCAGCAGGTACAGCCAGCCGATACCCACGACGAAGAGGCTGGCGAGCCGTCTGACCTGCGGGGACTCCAGCCGGGCCTCGGCGAAGTCGGAGAGCGTGTACGCCCCGGAGCGGCGCAGCGGGGCGGCGACGAGGACGAGGAGCACCAGATAGCCGGCGGTGTAGCCGACCGGGTACCAGAGCATGGCCGGGCCCTGGACGAGGACGAGTCCGGCGATGCCGAGGAAGGAGGCGGCGGAGAGGTACTCGCCGCTGATGGCCGCCGCGTTGAGCCGGGGCCCGGCGGTGCGGGAGGCGACGTAGAAGTCGGAGGTGGTGCGGGAGACGCGCAGGCCGAGGGCGCCGATGAGCACGGTGGCGAGGACGACGGCGGTGACGGCGGCGACCGCGTAGGTCTGGTTCATGCGGGACGGTCCACCGGCCTCAGCGCTCGACGAGGCCGGTGAAGTCGCGCTCGTTGCGCTCGGCCCTGCGGACGTACCAGTGGGCGACCGCCCAGACGACCGGGTAGACGCCGACGCCGAGCGCCGCCCACACCAGGGCCTCGGGGGCGGGCAGCGCGAGCAGCAGCGGGAGGGTGCCGACGAGCAGGGCGAGCGCGCCGAGCGCGGTGAGCGCGGCGCGGAGCTGGCTGCGCATCAGGGAGCGCACATAGGTGTGGCCGAGGGTGGTCTGCTCGTCGATCTCGGAGCGGGCGGGCGGGTGCGGCGCCCGGGGCCGCAGCCGGGGCGCGGGCCGGTCGCCGAGGGCGGAGGCGTGGGTGACGGTCTCGCGCCGCGGCCGGCGCGGCTGGGGGTGCTCCGGCATCGGCTTCGCTCTCTGACGGCGGGTGGGCCCGTGGAGTGTAGGCAGACGGGGCCGGGCGCCGGTAGGGGTTTCCGGTCAGCCGCCGGCCCGGCGCATCAGCAGGTCACGGAGGTGGCGGGCGTGCCGTCGGCTGACGGCGAGGTCGGTGGAGCCGACCCGGACGGAGGTGGAGCCGCCGTCGAGGCGGAGCTCGTCGACGCGGCCGAGGGCGACGAGGTGGCTGCGGTGGATGCGGACGAAGCCGCGGTCGGCCCAGCGCTCCTCCAGGGTGGAGAGCGGGATGCGGACGAGGTGGCTGCCCTGGTCGGTGTGGAGGCGGGCGTAGTCGCCGTGGGCCTCGACGTAGGCGATGTCGTCGACGGAGACGAAGCGGGTGACGCCGCCGAGTTCGACCGGGATCTGCTCGGGCGCGGGGGCCGGGGCGGGCGCGGCGCCGGCGTGGACCAGTTCGTGGACCCGCCGGACGGCTTCCGCGAGCCGCTCGCGCCGGACCGGCTTGAGCACGTAGTCGACGGCCTTGAGGTCGAAGGCCTGGAGCGCGAAGCCCTCGTGGGCGGTGACGAAGACGACGAGCGGCGGCCGGGCGAAGCCGGCGAGCAGCCGGGCCACGTCGAGCCCGGTGAGGCCCGGCATGTGGATGTCGAGGAAGACGACGTCGACGGTCTCCTCGCCGTCCGGCCCGGAGTCGAGCGCGCGCCCGATCCGGCGCAGCGCCGCGGTGGCGTCGCCGGCCCCCTCGGCGGTCCTGACCCGGGGGTCGGCGCGCAGCAGGTACAGCAGCTCCCCCAGGGCGGGTTCCTCGTCGTCGACGGCCAGTACGCGCAGCATGCGCGGGAGCCTACTTGAGCAGCCGGGACATGCGGCGGTCGGCGAGGACCTTCCCGCCGGTCTGGCAGGTGGGGCAGTACTGCAGGGAGGAGTCGGCGAAGCTGACCTCGCGGATGGTGTCGCCGCAGACGGGGCAGGGTTCGCCGGTGCGGCCGTGGACGCGCAGGCCGCTCTTCTTCTCGGCCTTCAGCCTGCCGGCGGCGAGGCCGTGGGAGCGGGCGACGGCGTCGCGGAGGGTGGTCCGCAGGGCGTCGTAGAGGGTGGTGACGTCGTCGGCGGTGAGGGTGGCGGTGGGCTTGAACGGCGACATCCGCGCGGCATGGAGGATCTCGTCGCTGTAGGCGTTGCCGATGCCGGCGATCAGGCTCTGGTCGCGCAGGGCGCCCTTGATCTGTCGGCGTTCGCCGGTGAGGAGCGCGGCGAGGTCCTCGGGCCCGAAGTCGTCGGCGAGGGGGTCGGGCCCGAGGCGGGCGACGCCGGGCACCTCGTGCGGGTCGTGGACGAGGTGGACGGCGAGGCGTTTGGTGGTGCCGGCCTCGGTGAGGTCGAAGCCGTCGCCGCCGGTGAGCGCGGCCCGCAGGGCGAGCGGCCCCTTGCCGGGCTTCGGCGGCCCCGAGGGCAGCGGGTCCTGCCAGCGCAGCCAGCCGGCCCGGGCGAGGTGGACGACGAGGTGGAGCGGGCCCGGGCCGGTGGCGGCGGTGATGTCGAGCCACTTGCCGTGCCGGCCGACGCCGGTGACCTCGGCGCCGTCGAGCGCGCCGAGCGGCGGATCGTACGTCTTGAGGACGCTGATCGCGACGGGCAGCACGCGGGCGAACTCCTTGCCGACCAGGTGCTCGCCGAGGAACTCGCGGAGCGCTTCCACCTCGGGCAGTTCGGGCATGCCACCACCCTGCCGCACGGGCACGCGCGACGCGCGGCGGCCGGACCGTGCCGTGTCGGGCCGGACCGGGCCGGGCCGGGCCGGGCCGGGCCGGGCCGAGCCGAGCCGGGCCGGGCCGGACCGAGCCGGACCGAGCCGAGCCGGGCCGAGCCGGACCGAGCCGGGCCGAGCCGGACCGGACCGAGCCGGACCGAGCCGGACCGAGCCGGACCGGACCGAGCCGGGCCGGACCGAGCCGGACCGAGCCGAGCCGGACCGAGCCGGACCGGACCGAGCCGGACCGAGCCGGACCGGACCGAGCCGGACCGGACCGAGCCGAGCCGGACCGGGCCGAGCCGAGCCGGACCGAGCCGGACCGAGCCGGACCGAGCCGGGTCAGTCCGTCACCGCGAACTCGCACCAGACGCACTTGCCGCCGCCTCGGGACTCCACGCCCCAGCTGTCGGAGAGCTGGTCGACGAGGAGGAGGCCGCGGCCGGAGACCCCTGCCTCGCCGGCCTCGCGGCGGCGGGGCAGGGCGCTGGAGCGGTCCTCGACCTCGACGCGCAGCCGCCGTTCGGCGCCGGGCAGGATCCGCAGGGTGATGATGGCGCCGCCGTCGGTGTGCATCAGCGCGTTGGTCATCAGCTCGTCGGCGACGAGTTCGATCTCGTCGGCGCGGGAGCCGGCGCCCCAGGCCCGGACGGCGGCCCGGATCATGTGGCGGGCGGCGCTGAGCGCCTCGGGGTCGCTCTGGGCGACGTGCTGGCGGAAGCGGCCGCCGCTGGGCGCGTACGCGCCGAGGCGGCGCAGCAGCAGGATGGCGACGTCGTCCTCGCCGCCGCGCTCGGCGACGACGTCGCAGAGGAGGTCGGCGAGCTGCTGGAGGTCGGAGGGGCCGTGCCGGACGAGGGAGGAGAGCCATTCGAGGCCCTCGTCGAGGTCGGCGCCGGGCTTCTCGACGAGCCCGTCGGTGTAGAGCATCAGGGTCTGGCCGGGGTCGAGTTCCAGGGTGGTGACGGGGTAGTCGAGCCGCCCGAACTCGGCGGAGAGGCCGAGCGGGAGCCCGCCCTCGACGGGGATCCGGCGGGAGGAGCCGTCGGGCTCGCGGACCAGCGGGTCGACGTGCCCGGCGCGGACGACCTGGACGACGCCGGTGACCAGGTCGGTCTCGGCGTAGGTGCAGGTGGCGAAGCGTTCGGTGTCGAGCTCGTGGAGGAAGACGGAGGCCCGGGCCATGACGGTGGCGGGGGTGTGGCCCTCGGCGGCGTAGGCGCGCAGCACGATCCGCAGCTGGCCCATGACGGCGGCGGCGTGGGTGTCGTGGCCCTGGACGTCGCCGATGACGGCGCCGACCCGGCCGCCGGGGAGCGGGATGACGTCGTACCAGTCGCCGCCGATGTCCCGGCCGAGGCGGGCGGAGCGGTAGCGGACGGCTATCTGGGCGCCGGGCACGTCGGGGATCCGGCGGGGCAGCATCGCCTGCTGGAGCCCTTCGGCGAGGTCGTGCTCCTGTTCGTACAGCATGGCCCGCTGGAGGCTCTGGGCGATGCTGCTGCCGAGGGCGACGAGGAGGGTCCGCTCGTCCTCGCTGAAGCCGGTGCGGTCGCTGTAGAGCAGGCCGAGGGCGCCGATGGGGCGGGCCTGGGCGATCAGCGGGAGGTAGGCGGCGGCGGTGATGCCGAGGCCGCTGATGTGCGGCCAGAGGACCGGGAAGGAGGCGGCGAAGTCCTCGGCGGTGTCGATGAAGCGGGGCCGCAGGGTGCGGATCACCTCGCTCATGGGGTAGGGCTCGTCCACCCGGGTGAAGCGGGTGCCGGGGACGAACGCGCCGTCGGGCCCCTCGGCGACGAGGTGGATGCGGCCGGCCTCCAGGAGGCCCACGACGAGGCTGGCGGCACCGAAGTGCTCCAGGGCGTGCGAGTCGTTGAGGAGGTCGATGACGTCCTGGACGGTGCGGGCGTAGGCGAGGGCGGCGGTGGTGCCCTCGACGACCCCGGCGCGCCGTCTGCGGCCCTCGTCGAGGCCGAGGCGGGCGGCGGACTCGGTGAGCTCGTGGGTGGCGTCCCTGATGACGCCGACGATGCGTACGGGGCGGCCGTCGGGGTCCCGGTGGACGAGTCCCTGGGTGTGGGTCCACTGGTGGGAGCCGTCGCGGCGGCGGATGCGGAAGTACGCCCCGTACTGGTCGCTGCCGTCCTTGAGTGCCTGGGCGACGAGGGTGTCGAGCTGGCGGCCCTCGTCGGGCAGGACGCGGCTGCCGAGGGTCTCGGGGCGGCCGTCGTACTCGTCGGGGTCGAAGTCGAAGACGTCGAGGGCGGCCTCGTCCATCACCATGGTGCCGGTGGCCAGGTCCCAGTCGAAGCCGCCCATGCGGAAGGCGGCTCCGAACGCGCTGAGGATCGGCGCCGCCGCGTCCGGCGCCGTGTCCTGTTCCGTGTCCGCTCCCCCGCTGCCCACACTCATGGGGGCCACGCTAGGGCCCGCGGGTTCCTCGCGCACCACGAAGATCTTTCAGCCGTCGAAGGTGGTGGGCTCGGGCTCGGCGGGGACCTGGCCGTCGGGGGCGGTGTCCGGGTCGGCGTAGGGGTCCGCGTACGGGTCGGTGTACGGGTCGTGGTAGGGGTCCTGGTACGGGTCCGGCGAGGGATCCGTGTACGGGTCCGTCGGCGGCTCCTCGTACGGGTCGGCCGGGGCGTACGGGTCGGGGTACGGCTCCGAGGGCGCGTCCGGGACCGTCGGGTCGGGCGCCGCGGGCGTGTCCGGTACGGCGGGGGTGTCGGGCGCGGCGGGGGTGTCGGGGGCGCTCGGCGTCTCCGGTACGACGGGGGCCTCGGGCGTCTGCGGGGCGGCGGGGCGCTCGGTGGGGGTCTTCGGGGCGGCGGGCGCGTCGGGGTCGCCGGTCCCGGGGTCGGTGTCCGGGGTGACGGGGTCGCTCAGGGCGCAGGTGTCGGGGTCGCAGTCGGGGACGGTGTCGGGCTTGCGGTCCTGGTCGCCGTCGCTGCCCGCCTTCCGCTCGATCCAGCTGTCGTCGGAGACGTTGACGATGACGAGGCTGGTGACGACGGCCGTGGTGGGTTTGACGATGATCACGCGGTCGGGGTCGAAGCCGGACCAGGGGTCGCCGTGGTGGACGGCCCCGGAGACGCTGACGGGCGAGCGGAGCGGGTTGCCGCAGGCGCAGCGGACGCGTGGGGCCCCGTAGGGGTCGACGAGGACGGCGGTGCCGGCCTGGAGGACGGACTGGAAGGCGGCGGCGCGGCCGTCGCGGAAGCCGTGGTTGGTCACGCGGGTGTCGGCGCGCAGCAGGACGGGGGTGAGCTCGCGGAGCCAGTCGGCGACGCCGCCCTCGGGGACGCCGGCGGCCTCGGCGAAGGCCCGGAGCTTGGCGGGTTCGGCGGCGAGGTAGGCGACCTGCTGCTCGACGTCGCAGCTGGACTCGGCGCGGGTGCCGCCGTAGAGGCCCGGCGCGGAGCCGGTGACCTCGCGGATGCCGGGGGCGCTGACGGGCTGGGCCCCGGGGTCGGCGTCCTCCTGGAGGGCGCGCAGTCCGGCACCGCGCGCGGTGGAGGCGGTGAAGGGGTCCGGGCCCTGGGCGGCGACCGGCTGGAGGTGCACCTCGTGGGCGGCACCGAGGCCGGTGCGGCCGGCGGTGCCTCCGGGTTCGTCGGCGGAGCACCCGGCGAGGAACAGGGCGGCGGCGCCGAGCGTCGCGGCGAGGGCGGTGCGGCCCTGGCTGCGGGCGGCTCCGGGGGCGGGGCGGACGGCGGGGTGGCTCCGCGTCCGGCGCTGCGTGGGGCGCACGTTGCTTCTCCCGGTCGTCACGGTTGGGTTCCTCCCGTTCTGTCGCAGTCGGTGACGGGGGGCAAGCGGAGCGCGTCCGACCGGGCGCCCGGAAGGCCCCCGTTCTGGACTTGAACACGTTCAAGAGAAGTTCTACGCTCGGTCCCGACACCGTTGAACACGTTCAAGTCGGGGGGTGGGTGCCATGACCGCGTTGTCGGCCTTCGTGGTCCCGGTCGTGACGGTCGGGATGCTCTGGGTCGTACCGACCGGGCTCGGCCTCGTCGAGGGGCCCCGGCCGCCCGGCTGGGAGCCGCTGCGCCGGACCTGGCCGCTCCTCGCCCTGCCCGGCGCCGTCTCGCTCTGGCTCCCCCGCTCGGGCCCGGCGACCGCGCTCGCGGCCTGCTACGCCCTGGCCACCCTGGCGCTGGCGCTCCAGGCCCCCGCCCGCCTCGCGCTCGTCCTCCGCCGCACCGCGGCCGGACGCGCCGGCGGCCCCGCGTGGCCCGCCGAGCTCGCGGTGCTCACGGCCCTCGTCTCGCCGTCCGTCGCCGGCCTCGCGCTCGTCGCCGAGCGGGCCTCGTACCCGCTCTTCGGCTTCGAGCTCGACCTCCTCGCGCTGACCGTGCCGCACTTCCACTTCGCGGGCTTCGCCGCCGCCCTCGTCGCCGGGCTGCTCCGCCGTACGTCCGGCGGCGGGGCCCTGGCCACGACCGCCGCGCTCAGCGTGCCCGCCGGCACCCTGCTCGTCCTGATCGGCTACTTCGTCGACGACTGGGCCGAGCTGGCCGGCGCGGTCGTCCTCACCGTCGGCATGGCCGCCGTCTCCGTGCTGACCCTGCGGGAGCGGCGCGGGCCCGGAGCCGACCGCGTCACCCGGATCCTGCTCGGCGTCTCGGCCCTCGTCCTGGCCGCCACCATGGCGCTCGCGCTCTGGTGGGCGCTGGGCGAGGCGACCGGCCTTCCGCACCCCACCCTGACCTGGATGGCCGCCACCCACGGCCTGGGCAACGCGCTCGGCTTCGCCGTCTGCGCGCTGCTCGCCCACCGCCGGCTCCGCGCCGCCGGCCAGCTCCACCCCGCCCCTCTCCCGCGAACGGAGCTCCCGGCATGAGCCGCATCCTCGGCGATCTCACCCCCCGCCGCGTCCTCAGCTACGCCGAGGTCGGCGCCACCCGCACCCCCGACGCCCTCCCGGCCGGCTACCACCACCTGCGCCACAGCGCGGCCGTCGGCCACGGCCCCGACGACTTCCGGGCCGCCGCCGAGGCCGTCACCACCTGGCGGATGCACCGCGCCACCGGCGCCCGCGTCCGCTCCACGGCCGGCCGCGCCGCCCCCGGCACCACCGTGGAGGTCGCCCTCGGCCTGGGCCCGCTCGCCTACGCGGTCCCCTGCGAGGTCGTCTGGCTCCCCACGGAGGTGCACCGGGCGGGGTTCGCGTACGGCACCCTCACCGGCCATCCGGAGAGCGGCGAGGAGGCCTTCCTCGTCGAGCTCGAACCCGACGGCACGGTCCGCTTCACGGTGACCGCCTTCAGCCGGCCCGCCGCCTGGTACACGCGGCTCGCCGGCCCGGTCGTCCCGCGCCTCCAGCGCGCCTACGCCCGCCGGCTCGGCCGCGTCCTCCGCCGGCTCGTCGCCGCGGGCTGATACTGGAGGCGATGGAGTGGTTCACCGCGCCCGAGCTGTGGATGGGCCGGACCGTCTTCCAGCGCGGCCTGGCGGTGCTGTACTGCGTGGCCTTCCTGTCGGCCGCGCTCCAGTTCCGGGCGCTCATCGGGGAGCGCGGCATGCTCCCCGTACCGGCGTTCCTGCGCCGCACCACCCCGCTCCGCGCCCCCTCGCTCTTCCACTGGCGCTACTCGGACCGGCTCTTCGCCACGGTCGCGTGGTCGGGGGCCGGGCTCGCGGCGGCGATGGCCGCCGGGGCGGGGGACGCGGTGCCGCTGGCCGTCGCGATGCCGCTGTGGCTGGTGCTCTGGGGCCTGTACCTGTCGATCGTGAACGTCGGCCAGACCTGGTACTCCTTCGGCTGGGAGTCGCTGCTCCTGGAGGCCGGCTTCCTCGCGGTCTTCCTCGGCAACGACGACGTCGCCCCGCCCCTCCTCGTCCTCCTGCTGCTGCGCTGGCTGCTCTTCCGCGTCGAGTTCGGCGCCGGGCTCATCAAGATCCGCGGCGACGCCTGCTGGCGGAACCTCACCTGCCTCTACCACCACCACGAGACCCAGCCGATGCCCGGCCCGCTGAGCTGGTTCTTCCACCGGCTCCCCCGCCCCCTGCACCGCGTCGAGGTCGCCGCCAACCACGTCGTCCAGCTGGGCGTGCCGTTCCTGCTCTTCACCCCGCAGCCGGTGGCCTCGGTCGCGGCCGGTCTGATGATCGCCACCCAGCTGTGGCTGGTCCTCTCCGGCAACTTCGCCTGGCTCAACTGGCTGACGATCGTCCTCGCCGCCTCCGCCCTGGACCTCTCCGCGCTCACCGGCGACCACCCCCGCCCCGACCCGCCGCTCTGGTACGTGGCCCTGGTCCTCGCCCTGACCGCCATGGTCCTGGTCCGCAGCTACCGCCCGGTCCGCAACCTCCTCTCCCACGACCAGGCCATGAACCGCTCGTACGATCCCTTCCACCTGGTCAACACCTACGGCGCCTTCGGCACGGTGGGCCGCGTCCGCGACGAGATCGTGGTGGAGGGCACGAGCGACGAGGTCCCCGGACCGGACACCGAGTGGCGCGCCTACGGCTTCAAGGGGAAGCCGGGCGATCCCGGCCGGTGGCCGCGCCAGTTCGCCCCGTACCACCTGCGGCTCGACTGGCTGATGTGGTTCGCGGCGCTCTCGCCCGGATACGCCCGCGCATGGTTCGGGCCCTTCGTGGAGCGGCTGCTCGCCGGGGACCGGGACACGCTGCGGCTGCTCGCGCACAACCCCTTCCCGGACGCCCCGCCGGTGCACGTCCGCGCGCTGCTCTACCGGTACCGCTTCTCCACCTGGAGCGAGCTGCGGGCGAGCGGCGACTGGTGGCAGCGGCGGCTGCTGCGGGAGTACCTGCCGCCGGTCCGGCTGCGGGGGTGAGCCGGACGCGGCGGTGCCCCCGGCCGGGAGGGCCGGGGGCACCGGAGTCGCACGGGCCGTGGCGGTACGGCCCGGGGGACGACGCCGTACGTCGACGCCGGGGCTTCGATCAGTCGATGCCCGGCAGGATGTGGGGCTCGGCGAGGTCGTCCTCGTAGCCCGCGAGGCGGATCGGGGCCGAGCGGGCCCACACTTCGAGGCTGCCCAGCTCGCCGTTGCGCCGCTGCCGTTCGGAAGGCTCCGACGGCCGGGGTTCCTGCTTCGTCGTTTCGGGTGTCACCGCGCACTCCTTTGTGTCGCGTCAGGTCGGGGACGGAGGACCGTTCGGTCGCGGTGGCGCCGGTCTGGGGCGGGGCCGCGGCCGAGGTGGGTGGCCAGTCCCCTGGACGGCCGTGGAGCGGTGTGTCGCTCCGGTAGCCGTCGGTGGGCATCAGAGTAACCAAATGAGCGGGCATGCGCTCTACCGGGCTCCAAAGTGTGACGCAATCGGGTGACAGAGACCGAAAGAGCGCCCCTCCCGGCGGGAAGGGCGCTCTTGAAACGGCGGTCGTCAGGTGGTGGGGACTACCACTTGCCGGGGGCGTAGTCCTTCATGAACACGCCGTACAGGTCCTCGCCCGCCTCGCCGCGGACCACCGGGTCGTAGACGCGGGCGGCGCCGTCGACCAGGTCGAGCGGGGCGTGGAAGCCCGCCTCGGCGAGGCGCAGCTTCTCGAAGTGCGGGCGCTCGTCGGTGATCCAGCCGGTGTCGACCGAGGTCATCAGGATCTTGTCGGCCTCGAACATCTCCTGGGCGCTGGTCCGGGTCACCATGTTCATGGCGGCCTTCGCGGCGTTGGTGTTCGGGTGGCCGGCGCCCTTGTAGCCGCGGGAGAAGACGCCCTCCATGGCGGAGACGTTCACGACGTACGCGCGACCGCTCGCGGCCTGCGCCGCGGCCTTCGCCATCGACGGGCGCAGCGCGCTGATCAGGATGAACGGCGAGGTGTAGTTGCAGAGCTGGGTCTCCAGGAGCTCCACCGGGGAGATCTGGTCGATGGTCTGCACCCAGGTGTTGGACTCCACCACGTCCGGCAGCAGGCCGCCGGCGTCGATCGCGGTGCCCGCCTGGTACTGCTCCAGACTGGCGTTGCCCGCGACGAGCGCGAGGTCGGCGACCTTCTGGGCGTCCAGACCACTGGTGCCCACGGGGAGCGCGGCGAGGCCGTCGACCGCGCCGGAGTTGAAGGCGCCGATGACGTGGTGGGCGGGCAGCTCGCCGGCCGGGAGCGGCGCGGTCTCGCCGTCGACCAGCGCGGCGTACGCGGACGGCAGCCGGCGCACGGTCTGCGTGGCGTTGTTGATCAGGATGTCCAGCGGGCCCGCCGCGGCGACCTGCTCGGCGAGGGCCACGGCCTGGCCCGGGTCGCGCAGGTCGATGCCGACGACCTCCAGGCGGTGGATCCACTCCGCCGAGTCCTCCATCGCCTTGAAGCGGCGGATGGCGTCCTTGGGGAAGCGGGTGGTGATCGTGGTGTGCGCGCCGTCGCGGAGCAGCCGCAGCGCGATGTACATGCCGATCTTGGCGCGGCCGCCGGTGAGCAGGGCGCGCTTGCCGGTGAGGTCGGCGCGGATGTCCCGCTTGGAGCGGTTCAGGGCCGCGCAGTCCTGGCAGAGCTGGTGGTAGAAGTAGTCGACCTCGACGTACCGGGTCTTGCAGGTGTAGCAGGACCGGGGGCGCTGGAGTATGCCCGCGATCCGGCCGGCCTCGGTGACGGAGGAGGGCAGGATGCCCTCGGTCTCGTCGTCGATGCGCTGGGCGGAGCCGGTCGCGGTCGCCTCGGTGACGGCCCGGTCGTGGGCGGTCTTGGCGGCCCGGCGCTCCTGGCGGCGGCGCTGCTTGACCGAGCGGTAGATGCCGGCGGTGGCGCGGCGGACGGCGATCGCGTCGGGGTGGTCGACGTCGATCTTCTCCAGCTCGTCGAGCACGCTCAGGCAGACGGCCAGGCGCTCGGGGTCGATGCCCGGCCCGTACTCCTGGGTTTCTTCAGTCACCGTCATGGCCTTCGTCGTTCCTCGATCGCTCGCGGGCGGGATGCCGCCGGGGGTGTGAAGAGGCAACTTTACGGAGCCGGGGGCCGCCGCTCCAAACCCGTTCGCGGGGCGTGGTCGAACACACAGTCGCCGCAGAGGCCTCCGGGGGTGGCGCGGTAGTAGAGGCAGCAGGTGGTGCGGCGCAGGGCGGGGCCGCGCAGGGTGCCGGCGAGGTCCGGGTGGTCGAGGAGCCCCTGGACGAGCTCGGCCGCCCTGGAGGCGGCCTCGGGCCGGTCGTGGGCGCGGGACCAGCGGACCACTTCGCGCAGGGCGCCGGCGAGCGCGGAGCCCGCGTTGCCCCACAGCAGCCGCGGCGAGATCCGCCCGTCGCGGGCGAGGGCGGCGTGCAGCGGGACGAGGTGCGCCTCCTGGACGGCCTCGCGGAGCGCGTCGACGGTGGCGGGGCGGGTGCCGGCGCCGGCCCACCACAGGTCGTCGGGTGCGGTGAGCGCCGGGTCCCAGCGCAGTTCGGCGGGGTCGAGGACCGGGAAGCGGCCGCTGAGGGCGGCGGGGCCGAGCGCGGTCGACCAGAGGCGGGCGGCGAGCCCGAGGTGCGCGATGGACGCGGCGACCCGCCGCTCGGGCGCCCCGAGCCGGGCAGCGACCCGGTCCACGCGCGCGTGCAGGGGGCCGTCACCGAGCCCGTCGCCGTCGTAGAGGCGCGCCAGCGGGCGGTGGTCGCCGCCGGTGGGCGGCGGGACCGTCCGCAGGGCGAAGAAGCCACCGAGCAACGTGCCACTCGTCTCGGGATCCACCGCTCCCCCTCGGATTCCGCCGCCGGCGGGGTCCGGCGGTGCGGGGCCACCGTATCCAACGGCGGCCCGGGGATCTTACGGGCCAAAGTGGACCGGCCGGGGCGGCGACTGGCTCGGGATGTGGCTCCCGTGCGAGCGGGCGGGCCGCACCGGTACCGCTTACCGCGCTCCCTTCATCCCGTTTACAGCCCATCTGACCTGCGGTGGCGTACGACTCCGGTTGTACGGAACGGTCGCGTACTGCGTCGGCGGTACCGGTGAAGGCGTTCCCTGGTCTGACGACGGGAACGTCCGGGAGAGCGATCGTGGAGGGTATGAGTCCCCTCGTGCTGTCCGTCGTCCTGTCACTGGTCTCCGCGGTGGCGTACGCGGGCGCGGCGATCGTGCAGGAGCGGGTCGCCGCGGCCGCCTCCGGGCCGACCTACGCGCCGCTGCGCAATCCGGTCTGGTGGGGCGCCGTCCTGCTCAACGGCCTGGGCGCGGCCCTGCACGTGGTCGCCCTCGCCTACGGGCCGCTCAGCGTGGTGCAGCCGCTGGGCGCCCTCACCATCGTCTTCGCGCTGCCGATGGCCGCCCTGTTCGTCTGTCGCCCGGCGGGGCGGCGGGCCTGGCACGGGGCACTGATGGCGACGGCGGGCCTGGCGGGGCTGCTCAGCGTGGTGGACGGCGGCGAGGGCCGCACCCCCGACGGCGGCGAGAGCCGGCTGCTCGCCGTGGCCACCTTCGCGGCGGTCGCGGCGCTCTTCGTCCTGGCGCGGCTCGTGGGCCGCTCGGCGCTGCGCGGGGTCGCGCTGGCGGCCGCGGCCGGCGTGGCCTTCGGGGTGGCGTCGGTCTTCACCAAGGCGGTCGCCGAGGAGTGGTCGCCGGACGCGCCGCTCGCCGAGTGGGGCTCCGCGCTGGTGCTGTCGGCGCTCGCGGTCACCGGTCTGCTGCTGTCGCAGGCCTCGTACCGGGGCGCCGGGCTCGCCGCCCCGCTCGCCACGGTCACGGTCGTCAACCCCGTGGTGGCGGCCACCGTCGGCCTCACCCTCTTCGGCGAGGGCTTCCGGTACGGGGCCGCCGGCGCCGTCGCCGCGCTGGTCTGCGGCGCGGTCGCGGCGGGGGGGCTCGTCGAGCTGACCCTCGACCGGCTGGCCCGCCCCGGCGGGGACGGGCCCTCGGCGTCAGATGGAGACGCCGCGCGCCCTGAGGTAGGCGAGGGGGTCGATGTCGGAGCCGTACCCGGGACCCGTCCGCACCTCGAAGTGGAGGTGCGGTCCCGAGCTGTTGCCGGTCGATCCTGAGCGCCCGATGCGCTGACCGCCGGTGACCCGCTGCCCCTCGCGGACGGAGACGGCGGAGAGGTGGGCGTACTGGCTGTAGCGGCCGTCGTCGTGGCGGACGACGATCTGGTAGCCGTACGCGCCGGCCCATCCGGCGGAGACGATCCTCCCGTCGGAGACGGCCTTGACGGTGGTGCCCGTGGGCACCGGGAAGTCGACGCCGGTGTGGTAGCCGCTGGACCAGGACGAGCCGGGCTTCCCGTAGCGGGTGCCGACGTCGGCGGAGACGGGGGCGGAGTAGCGGTCCTCGCGGGGGGCGGCGGGCGCGGGCCTGCTCTGCTGCGTCGGCTTGGGCTTCGGCTTCGCCTGGGGCTTGGCCTGCTGCTGCGGCTTCGGCGCGGGCTTGGCCTGCTGCTGGGGCTTCGGCGCGGGCTTGGACTGGGGCTTCTGCTGGGGCTTGGACTGCGGCTTCTGCTGGGGCTTGGTCTGCGCCTCGGCGGTGGGCCGCGCGGTGGGCCGGTGGCCGGCGGGGGCGACGGCCGGGGGCTTGGCGGCGGGCGCCTGGGCGGCGGGGGACTTCGGGGGCGCGGGCGGCTTGAGCGTGGGCGGCGCCTGCGGGGAGCTCGGACGGGCGCTCGGCGTGGCGGGGGCCGCCGGGGCGGGCGCGGGGCGGGGCGGGGCGGCGATCCGCAGGGTGAGGCGCTGGCCGGGCAGGATCAGGTCGGGGTCGTCGCCGACGACCTTGCGGTTGATCTCGTACAGCCGCTGCCAGCCGCCGCGCACCCGCTCGTCGCGGGCGATCTCGGAGAGGGAGTCGCCGGGCGTGACGGTGTACATCTCGCGGACGGTGGGGACGGTCGTCGGGCCGGGCTTCGCGGCGGCTTCCCGCGGTAACGCGCGCTGCGCGGGCAGCGAGGTGGTCCGTACGTCGTTGCCGCCGCCGGAGGCGTCCGGCGCGGGGCCACCGCTCCGGAGTCCGGCGTCGGGCCCGCAGGCGGGCCAGGCGCCGGGGCCCTGGCCCTTGAGGACCCGCTCGGCGACGGCGATCTGCTGGTCCTTGGAGGCGAGGTCGGCGCGGGGGGCGAACTCGCGGCCGCCGTAGGCGACCCAGGTGGACTGGCTGAACTGGAGGCCGCCGAAGTAGCCGTTCCCGGTGTTGATGCGCCAGTTGGAGGAGGATTCGCACCTGGCGACCTTCTCCCAGACGTCGAGCGAGGCGGCCTGCGCGGCGCCCGCGCCGACGAGGGGCAGGGCGATGCCGGCCCCTCCGGCGGTGACGGTGAGCGAGGCGCGGTTGATCCGGCTCGGCTGGTGGCGGCGGTGACGTCCGCGTACGGCCATGGGCCCCCCTAGAACACAGCGACAGCGATCCAAGTTACGGGGGTCGCACGCTGTGTGACAAGCCGGTCGCGGAAGTCCGCCGGGGTCGACTCCCTTGCGTCACCGGTCCGTTGGCGACCCGCCCCGTCCGGCGGGGCCCGGCTGGGGCTGCGGCTCGGGCGGCGGTACGGGCCCGCCGGGCTGCGGCGGGCCGGGCGGGGCCGGCTCGGGCGGCACGGGGACGGGGTTCGGCGGCGGCACCGGCGGAGGCCCGGGCTGCGGCGGCGGGATCGGCGAGGGCGGCAGCGGGTCGGGATACGGATGGGTCATGACGGACCTCCCGGTCGACGGCCCCCCGCGGTCTCCCCCTCTCTACCAGGGTGACACCGCGGGGAGCCGCTTCACCACAGACCGGGCGTGGCGGCCAGCTGCCGCTCGGCGGCACGGGTCACCCCGGCGGAGACCGGCGGGGCCTCCTCGGGGTGCCTCCGGGCCCACGTGGCGGCGTAGGGGCAGAGCGGCACGACGGGGACGCCCTCGCGGGCGGCCATGGCGTAGAGCTCGCGGACGAGCGCGCCGGCGATCCCCCGCCCCTCGTGGTCGGCCTCGACGACCGTGTGGACGGCGACGAGGGCGTGCGGCTCCTCGTCGAGGGCGAAGTAGACGATCACCCCGGCGAAGACGCCGTCGGCGTACGCCTCCAGGCGGCCCCGCTCCCGGACGTCACGGATCTCCGGTTCCACCTGCTGCCGCTCGGCCACGCGCCGCGCTCCCTCGGGTCAGACGGACGCCGGCACCGCGTGCGGCGGACGCACCGTGTCGCTGCCGGGCACGGGCGCCGAGGCGTCGGCACCCAGCTCCACGATGCGGTTCGCACCGTCGACGTGCACGACGCGCGGCACGAACGCCCGGGCCTCGGCGTCGTCCATCTGGGCGTAGCTGATGAGGATCACCAGGTCCCCGGGGTGGACCAGATGGGCGGCCGCGCCGTTGATCCCGATGACACCGGACCCCCGCTCGCCCTCGATGACGTAGGTCTCGAGCCGGGCACCGTTGGTGATGTCCACGATGTGCACGAGCTCGCCGGGCAGCAGATCGGCGGCGTCGAGCAGATCGGCGTCCACGGTGACGGAACCCACGTAGTGCAGGTCGGCCTGGGTGACGGTGGCGCGGTGGATCTTGGACTTGAACAGAGTACGCAGCACTTCGGACTCCTCTGAGACGGCTCCCTGCCTGCTTTGTGCAGGTCAAGGGCGGCCTCGACCCTACACCGACACCCTCGCCCGATCATTGTGAGGAACATCGCTCCGGTCGGGCGAGACGGCTTCCCACCTGGGCTTTCGCGCCGCCACCCGCCGCCTGTGCAGGCGGCCTCGGAAATGCGAGCGGACCGCGTCCGGGTACCGCGTGTACGGCGAGGAGGCGGTGGACCGGCTGGCGTTCATCTCGTCCGCGAGGCTGCCGGGGCCGGCTCTGGAGGAGATCCGCGAGCTGCTCGACGTACGTGAGGAGGGCGTCTGCGCCTCCGTGCGGGCACGGATGCTGCCGCTGGTCGCGGACCGGATCCGGGACACGGACGGCCGGGTCGCCGAACTGCGGGCCTTCGCCGATCGTCTGGCCGCGGTCCGCACGGCCCTGTCCGGACCCGCCCCGGAGGGGGCGTGCGGCCCGGACTGCGGCTGTACGGCGAAGAACGCGGCAGGCCGTGCGGCACCAGCGGGCCCGGTACCGGTGGCGCTCTCCCCGACGCGGAGCGCACGGGCGGCGGGACCGGAGGCCTGGCGGGATGCCGCGATCGCCTGCACCCTGGACGGCGTCGCGCTGGGGGAGCGCATCGGGCAGTGGCGTGAGCTCGTCGGCCGGGACGACGGGCGGGAGACGGTCGACGAGGGCCTGCGGCTGTCCTTCCCGCCGCGCCCGGAGCTCGCCGGGCGGGATGACCACCGCCGCGTCCCCTCGCCCTTCGAAGCCGTGAGGCCTGTTCGGTGCCGGAGCGGCGGCGGTCGCCGCGTGCGCGGGGTGCTGCGCCGATCCGCTCCTGGCCGTGCTCACGCAGGCGCCTGTGAGGATGGAGCCGGGACGCCGCCGGGGCGGCCCCGGACGACGAGAAGTGCGGAGCGACGTGGAGCAGCACGGGACCAGGGGCCTGGTCGAGCGGATGGAAGACCACCAGGTCGCGATCTATCTCGGGGCGATGGCCGCCGGCGGGCTGCTGGGGTGGCTCGCCCCGGCCGCCGGGCCCGGCCTGGAGCACGCCATCAACCCGGTCCTGGGTGCCCTCCTGTTCGTGACGTTCCTCCAGGTCCCGGCCGCGGAGCTGTTCCGTTCGCTCCGTGACGGCCGCTTCCTGGCCGCGGCGCTGGTGGTCGACTTCGTCGTCGTCCCTCTGGTGGTCGCGGCCATGTTCGCGTTCCTGCCGGCCGATCAGGCCGTCCGCCTGGGTGTGCTCCTGGTGCTGCTCTGCCCGTGCGTGGACTACGTGATCGTCTTCTCGGGCCTGGCAGGCGGCTCCAGCCGGCGACTGCTCGCCGCCACCCCGCTCCTGCTGGTGGCGCAGATGCTGCTGCTCCCGGGCTTCCTCTACCTCTTCCTCGGTTCCGGCCTCGCCGACGTCGTGGAGGCCGGCCCGTTCCTGGAGGCCTTCCTCGTCCTGATCGTCGTCCCGCTCGGCCTCGCCTGGGCACTCCAGGCGTGGACGGCCCGACGCCCGGCAGGCGAGAAGGTCTCGGCGGCGGCGACCTCGACGATGGTCCCGCTGATGGCCGCGACCCTCCTCACGGTCGTCGCCTCGCAGACCCCGAAACTCGGGGACAGCGTCACCGACGTCGTCGCCGTCGTCCCCTTCTACGCGGGGTTCCTCGTGATCATGGCCTTCGCCGGGAAGGGGGTCGCCCGCCTCTTCCGCCTCGGGACCGGCGCGGGCCGGGCGGTCGTCTTCACGGGCGCCACCCGCAACTCGCTCGTCGTCCTGCCGCTGGCCCTCGCTCTGCCCGACGCCCTCGCCGTCGCGGCCGTGGTGGTGGTCACGCAGACGCTCGTCGAGGTCCTCGGAATGGTCGCGTACGTACGACTGGTACCCCGCCTTCTTCCGGCCGGACAGCCCTCCACGGCGGAGCCCGCCGAGCGCTGATCCGCGCGGGTCGGCAGCAGGCGCACGCGCACCCCGTGCGGCAGCCACGGCGGAAGGCCGACGATCACGGCGCTCAGGACTCCCTCCGTCGGCGCCTCGGTGCGCAAGGGCCCGGTGCTCGGTCCGGTACTCCTGGAGGTACTCGTCGACCCGGTCCGCGGTCCAGAGGAGGGCCAGCTCGCGCAGGGCGGTGAGGTTGCCGGGGCGGAAGTAGTTGGAGAGGGCCGCGTCGACCTTGTCCGGCTTGTAGATGTTGCCGTGGGCCATGCGGCGGCGCAGCGCCTGGGGCGACATGTCGACCAGTTCGATCTGGTCGGCCCGGCGGACGACCTCGTCGGGGACGGTCTCCCGCTGCCGGATGCCCGTGATGGACTCGACGACGTCACCGAGCGACTCCAGGTGCTGGATGTTCACGGTCGAGACGACGTCGATGCCGGCGGCGAGCAGCTCCTCCACGTCCTGCCAGCGCTTGGAGTTGCGGGAGCCGGGGATGTTGCTGTGGGCCAGTTCGTCGACGAGCACGACGGCGGGCTTCCGGGCCAGCACCGCGTCGACGTCCATCTCGGTGAACACGGTGCCCCGGTACTCGATCTCCGCGCGCGGCACGGTCTCCAGCCCGTGCAGCATCACCTCCGTACGCGGGCGGTGGTGGTGCTCGACGAAGGCGACGACGCAGTCGGTGCCGCGCTCCACCCGCCGGTGGGCCTCCGAGAGCATCGAGTACGTCTTGCCGACGCCCGGTGCCGCGCCGAGGTAGATACGAAGCTTTCCGCGTCCCATTGATGTCGTTTCTCGTCGTTGTCGGGCAGGGCGTGGCCGGCAGAGCCGGTGGGTGCGCGGGCGGGGTCACGCCTCGAAGCGGTACCCCATGCCGGGCTCGGTGATCAGATAGCGGGGGTGCGACGGGTCCGCCTCCAGTTTGCGCCGCAGCTGCGCCATGTAGACCCTCAGGTAGTTGGTCTTGGTGTGATGACTCGGTCCCCACACCTCCTTGAGGAGACGCTGCTGGCTGACGAGGACGCCGGGGTTGCAGACGAGGATCTCCAGAAGGTGCCACTCGGTCGGGGTCAGCCGGACGTGACGGTCACCGCGCCGGACCTTCTTCCCCGCGAGATCGACCGTGAAATCGTCGGTCCTGACCACGGCGGCGGCCGCTCCGGTACTCGGCCGCGCGTGCGCGGGCGACTCCTCGGTCCGGCGGGTGGCCGCCCTCAGCCGCGCGAGGAGTTCGTCCATGCTGAACGGCTTGGTCATGTAGTCGTCGGCGCCCGCGTCGAGCGCGCGGATCTTGTCCTCGGAGCCGCTGCGGGCGGACAGCACGAGCACGGGAGCCCGGTTCCAGCCGCGCACCGCCCGGATGACGTCGACGCCGTCCATGTCCGGCAGCCCGAGATCCAGGAGGATCACGTCCGGTTGCACGGTGGCCGCGAGGCGGAGCGCGGAGACGCCGTCGTGGGCCGCGTCCACGTCGTACGTGCGCGCTTTGAGATTGATCATCAAAGCACGCGCGAGCTGCGCGTCGTCCTCGACGACCAGGACCCGGGTCATCGGCCTCCTGCCTTTCGTCTTGAGCATGGCGTCGGATGTGCGTCGGGAGCCGGCGGCCGGGGCTTCCCGGACTGCCGGCTCCCGGGTGCCGGGCGTAAGGCCATCAGCCCTTGGCCGCCACGATGTCCTTCAGCGCGATGTTGAGCCGGAGGACATGGACGCGGGGTTCGCCGATGAAGCCGAGGATGCGGTCGTCGGTGTGGTCGGCGACCAGCTTGTCGACCTGCTCGACGGTCAGGTGGTTCTTCTCCGCGACGCGGTGGACCTGGAGCTTCGCGTACTCCGGGGAGATGTGCGGGTCGAGGCCGGAGCCGGAGGAGGTGACGGCGTCGGCGGGCACGTCGGAGGGCTTCACCGGGTGTCCGGCGGTGGAGTTGTCCTTGACGACGGCCGCCTTGGCGTCCGTGACCCACGTGATCAGGTCCTCGTTGTCGCCCGACCGGTTGGTCGCGCCGGAGAGGATGATCGAGTACCGGGTGTTCACGGAGTTGGCGCCGAGGCCGTTGGACGGGCGCGGCTGGAACCAGCGCAGGTCCGGGGCCGCGGTCTCCTCTCCCTCCTTCAGGGGGACGTTGTAGGTCTGGCCGATGAGTTCGGAGCCGACGACCTTCCCGCTCGCGTCCTCGATCTCGGAGCCGTTCGCCTTGCCGGGGAAGGCGAGTTGGGCGATCCCGGTGACGGCGAGCGGGTAGAGGACGCCGCAGACGAGGGTGAGGACGAGGAGGGCGCGCAGGCCCGCCCAGAGCACGCGTCCGGTGTTTCCTACGGAGTTGTTCATCGTGGTCAGCCGATTCCGGGGACGAGGGTGAGGAGCATGTCGATGAGCTTGATGCCGATGAACGGGGCGATCAGGCCGCCGAGGCCGTAGACCGCGAGGTTGCGGCGGAGCATCGAGTCGGCGCTGGAGGGGCGGTAGCGGACGCCCTTGAGGGCCAGCGGGACCAGGGCCACGATGATCAGCGCGTTGAAGATGACGGCGGAGAGGATCGCGGACTCGGGCGAGGCCAGGCCCATGATGTTGAGCTTGTCGAGCGACGGGTAGGCGACGGCGAACATCGCGGGGATGATCGCGAAGTACTTCGCCACGTCGTTGGCGATCGAGAAGGTCGTCAACGCACCCCGGGTGATGAGGAGTTGCTTGCCGATCTCGACGATCTCGATGAGCTTGGTCGGGTTGGAGTCGAGGTCGACCATGTTGCCGGCCTCCTTCGCGGCCGACGTGCCCGTGTTCATCGCCACGCCCACGTCCGCCTGCGCCAGCGCGGGCGCGTCGTTCGTGCCGTCACCCGTCATCGCGACCAGCTTGCCGCCGGCCTGCTCGCGCTTGATGAGGGCCATCTTGTCCTCGGGGGTGGCCTCGGCGAGGAAGTCGTCGACGCCCGCCTCCTCGGCGATCGCCTTCGCGGTCAGCGGGTTGTCGCCCGTGATCATGACGGTCTTGATGCCCATGCGGCGCAGCTCGTCGAACCGCTCCCGCATGCCCTCCTTGACGACGTCCTTCAGGTGGATCACGCCGAGGACACGCGCGCCCTTGTCGTCCTTGACCGCCACGAGGAGCGGAGTGCCGCCGGCCTGGGAGATGGCGTCGGTGAGGTCCTGGGCGTCCCGCGCCACCTCGCCACCGTTCTCCTTCACCCACGCCACGACCGAACCGGTCGCGCCCTTGCGTGTCTGCTTGCCGTCGACGTCGACGCCGGACATGCGGGTCTGGGCGGTGAACTCGATCCAGGTGGCGTGTGCGAGCTCGCCCTGGTGGCGCTCGCGCAGCCCGTACTTCTCCTTGGCGAGGACCACGACCGAGCGGCCCTCGGGGGTCTCGTCGGCGAGCGAGGACAGCTGGGCGGCGTCCGCGAGCTCGGCCTCGGTCGTGCCCCGGACGGGCACGAACTCGGCCGCCTGCCGGTTGCCCAGCGTGATCGTGCCCGTCTTGTCGAGCAGCAGCGTCGACACGTCGCCGGCGGCCTCGACCGCCCGGCCGGACATCGCCAGGACGTTGCGCTGCACCAGCCGGTCCATGCCCGCGATGCCGATCGCGGAGAGCAGCGCGCCGATGGTGGTCGGGATCAGGCACACGAGGAGGGCCGCGAGGACGATGAGCGAGGTCTGGTCGTCGGCCCCGGCGTAGATCGCGAACGGCTTCAGCGTGACGACCGCGAGCAGGAAGACGATGGTGAGGGACGCCAGCAGGATGTTGAGGGCGATCTCGTTCGGGGTCTTCTGCCGGGCGGCGCCCTCGACCAGGTTGATCATGCGGTCGATGAAGGTCTCGCCGGGCTTCGTCGTGATCTTGACGACGATCCGGTCGGAGAGGACCTTGGTGCCGCCGGTGACCGCGCAGCGGTCGCCGCCCGATTCGCGGATGACGGGGGCCGACTCGCCCGTGATGGCGGACTCGTCGACGCTGGCGACGCCCTCGACGACATCGCCGTCGCCGGGGATGACGTCGCCGGCCTCGCACACCACCAGGTCGCCGATCCCGAGTTCGGTGCCGGGGACCTTCTCCTCGCTCCCGCCGTCCTGGGTGAGGCGGCGGGCGACGGTGTCGGTCTTGGCCTTGCGCAGGGTGTCGGCCTGCGCCTTGCCGCGCCCCTCGGCGACCGCCTCGGCGAGATTGGCGAAGATCGTGGTCAGCCACAGCCAGGCGGTGATCGCCCAGCCGAACCAGTCGCCCGGGTTCTCGAACGCCAGCACCGTGGTGACCACCGAGCCGACGAGGACCACGAACATGACCGGCGACTTGATCATCACGCGCGGGTCGAGCTTCTTGATCGCGTCGGGGAAGGACGCGACCAGCTGCTTGGGGTCGAACAGTCCGCCGCCGACGCGTCCGGTCTCGGCCGGCCGGCCGCCGGGCGCCCCGGACTGCGGGGGCCGGGTGGGAGTGATGGTGCTCATGCTGCGAGCCCTTCGGCGAGCGGTCCCAGCGCGAGCGCCGGGAAGTAGGTGAGACCCGTGATGATCATGATCGTGCCGACCAGCAGGCCCGTGAACAGCGGCTTCTCGGTCCGCAGCGTGCCCGCCGTCTCGGGGACGGGCGTCTGTTCGGCGAGCGAGCCGGCGAGCGCCAGGACGAACACCATCGGCAGGAACCGGCCGAGCAGCATCGCGATGCCGATCGTCGAGTTGAACCACTGGGTGTCGGCGTTCAGACCCGCGAAGGCCGAGCCGTTGTTGTTGGCGCCGGAGGTGAAGGCGTACAGAATCTCGGAGAAGCCGTGCGCGCCGGAGTTCGTCATCGAGTTCGCCGGGGTGTCCAGCACGAACGAGGCGGCGGTGAAGCCGAGGACGAGCGCCGGGGTGACGAGGATGTAGCAGGCCGCGAACGTGATCTCGCGGGTGCCGATCTTCTTGCCCAGGTACTCCGGCGTCCGGCCGACCATGAGACCGGCGATGAACACGGCGATGATCGCCATGATCAGCATGCCGTAGAGGCCGGAGCCGACGCCGCCGGGCGCGATCTCGCCGAGCTGCATGCCCAGCAGGTTGATGCCGCCGCCGAAGCCGGTGTTCGAGGAGTGGAAGGAGTTGACCGCGCCGGTCGAGGTCAGCGTGGTGGCGACCGAGAAGATCGCGGAGGCGCTGATGCCGAACCGGGTCTCCTTGCCCTCCAGGGCGCCGCCGGCGATCTCGAACGCCGGGCCGTGGCCCGCGAACTCGGTCCAGAGCATCAGCGCGGTGAAGCCGACCCAGATGGTGGCCATCGTGCCGAGGATCGCGTATCCCTGCCTCAACGAGCCGACCATCCGGCCGAACGTCCGCGTCAGCGCGAACGGGATGACGAGGATCAGGAAGACCTCGAAGAGGTTGGAGAGCCCGTTGGGGTTCTCGAAGGGGTGCGCGGAGTTGGCGTTGAAGTAACCGCCGCCGTTCGTGCCCAGCTCCTTGATGACCTCCTGCGAGGCCACCGCGCCGCCGTTCCACTGCTGCGTGCCGCCGGTGAACTGGCCCACCTCGTGGATCCCGGAGAAGTTCTGGATCGCACCGCACGCCACGAGCACCAGGGCGCCCACGACGGAGATCGGCAGCAGGATCCGTACGACACCGCGGACCAGGTCGGCCCAGAAGTTGCCCAGCTCCCCCGTACGGGACCGGGCGAAGCCGCGGACGAGCGCGACCGCGACCGCCATGCCGACCGCGGCCGACACGAAGTTCTGCACCGCCAGGCCGCCGGTCTGCACGACGTGGCCCATGGCCTGCTCGCCGTAGTACGACTGCCAGTTGGTGTTCGCCACGAACGAGGCGGCGGTGTTGAACGCCTGGTCCGGGTCGATGGAGACGAAGCCGAGCGAGCCCGGCAGCGCCCCCTGGAGGCGCTGCAGCAGGTAGAGGAAGAGGACGCTCACCGCGGAGAACGCGAGGACCCCGCGCAGATACGCCGGCCAGCGCATCTCCGCCGACGGGTTCGCGCCGATCGCCTTGTAGATCCACTTCTCCGGCTTCAGGTGCTTCTCCGAGGAGTACACCTTCGCCATGTGGTCACCCAGCGGCCGGTACGACAGACCCAGAGCGACGATCAACGCCAGAAGCTGGAGGACTCCGGCAAGAACAGGACTCATATCCGTACTCAGAACCTCTCCGGCTTGACGAGGGCGAGGACGAGATAACCCAGCAGGGCGGCGGCCACCAGCAGACCCACGATGTTCTCGGCACTCACAGCTTGGCCACCCCCTTGGCGATGAAGGCCACCAGCGCGAAGACCGCGATCGTGGTGACGACGAAGGCCACGTCGGCCATCGTGAACTCCCGGAGAAGAAGGAAGAGCGGATTCTCTGACGAGATGAGCAAACAGCCCTTTCAGCCACCTGCCGTCGCCGTTGACGCCGCTCTAACGCCCTTGACGCCCCTCTTGACGCGTCCCCTACGCCGGCGCGTCGAGTCCGCCTCCCGGGCCTTGCGGGAGGGCGTCGGGCCGCCCCCGGCCGTCCGGCGTCAGGGCTCCGTACAGGTCGTCGACGAAGCAGGGGTACTGCTCATCGGAGGGCGCGCCGGCGTCGGGAAGACGACGGTGGGGCGGAAGGTGTCCGCGTGTCCGCGCGCCGCGGTGCGATCCGGTCCCGCAGGGCACCGGTGGTCACCGACCGGACGAAGCCGTCCCGTCGGCTGATCGGCCGGTCGACGAGACGACCTCCGCCCCTTCCGGGGTTGCGCGTACGAGCGCGGTGGGCACCGCCAGGTCGACGGCGACGAGCCGGGCCTCCAGCGGCGGCGGTACGGCTCCGGGCGCGGGCGTCAACAGGAACCGGCCCCGGACCCTGCACGTCCACGAGGTCGTGTCGGACCCGGTCGATCAGTTCCTGTGGCGTGTGGCCGCCCGATGCCGGCATGCGCATCGCACGGTGCAGGCGTTCCAGGAGCTCCGCGTCCGTGCCCGCGGCCGACCGCGTCACGCGGGCCCGGGCGGCGAGCTGGGACACGGCCAGGCCGACGAGGAGCAGCAGGACCGCCGTCTCGACGTCGGCCCGGTCCCGGATGTCGAAGCTCTGGTACGGCTCCGTGTGGAAGAAGTCGAACCAGGCCACCGCCGACGACGCGGCGAGCGCACCGGCCCAGCGGTTCCCCAGCGCCGCGACAGCGACGACCACCACGGTGACCCCCCACACACCCGGTACGCCTCCAGGCTGCGTCCCGTGTGAGGAAGCCGACGCCCTACCGACCGATCTTGACGCTTCCCTGACGCGCTCGCCGGGTGTGCCTCCGCAGCTGCTGCTTACGCTGACTCGGCCGCGTGGACCAGTGGCCGAGAACCGATCATCGAGCAGACCCTCAGGAGCACCCCCATGGCCACCACGGACGAGACGCGCACGAGCAGGCTGCGCGCGTGGATGCTGGAGGGCCTGTCCGACATGGGCAAGGGCAAACCCTCCCGCCCGAAGGAGACCGCTCCGGACGCCGGGCACCGGGGACAGCCCTGGTACCGGGTGATGTGCCTGACCGGCGTCGACTACTTCTCCACCCTCGGCTACCAGCCCGGCATCGCCGCCCTCGCGGCCGGCCTCCTCTCCCCCGTCGCGACGATCGTGCTCGTGGTCGTGACGCTGGCGGGCGCGCTGCCGGTCTACCGGCGGGTGGCCGAGGAGTCCCCGCACGGCGAGGGCTCGATCGCGATGCTGTCGCGGCTCCTGTCCTTCTGGAAGGGCAAGCTCTTCGTCCTGACGCTGCTGGGCTTCGCCGCCACCGACTTCCTCATCACCATCACGCTGTCGGCGGCCGACGCCTCCACCCACCTGGTGGAGAACCCCCACCTGGAATCGGCCCTGCACGACAAGCAGGTGATCATCACGATGGTGCTGATCGCCCTGCTCGGCGCGGTCTTCCTCAAGGGCTTCCTGGAGGCGATCGGCGTCGCCGTCGCCCTCGTCGGCGTCTACCTCGCCCTCAACGCCGTCGTCGTCGTGACCGGTCTGTGGCAGGTGATCACCGAGGGCCACGTGGTCACCGACTGGACCGCCGCCCTCACCCAGGAACACGGCAACGTCTTCGTCATGATCGGCGTCGCCCTGATCGTCTTCCCCAAGCTCGCGCTCGGCCTCTCCGGCTTCGAGACCGGCGTCGCCGTCATGCCGCACGTCAAGGGCGACGAGGGCGACACCGAGGCGAAGCCCGCCGGGCGGATCCGCGACACGAAGAAGCTCCTCACCACCGCCGCGCTGATCATGAGCGTCTTCCTGATCTGCACCAGCTTCATCACCACCGTGCTGATCCCGCACGAGGAGTTCGAGTCCGGCGGCAAGGCCAACGGCCGCGCCCTGGCCTACCTCGCCCACGAGTACCTCGGCAACACCTTCGGCACCGTCTACGACGTCTCCACCATCCTCATCCTCTGGTTCGCCGGCGCCTCCGCCATGGCGGGCCTGCTCAACCTGATGCCCCGCTACCTCCCCAAGTACGGCATGGCCCCGCACTGGGCGCGGGCCGTCCGCCCCATGGTCATCGTCTTCACCCTGGTCGCGTTCCTGGTGACGTGGATCTTCGACGCCGACGTCGACGCCCAGGGCGGCGCGTACGCCACCGGCGTCCTCGTCCTCATCTGCTCGGCCGCCATCGCCGTGACCATCGCCGCGCGCAAGGCGGGGCAGAAGGGCTGGACGATCGGCTTCGGGATCATCTCCGTCGTCTTCCTCTACACCACGGTCGTCAACGTCATCGAGCGCCCGGACGGCGTGAAGATCGGCGCCTGCTTCATCGCCGGCATCATCCTCATCTCCCTCCTCTCCCGCCTCGGCCGCGCCTTCGAGCTCCGCGTCACCCACGTCGAGCTCGACGGCATGGCGGAGCGCTTCATCCGCGACATCTCCCACCGCACCCCCCGCTTCATCGCCAACGAGCCGGACGCACGGGACGTCGCCGAGTACCGCGACAAGATCGACCAGATCCGGGCGGACAACGACCTGCCGACGACGGAGGACTTCGTCTTCGTCGAGGTCACCGTCACCGACCCCTCCGAGTTCGAGGCCGGGCTCACCGTCCGCGGCGAGGTCCTCCACGACCGCTACCGCGTCCTCACCGTCGAGTCCTCCTCCGTCCCCAACGCGCTGGCCGCGCTCCTCCTGCACTCCCGGGACCTCACCGGCACCCGCCCCCACATCTACTTCGAGTGGACCGAGGGCAACCCCTTCGCCAACTTCTTCCGCTTCTTCCTCCTCGGCCGCGGCGAGGTCGCCCCCACCACCCGCGAAGTGCTGCGCGAAGCGGAACCCGACCGGGACCGCCGCCCCCGCGTCCACGTCGGCTAGCGAGGCGGCCGCCCGGCCGAGAAAGCCGCGCCGGCCCTCCTGGCGCGTTCCGGGCACCGCGCGCCCCGCCCCCGACGCCTCCTCGACGGACCCGACCGGGTGGGCGTCAGGGACACGTGAAGACTTCCCGGGCCGGCGGCCGATCCGCGGGAGGTGGAACTGGTCCACCGTCCCTGGCCCGCCCGCTACACGGCCTGCCGCCGGGGGCCGCTAGGTCGCGTGGATGACGACGAGCGAACCCTCGTAGGCCGGTTGGTTGCGCAAGTGTCCGAAGCGTTCGTCCCATGCTCCCGAGGCGAGGTCGTCGCGGAGGGTGCGGTCGAAGTGCTCGCGGGTGTCGTCGTCGACGAAGCTCCAGGCGGAGCACGACTGCCTGACGGCAGGGTCGAGGAGCATTTCGGGGCGGCCGTAGTAAGCCTCGTTGAAGCCGTCGGTGCAGTCGAGTGGGATCGGCACGGCTTCGATGGAGACCGTGCCGCCCAGTGCTGCCGCGATCTCGTCGACGGGCGGGTAGCGGCGGGCCTCCGTGTCGAGGACGGCGGGCGCGTACGCGTACAGCCAGAAGTCGCGTACGAGGGTGGGGTCGCAGGTGAGGATGACGACGGGGCCGCGTGTCACGCGGCGCATCTCGCGCAGACCGGCCGTGACGTCGCTCCAGTGGTGGACGCCGAACAGGGTCATCGCGGCGTCGAAGGAGCCGTCGGCGAAGGGAAGGTGCTCGGCGACGGCGGTCGCCGTTCCGCCGATGCTCTCGTACGAGCCCGCGCCGGCACCGACGTTGAGGACGGTCCGGCCGTCTCCCAGGGCCCTGGCGATGAAGCGGGCGATGCGACCGTCCGGGCGGCGGTAAGCGGAGTAGCCGGAGCCGATGGTGCCGTAGTCGACGTCGGCGGCGCTGCCGCCGTGGGTACGTGTCGTCATCTGTCTGGCCTCGCCTCGTGAGCAGGAGCAGCGGAGGCGGAGGGTGGGTGGGCCGGCCCCGGAACGGGGCATGCGGGTACGTCCGCCGCGCCCCCGCGCCTCCATCCTGCATCTGCGAGGAGAAGCGCACAACATCCTCATGAATACCTGGATCAATAGCCGTGTGGATGCGTATCCGTGGTTTGGAGGTGTGGACAGGTGGGTCGTGCGGCACGTGTCATGCCGACAGCCTGGCCCGGGCCGGAGGCCGAGGCGGCATGGCGTGGAGGCGAAGCGCTCTTCCAGGGCAAGGGGCGGGCGCGCACCCGAGGTTCGTACGCCCGCTCGTCTCGCCGAAGATCCCGAAGAGGTGAGGACGGGGAGCGGAGGGGCTGTCCGATCCCCCGATGCGGACAGCCCCTCACGATCCGGATGGTCCCGGACGGCTACGGCTTCGCAGGCCGCCGTCCCGGACGGTCACGGCTTCTGGAAGCCGGCGTCCTGGAGGATCTTCTGCCCCTCGGGCGAGGACAGCCAGGCGACGAACGCGGCGGCGGCCTCGGCGTTCTTCGAGTCCTTGATCGTGGCGGCCGGGTACTGCGCGATCGCGTTCCGGTCGTCGGGGATCTCGACGGCGTCGACCTTGTCGGCGGCGCTCGCGGCGTCGGTCTTGTAGACCAGGCCCGCGTCGGCCTCGCCGAGCTCGACCTTGCTGAGCACGGCGCGGACGTTGGGCTCCTGGGAGACCGGCTTCACCGCGACGCCCTGCTTGTCGAGGATCTGCCGGCTGTACTTGCCTGCCGGCACCTCGGGCGCGGCGAGGACGACCTTCAGCTTGGGGTCGGCGAGGTCCTTCAGCTCGTCGACCTTGAACGGGTTGCCCTCGCCGGTGGCGATGACCAGCCGGTTCTTCGCGATGATCGCGGGGGTGCCGGTGTCGGCCTTCACCTTGTCCATGCTCTTGGTGTCGGCGGTGACCAGGACGTCGGCGGGCGAGCCCTGCGAGACCTGGGCGACGAGCTCCTGCGAACCGGCGAAGGAGAAGGTGATCTTCGTACCCGGGTGGGACTTCTCGTACGCGGCGCCGGCCGTCTTGAAGACGTCGGTGAGGGAGGCGGCGGCGAGGACCGTCAGGTTCGCCTGCGGCGCGCCGCTCGCGGAGCCGGAGGGGGTGGAGCCGGTGGTGCCCTTCTCGGTGTCGTCGCCCGACGAGCAGGCGGCGAGCGGGACGAGCAGGGCAGCGGTCAGCACGGCGGCGGCACGACGTCTGGTGAAGCCGAGGGACATGAGGTCGGAACTCCTTGCAGAGGGACTGAGGGTGAGGGGGGAACAGGCCGGCCGGGCCGACGACCGGGGTAGGTGGTGCGTTCTGCGTGAGGGGTGTCAGGTGCGGTCGATGTGCACGCTGGTCGACTTCACGCGGGCGGTGGCCTGCATGCCGACTTCCAGTCCCGGCTCCTCCACGGCCTCCCGGGTGAGGAGGGAGACCAGGCGGTGCGGACCGGCCTGGATGGTGACCCGGGCCGCGATGTCGCCGAGCTTGATCCCGGTGACGATGCCCGGGAACGAGTTCCGCGCCGAGGTGTACGAGGCGTCGTCGCCATCTCCCTGCACGAGCTCCACGGAGAACGCCGCGAGCGACTTCCCGTCGATGACGCGCCGGCCGCTCTCGTCGCGGTGGGTGGCGACCCGTCCCGCGTCCGCCCAGCGCCGCGCCGTGTCCGGGCTGACGCCCAGCAGACGGGCTGCCCGTCCGATGGTGTAGGACTGCATATGCGACACCGTAGGCCGCAGTCGCTCTTATTTACAACAAAGTCATGCGACTCTCCATGGCGGATGAGAGATTGCTCGTAGGAATCCACGAGAACGCCGTCCGGTGGTCTCACGCCTCGGACGGAACGGTCCCGGTGAGCTGGTGCGCACCGATCCAGATCCCGGTCACGGCGCTGACGTACCGGGCGCCGCAGCGGTCGGACGGGACGACGAGCTGGGTGCCGGCCTCGTCGAGGTCCCGGTCGTCCATGCGGGTCGCCAGCAGGACCGGCGCGTTCCCGAAATCGGCGTCGATCTCCGCCCACGACAGGACCGCGTGGTGTCCGTCGCCGCCGCTCACGGCGAGCAGGAAGCGGGAGCGCTCCTTGCGGCGCGCGGGGTCGAAGCGGGGGCGCACCGCGGCCACGACCTCGCGCAGGAGGGGGCCCCCGAAGGTGTGGTGCTGCGGTCCGGCCGTGGCGCAGTCGAAGACGACCTCGGCCCGGTGCTGCTCCCAGCCCTGGCGCAGGTCGGCGACGGTGAGCGTGGCGGGGTGGGCCACATCCCCCCACACCGTGAAGGATCCTCCGGCAGTCGTGGCGGCGGATTCGGGCAGTACGTGGGGTGCGGTGTCCTGGCGGCTCATCGGGGGTCCCCTCGCGGCGGTCGGGTGCGCTTGCTGCGCGCAGTGATACCCGACCACCGGGGCGGGGAACCTCGACTGCCATGGGAAATCCAGGTTTCTTCTGGCATCTGTGACCTTCCTCCCCGTCACGTCCTCACCATCGCTAGGTCTATCGCTCGAAGCTCCTCGCGTGCTGTTCGAGGGCGAGCCAGACCCTGTCGCGGGTCACCGGCAGTTCGGTGAAGCGGATGCCGGTGGCGTCGCGCAGGGCGTTGGCGAAGGCGGGGGCGACCGGGTTGAAGGGGCTCTCGCTCATCGACTTGGCGCCGAGCGGGCCGATCGCGTCGGACGTCTCGGTGAAGTGGACCTCGGTACGGGGCACGTCCGCGTACTGGGGAAGTCGGTAGCGCCGGAACGCGGCGGTCGTCACCTCGCCCCGTTCGTCGATCCGGACGGTCTCGAAGAGCGTGGCGCCGAGCGCCTGCGCGACCCCGCCCTCGACCTGGCCCCGGCACTGCATCGGGTTCATGACCTTGCCGGCGTCGGCCGAGTGGACGCTGCGCAGGATGCGGATCTCGCCCGAGGCGGGGTCCACGGCGAGGCGGAACCACTGGGCGTTGAAGGCCACCGAGCGCGGCGAGCCTCCCCAGCGCCCGTCGGCCGCCAGCTCCTCCGCCGCCCCGAGGGCGTGCCCCGCCTCGTACAGCTCCTTGAGGGTGACGAGCCGCCCGGCGCAGTCGACGGACTCGGCGCCGAGCACGCACAGGTGCCGGGCGACGCCGGTGTGCCGGGCGGCGAGCGTGCGGAGCCGTTCCGCCAGGGAGGTCGCGGCGAGGAGGACGGCCTTGCCGGCGACGACGGTTCCGGCCGAGCCGAAGGCGCCGGTGTCGTGGCGGACGACGTCGGTGTCGGACTGGCGGACGGTGAGCCGGTCCTCGGTGGTGTGCAGAGCGCCCGCCGTGATCTGCTCGTGGACGGTGGTGGTGCCGTTGCCGAACTCGGCGGTGCCGACGGCGATGTCGTACGTCCCGTCCTCCAGCAGTGACACGCGGGCGTCCGCGTAGTGGCCGCCGGGCGGGCCGGTCGCGATCATCGCCATGCCGGTGCCCTGCCCGACCAGCCAGCCCTCCGGCGCGTCGTCGGCACTGCGGTCCTCGGCGATCGCCTTCCGTACGACGGAGAGGCACTGGTCGAGCCCGTAGGAGGCGATGTACAGGTCCTCCTCCTCGCCGATCGGGCTGTGCAGGGCGTCCCCGGGGCCGATGATGTTCTTCTCCCGGAGGACGAGGGGGTCCATGCCGAGCCGGCGGGCCAGCTCGTCCATGACCGACTCGACGGCGAAGGTGACCTGCCCGAGGCCGTAGCCCCGGAAGGCGCCGGCCGGGACGACGTTGGTGTACACGGAGTAGGCGTCGACCTTCTTGTGCGGGGCGCGGTAGACGGCGAAGGACTCCCCCACGCTGTGGAACATCACCGCCGGGCCGTGGTTGCCGTACGCGCCGGTGTCGGACACCACCCGCATCTGCACGGCGGTCAGCGTCCCGTCCTTCCGCGCCCCCGCCTTGATGCCGATGGTGAACGGGTGCCGGGTCGTGGCCCCGTAGAACTGTTCAGCCCGGGTGTACTCCAGTTTCACCGGCCGGCGCAGCTTCAGCGCGGCGAGCGTGACGACGTCCTCGGTGAGCATCTCCTGCTTGCCGCCGAAGCCGCCGCCGACGCGGCCCGCGACGACGCGCACCTCGTCCTCCGGCAGGCCGTACAGCGCACACAGCGCACGGCGGGTCAGGAACGGCGTCTGGGTGGAGGAGCGGACGGTGAGGCGTTCGCCCGTGCCGTCCTCCTTGGGCTCGAAGTACGCGACGCAGCCGTGCGTCTCCAGGCTCGCGTGCTGCACGCGCTGGGTGCGGAAGGTCTCCTCGTACACGACGTCCGCCTCGGCGAAGCCGTCCTCGACGGAGCCGGTCTCGCCGTGGACCTCGCCCGCGACGTTGTTCTCGGCCCGGGCGATGCGCGCCTCGGGCCCCTTGCCGGCGTGGATGACCGGCGCGCCGGGGCGCATGGCCTCCTCCGGGTCGATGACGTACGGCAGTTCCTCGTACGTCACGTCGATCCTGCGGCAGCCCTCCTCGGCGGCCTGCTCGCTGTCGGCGACGACGGCGGCGACCCGCTGCCCGACGTACCGGACGATGTCGTCCAGGACGCGGGTGTCGTCGGGGTCCTCGGTCGGATGCTCGTGACGGGCGGAGGAGTACAGGGTCGCCGGTGCGTCCTCGTGGGTGAGGACGGCGACCACGCCCGGTACGCGCAGGGCGGCCGAGGTGTCGATCGCGAGGATCCGGGCGTGCGGGTGCGGCGAGCGCAGCAGCTTCATGTGCAGCAGCCCCGGCACCTCGACGTCGAAGGTGTAGCGGGCGGTGCCGGTCACGACCTGCGGGCCGGCCGGCGCGCCGACGTTCCGGCCCACGGCCTGCCCGGCGCGGGGCCGTTCGACGTGCTTCACGCCCCGGACGGCGTCCTCGATCGCCCGGTAGCCGGTGCAGCGGCAGATGTTGCCCTTGAACGCCCGGGGCAGGTCGTCCAGCTTGCCGTCGTCGTGCGGGGTGCCGCGCTCGGCCTCCAGGGCGGCCGTCGTCATCAGGAAGCCGGCCGTGCACATGCCACACTGGTAGCCCTGGGCGTCGAGGAACTTCTGCTGGACGGGGTGGAGTTCACCGTCCGGGGAGGCGAGTCCCTCCACGGTCGTCACCTCACGCCCCTCGGCCCGCACGGCCGGGTAGAGGCAGCTGTGCACGGGCTCGCCGTCGACGTGCACCGTGCACGCCCCGCAGTCACCGGCGTCGCACCCCTTCTTCACGCCGAACCAGCCGCGCTCGCGCAGATAGGTGCGCAGGCACTGGCCCGCGCGCGGTTCGGTGTCGAACGGGCGGCCGTTGACCTGGATGTCGAAGCTCATCGGGCACCTTCCCCAGCGGTGTGGGTCAGCTCGCGGCGGACCTCCTCGGCGAGGCGCAGGGCCATGTGCCTGCGCCACTCGGGCAGTCCGTGGATGTCGTCGAACCATTCGCCGGCCGTCACCGCGGAGTCGACGGCCGCACGGAGCTGTCCGGCGGTCGGCGGCAGCGGGAACCAGAAGCGGAACGGGCGGGTGGTCGCCGCCGTCACCGTCACCGCGAAGGAACCGTCCACCGGGTCGAGCGCCCCGATCACCAGGGCGCCGGACCGGCCGAGCCCGTACAGCGACGCCTGCCGGAAGGCCGTACGGCATTCCAGCGCCCGCCCGGGCAGCGTCACCGAGCGCAGCAGCTCGCCCTCGGCGAGGTCCTTGACGCCCGCGCCCCGGACGAAGTCGGCCACCTTCACCTCGCGCGTGGAACCGTCCTGGGCCAGGAGGAGGCAGGTGCCGTCCAGGGCGGCGGTGAGCGAGATCATCGGCCCGGCCGGCAGGCCGTTGCACAGGTTCCCGCCGACGGTGGCCATGTTCCAGATCTTGAACGAGGCGAGGAAGGCCCGGCAGCACTGCTCGAACAGCGGGGCCGCGGCGGCGTCCAGGAGGCGCCTGCCGTAGCGGGACAGTCGGGTGATCGTGCAGGTCGCGGCGATCTCCAGCGAGCCGTCCGGGTGCCGCGTGAGCGGCTCCCAGTCCATCCGGCTCAGGTCGACCAGCCGCCGGAGGTGCGGCTGGGGCTCGGAGAACAGGTACGTCCCGCCGCCCAGCCACGCGTCCCCGGGCCGCCAGGGCTCGCGCAGCCGCGCGTCCCTCACGTCCCCGATCGTGTTCAGATCCATGCCGCCCCTGCCTCCCGACCGATGCCTTCAGGCCAGTGAAGCCCGACACGGCCCCCCGGCACGACTGGACGGGAACCCGGAAAACGTCCATCGGACAGCCATCCACCCTGGATGATCAACCAAGAGGCATTTTCCGCCCGAGCTTGTGCATCTACCATGCAACGACTCTCATCGACCTCGTGAATGTGAGTGCGGGCATCGGTCCGCGACTGCGCAAGGAGTCTCGTATGCACGTCGACCACCTCCTCCGACTCGACCGCCTGGACCTCTCCCTCGTCTGGGGCGACGGGGCGCTCCTCGGCCAGGAGATCTCCGGCGTGACGGCCACGGATCTGGAGGACCCGACGCGCTTCCTGCAGCCGGGCGAGGTCGTGCTGAGCGGACTGGTGTGGTGGACCCCGAGCGGCTCGGCGGCGAAGACCGACCGCTTCGTGTCGGCCCTGCGGCAGACGGGAACCGTCGCGCTGCTGGCCGGGGAGGAGACCCACGGACACGTCCCCGGTGAACTCGTCGCCGCCTGCCGCAGGCACCGCGTCCCGCTCATCGCCGTTCCCCCGCACACCAGCTTCCGGGCCATCACCGAAGCCGTCTACCTGCGCCAGTGGGGCGAACTCAACCGTCACCCGGCCGACCACCACGCCCTGCCGGAGAACGTCCGCCTCGACCTCGACCGGGCCCTGGAACACCGCGCGACGGCCGGCCAACTCCTCGACCGCGCCTTCGCCCACCTCGGCACGCCCGCCTGCCACCTCCTCACCGCCGCGGGCCGAACCGTCGCCCGCACCGGCGACACCACGGGTCTCCCCGCCCGGGAGGCCATACGGGCCCTCGGCGGCGCACGGGGCACCACGCTGCGGATCGACGCCGAAGGCACCGACTTCGACACCTGGTACCTGCACCTGCCCGAGGAGGGACAGGTCCCGCCGAGAGTCCTCCAGGAGATAGCCGAACTCCTGGGCCGCCACCGGCGTCGCGAGGACAGGAGCCGGGCCGAGCGCGGCCCCGCCGCCGCCCGGCTGCTGGACGTCATCGGCACTTCACGCGTCGACCCCGGCCGCCTCCAGCGCGCGCTGGCCTCCTGCGGGCTGGCCGACCGGCCCTCCTACACGGTCGTCTCCGCCGCGCTGGAACCGGAGGGGAACGCCGACGCCGTCGCCGCGCTCACCGAGGCGCTCCGGCACCTGCCGTCCCCCCTGTTCGTCGTCGCCCCGGGCGACGACGACGCGGCGACGGCCGTCCTCGCGAACGGCGACGACACGACGCGCGCGACGACGGAACGACTGCGCGAGATCGCCCATCTGATCCAGTCCTGCCGGCCGGCGAGCACCTGGCGTGTGGGCCTGAGCGAACCCGTCGCCGCGACCGCCCTGAACACGGCCCTCACACAAGCCCGTTACGCCCTCGCCGGGACCCGCACCGCGGCGCCGTCGTCACCGCAGGTCGCACGCCTGCGTGATCTCGACGGACTGGAGATGCTCCTCGCCGGCGTCCCCGGGCCCGTGCGCGAGGTCTACCGCGAGACCGTCCTGGGCCCCCTCACGAGAGCCGGACGGGGGTCGGGCGCCATGCTCCTGGAGACCCTGGAGGTGTTCCTGGCACACGACGGCTCCTGGACGCGGACCGCCGAGGCCCTCCACGTCCACGTCAACACGGTCCACTACCGCGTCGAACGCATCGAGACCCTCACCGGCCGCGACCTGTCCCGCCTCGACGACCGGGTGGACCTGCGCGCCGCGCTCCTGAGCCGCTGACGCCAGAAGCGGCTCAGGGCAGGTCGATGTGCACGCTGGTCGATTTGACCCGGGCCGTCACCGTGACGCCGACGTCGAGCGCCAGCTCCTCGACGGCCTCGCGGGTCACCAGGGACACCAGCCGGTGCGGCCCCGACTGCACCTCCACCTGCGCGGCCACGTCGTCGACGCGCACGCCGGTGACGATCCCGACGAAGGAGTTGCGCACCGACGTCGGCACGTCGTCCTCGGGCACGGCGTGCAGCCCGGCCCCTCGCTCCTGCGCGAAGGCGGCCAGGGCCACCCCCTCGATCACCCTCCGGCCGGCCCCGTCGCGCACCATGGCCAGCTTGCCCCCGTCCGCCCACCGGCGAACGGTCTCCGAACTCACCCCGAGCAGCCGCGCGGCCTGCCCCATGCTGTACGACGCCACCTCCGCACTCTAGGGACCACCAAGCACCGGCACAAACGGATCATCGGGGTCGGCAGTGTCCAGGGAATCCGCCTCCGCCCGCTCGCTGTCGGCGATCGTCGGCTCCGGTATCCGCAGCTGGGCCGGCGTGCCCTCGGCCGAGGCCGGCCGGGCTTCCTGCGGCAGCCACCGCCCCGGCTTCCAGGCTCCGCTGCGCAGGAGGCTTCCGCACGGCCTTTTCCGTGGGGAGTTCGTCGACCTGACGCAACGCCTGCCGGTCGAGCACCGCGTCGAGGAGGAGCGAGTCGAAGGCACTGCCGGGCAGGGGGGTCGCCATGCCCCGGACCGAGCAGCGGGCAGCCGTCCTTCGTGACGCGGATCTCCCCCCTTCGGACTCCTGCAGGACGGCTGCCCGCCTGCTTCGTCCAGGTCAAGGGCGGCCTCGGCCTTGCGCCGGCACCACCATGCGATCCCTGCCGGACGGCGTGCCGCCGACCAGTGGGCAGGTCGTCACCTGATCGACGGAGCCTGTCGGCACACAGAGCGCCGTGGCCCGATTTGTCTGTATATGGTGCTCGCAGATCACGATCAGAGTCCGTGCCGGGCCGACGTCCGGCGGACCCACGTCCCTCGCATCCCTCCCGCGGACACCGGGCCGGGCGCGTACCGGACGGAGAGAAGGTGCTGGCATGCCGGTGAACGTCACTTACCCGGGCGTCTACATCGACGAGGTCAAGAGTTCCGTCAGGACCATCACGGGCGTTCCGACCTCGGTCGCCGCGTTCGTCGGTCACGCCCCCCGCGGTCCGGTGGACCGGCCGGTGCACCTCACCGGCTGGGCCGACTACGAGGCCAACTTCGGTGGTCTCCAGGCCAACTGCCCGCTGAGCTACGCGGTGTACCAGTTCTACCTGAACGGCGGGAGCGAGGCCGAGATCGTCAGGGTGGTGAAGGAGGGCGAGGAGATCGTCCACCTGCCTCTGGGGCCACCGCCTCCCCCGCCCACGCGGCGGCCCGCCCGGCCGCCGTCCCCGCCCGCGGAGCACGACGACGCGGCGGAACCCTCCCCCGCCACAGGGGACGACGCGGCCTCAGGCGAGCAGAACCGAGGACGGGGCGGCTCGGGCGGCTCGGGCGGCTCGGGCGGCTCGGGCGGCTCGGGCGGCTCGGGCGGCTCGGGCGGCTCGGGCGGCTCGGGCGGCTCGGGCGGCTCGGGCAAGCATGCCTCGGATCGTTCGGGCGGGGAACCCGCCGGGACGGGCGGGGACACGGCCCGGACGCCGGGCCTCGTCGCCGCCGCGCCGGGACGGTGGGCGCGGAAGCTGCGCGCCCGTGTCGACTACGACACCTCCGAGCTCGAACCCTCCGCGCTGAAGGACCGCCCCAACCCGCCGCACGAGCTGTTCAACCTGACGGTGCGCGACATGGCGACCGGCGTCGAGGAGCGGTACCTCAACGTCAGTGTCAAGCCGGGCAGCCCGCGCGGCCTCGCCCAGCTCCTGGAGTCCTCCCAGCTCGTCCGCCTCGCCCCCGGCGCCTCCCTCACCACGGTGCCACCGGCCAACTCCGATCCGGAGGACGGGACAGACCCCTTCGCGGCCAAGACGCCGGAGGCACCCGCGGGGAAGCCGCCGTACTACTACGCGCCGGCCGACGCCGACGCGAGCGGCGCCGACGAGGACCCGCTCCCGCCCCTGGAGGCCTACCTGGGCAACGCGTCCAAGAAGACAGGCCTGCACCAGCTGTTGAAGACGGACATCTTCAACATCCTCTGCCTGCCGGACTCCCACGGTCTCGACGAGCGCGAGAACGGCGCGGCCAAGTCCCTGCGGACCGAGGCGCTGCGACTGTGCATGCTACGACGGGCCGTCCTCATCGTCGACCCGCCCAAGTCGTGGACGAGCCCGGCACCGAGCGCAGATTCCAACGCCGGTGTCGTGGCCGCCGTCCTGGAGAACGCCAAGGACGTCGAAGCGGGCGACGACGGCAAGAACGCCGCGGTCTACTATCCCCGTGTCCTCGCGCCCGACCCGCTGCTCGGCGGCGCGGTCCGGGCCTTCCCGCCCTGCGGGGTGATGGCCGGCGTCCTGGCCCGCACCGACGTCCAGCGGGGGGTGTGGAAGGCCCCGGCCGGTACGGACGCCTCGCTGAGCGGTGTCAGCGACCTCGAAGTGCCGCTGACCGACCTGGAGATGGGGCGCCTCAACCCGGTCGGCATCAACTGCCTGCGACGACTGCCGGCGGCCGGTCCGGTCGCCTGGGGAGCCCGCACCCTGCGCGGCTCCGACCGGCTCGCCGACGAATGGAAGTACCTGCCGGTCCGCCGCCTGGCCCTCTTCATCGAGGAGAGCCTGTTCCGGGGCACGCAGTGGGTCGTGTTCGAGCCGAACGACGAACCGCTGTGGGCGTCCGTCCGGCTCAACGTCGGCGCCTTCATGAACTCCCTGTTCCGCGCCGGCGCCTTCCAGGGGCGGACTCCCCAGGAGGCCTACCTGGTCAAGTGCGACAAGGACACCACCCCACAGAACGACATCGATCGCGGAATCGTGAACATCCACGTGGGCTTCGCCCCACTGAAACCCGCGGAGTTCGTGATCGTCCACATCCAGCAACTCGCCGGTCAGATCCAGGTCTAGGAGGACGACCGATGCCGGAAGTCACACGTCGCGATCCCTACAAGAACTTCCGGTTCCGGGTGAAGTTCAGCGGGGAGACGGCCTACATCGCCGGAATCAGCAAGGTCAGCGGGCTCAGACGGACGACCGAGGTCATCCGGCACCGCGACGGCGGAGACCCCGGAACCAGCCGCAAGCTCCCCGGCCGGACCGAGTACGAGGCCATCACCCTGGAACGGGGATGCACCATCGACACGGCCTTCGAGGAATGGGCCAACAGGGTCTGGAGCCTGAAGAACTCGGCGGGCGGTCTGGAGACCTCCCTCAAGGACTTCCGGCGCGACCTCATCATCGACGTCTTCGACGAGGGCGGCCAGCAGGTGATCTCCTACTCCGTCCACGACTGCTGGGTCTCCGAGTACCACGGTCTGCACGAACTCGACGCCGGATCCAGCGGCGTCGCCTTCGAGCGGATCAAGGTCGAACACCACGGCTGGGTACGGGAACACACCGAGCAGCCGCAGGAGTCGCAGTTCACCGACACCGCCGGGTGACCGCGTGCCGCGTCGACTGACCGAAGCGAACGTCCTGGACGTCTGGGAGGGCGGATGCGACAGCGCGCCGGCGGCCCGGGCCCTCCTGATCGCCTCGAAGGCGATGCCCTCCCCCGGCGGACAGGACGTCGCCGACCTGCCGTTGAGCGCCGTGAACTCCCTCCTCCTGGAACTGCGGTGCGGCGCGTTCGGCGACGCGTTTCCCTGCACGACCGACTGCCCGGCGTGCGGCGACAGCCTCGACGTCACCGTGGCGGCGGACGAACTGCGGCCGGCCGCGACGGGCGGCCGGACCGGAGAGGCGGTCGCCGCGCCGGCCACGGCCACGTTGACGACCGGTGGCTTCACGCTCTCCTACCGCGCCCTCACCGGCAGGGACCTCCGGTCCGTCGACCCCACGGCACCCGGGGCACGCCGGACTCTGGTGCGCCGATGCGTACTGAGCGTCAGCCCGCCCGTCGACGACCTGCCCGACGACGTACTCGACGCCCTGGCCCCGCGGTTGGCGGAGCTCGACCCGGGGGCCGACACCGTGCTCACGCTGGACTGCCCCCAGTGCGAGCACCGTTGGGAGGCCGCCCTCGACATCGCCGACCACGTGTGGAGCGACGTGTCCGGTTACGCGCGCGGGATCCTGCACGACGTCCACGCCCTGGCGCGGGCCTACGGCTGGTCGGAGGCCGACGTGCTGTCGGTCAGCCCGGCGCGGCGGCAGTTCTATCTGGAGGTGAGTTCCGGATGACCGACTTCGTGGACCGTCTGCTCGGCGCACCGGGCCCTCGCCTCCGCCCCCTGGCACCCCACGCCTCCGGCCGACGGGCGCCCTACCTGCCGGGCGGCGCGGACCGGGCGGACGCAGACCTCGTGGAGGAGGTCGAGGAGCCGGCGGCGGCGAGGGCGGCGACGGCGGTGGACACGGCGCCCGACAGGACGGCCGACGCGGTGCCCCGTACGACGGTCGGCACGGCGCCCCGCACGACGGCTGACGTAGCGTCAGGAACGGCCGTTGGCACGGCGCCCGGTACGGCGGCTGACGCGGTCGGTTCGGCTGCGCCCACCTCGCCGGAGCCGCCGTCCCGGCCCGTTGCCACCGCCGAAGCCGGTGACAGCGACGAGGGCGACGGCGATGGCGATGGCGATGGCGACGCTCACGACACGGACCCGGGGATGGCTCCCGGTGAGCGGCGCGCGTCCGCGCCCTCGTACGCCGGCAACCCGCAGCCTTCCCGTACCGGAGCCGTGACCGGTGACCGCACGACGCCGTCCGCTCCCCCACCGACGGACGAGGACCGCACCCGCGCCGCCGACGGGCAGCTGCGGCACCGTCCCGCACACCCCGACCGCCCCCGCGCCGCCGACCGGGAACCCGGACGCAGTCCCGCACGCCCCGACCGCCCGGCGCACCCCGCGCACCCCGCGTTCCCCGACCGGCCCACGCACCCCGACCGCCCCGACCGCCGCGCCCCTCAGCAGGGGCTCACCCTCGGTCCGGGGCATCCCTCGTTCGCGTCCTCGCCGTCGGCCGACGCGCCTCCGTCCGCCGTCGAAACGCCCACCCGACACGACCGGAACGACCCGACCGAGCCCACGGGTCCCACCACCACGCCGTCCGCCGGCGACCCGCACACATCGCCGACCGCGCCGCCACGGGCAACGCGTTCCCTCGCTCCGGGACACCCCCCGTTCGCCTCCCCACCGCCCACCGACGCGCCTCCATCCGCCGCCGAAACACCCACCCGACACGACCGGAACGACCCGACCGAGCCCACGGGTCCCACCACCACGCCGTCCGCCGGCGACCCGCACACATCGCCGACCGCGCCGCCACGGGCAACGCGTTCCCTCGCTCCGGGACACCCCCCGTTCGCCTCCCCACCGCCCACCGACGCGCCTCCATCCGCCGCCGAAACACCCACCCGACACGACCGGAACGACCCGACCGAGCCCACGGGTCCCACCACCACGCCATCCGCCGGCGAACCGCACACATCGCCGTCCCCGCCGCCACGGGCAGCGCATTCCGTGTCGGCCTCTCCCCCGCCGCGCCTGCGCTCACATGGGATCCGCGCCTACCCGGTCGCGTCCTCGCAGGAACCGACGCCCGGCCCCGAGGCGGCGCGGGAACCGGAACCGCGTCCGCAGCCACAAGCACAGCCGCAGCCTCAGCCACAGCCCGGCGGGGCTCCCGAGGTCTCGCCCGCTCCGGGACAAGGATCCGCCGTGCGACGTGAGCCCGGCCCCTCGGTGCGCCGTGCCCACGTCGGTGGCGCCGCCGGGCCCCCCTCCGCGCCCTCACACCTCGTGCCGGCACACCCCGCGCCGTCACACCCCACGTCGACCTCCCCCAAGCCGCCCGTGGCACCGGCGTCCGCCGACACCGCCGCGGTCACCGACACCGCCGCGGTCACCAAGCCCGCCGCGGTCACCGAGCCCACTGAGATCGGTGAGGCCGCCGCAGGCACCGCGGTGTCACCCGACCACCCCGCCGCACCCCCCGTCACCGGAAGCGCGCCGTCCCCGCAGGCGTCCGCCGCCCACCCCGTCGTCGACGAGCCCCGGACGTCCTCACCTCCGGGTCCGCCTTCCGCGCCCGCCCGTACCGCGACGCCCGTGACCCGCCGTTCCGCCTCCGAGACGCGCCGGGCGCCCTCCGACTCCCCGGCGGCGGAGTCCACGGAGACGGTCGTCCGCGTCACCATCGACCGTCTGGTCGTGCGCGCCGCACCCGCCGAAGCCGTCGTCGACGCCCCGGCTCCGCAGCGGCTGTCGCGGCTGAGCCTCGACGAGTACCTCGGGAGGCGGCCGTGAGCGACGCGCTCGCCATCGCCGCGGTGACGGAGACCCTGCGGGCCGTACTGGGCGACGCCGTCCAGCGTGCGGTGCCGGGCGCACGGGTGACGGTCCGTCACCCCTACGGCGCGGGCGACGCCGACGCCGCGCAGGCCGGACCGGCGCTGAACGTCTTCCTGTACAGAACCGACGTCGACGCCGCCTGGCGGAACACCGATCCCGTCGGCACGCACCCCGGTGAGACCCGCCGCCCGGCGCTCGCGCTCGCCCTGCACTACTTGTTCTCCGCGTACGGGTCGCCGGGTGACGACTCCACCCTTCCGGAGCGGCTGATCGGAGCGGCGATGTCCGCGCTGCACGACCGCCCGGAGCTGCGCGCGGACGACCTCAGGGCCGCCGCGGACTTCAGCGACCTGCACCTGCAACAGGAGCCGGTGAAGCTCACGCCGTCGGCGCTGACGGCCGACGAGATGTGCCACCTGTGGTCGTCCCTGGGCGGCGGCTACCGGCTGTCGGTGGCCTACGAGGCCCGCGTCGTGCTCATCGACAGCTCCGCTCCCGGGCGCACGCCGCTGCCGGTGCTGCGTCGCGGGGAGGCCGGGGCCGGTCCGGCGGCGGCGCCGACGGCGGTGGCGCCGTGGCCGGTGCTGGAGGCCGTCAGGCCCTCGGTCGCCGCACCGGGATCGGACGTCGTGCTCAGCGGCACCGGGCTGGCCGCGGGAGCATCGAGCGTGCGCCTGACGCACATGCTGCTCGGTGGGCCGCCGGTCGTGCTGCCGGCCCGCGCCGACACGGCCGACGCGGTGCGCGCCACGCTGGGCGAGGACCTCGGCGCGGGCTGCTGGTCGGTGGTCGTCGTGCTCACCGACGCCGACGGCGCCGAACGGACCACCCGGCCCCGGACACTGCGCGTCGCGCCGCGTGTCACGAGCCCCCTGCCGCTGACCGTCGTACGGGACCCGGACGGAGCCGCGGTGCTGGAGGTGACGTGCGCACCCGCCGTTCACCCGGGACAGCGGGTGGAACTGCTCGTGGACAGCCTGCCGGTGGCGGCCGAACCCTTCACGCGGGCCACCGGCACCCTGCGGTTCCGGCTGGCCTCGGGCGCGCCGGGGCGGTATCCGCTGCGCCTTCGCGTGGACGGCGTGGACAGCCCGCTGGTCGACGGGGACAACGGGATGTTCGACGCCGACGCGGCGGTGGTGATCACATGACGGCCGGCCGTGTCGAACTGCGCATCCGCCGGCTGGAGCTCGATGCGCCCGCCGCGCCGTCCCGGGCCGCGCTGTGCGCTGCCGTGGAGGCGGAACTCGCGGCGCGGCTCGGCCTCGCCCCCGCCGACCGGGGCGGGGGCGGCCGCGGCGCCGCACCGGCGGATGCCGCGATCGCCGCCCTCGGCCGGCAGGTCGCCCTGGCCGTGCTGCGGGAGCTGGGCGCCCGCGAGCCGGTGCGGCCGGGGCCGCGGGCAGGTGAGCGCAGGCCATGAGCTCACCCGCGCCCCGGAGGGGCGGCATCGTCTTCCTCGATCCCGAGCAGGGACGCGTGCTGCGCGTCGTGCCGTTCCAGTACAACCCCGACAGCATCACCCGTACGCTCCGCCCGCGGGGCATCGGCGCGGACGCGGGGGACCGGCTGGAGGCGCTGCGGCTGCAGGGACCGCCCCGCGAGACCTTCCGCATCGACGCGGAGCTCGACGCCACCGACCAGCCGGCGGCGGCGGGCGGTCCCGCGGAATCCGGGCTGTTCGGGATGCTGTCCGCGCTGGAGACGGCCGTCAGTCCCACGGCCGAGCAGCTGACCCGGCAGAACGATCTGGCCGCCAGGGGAATCCTGGAGATCGCCCCCGTGCAGGCCCCGCTGCCGGTGCTGGTGCTCGGCCCGCGGCGGGTGCTGCCCGTCCGGATGCTGGACATCGACGTGACGGAGGAGGCGTACGACGGGGACCTGAACCCGATCCGGGCGCGGGTGACGCTGACGGTGCGGATCCTCACCGTCGACGACGTCGGCTTCAGCCACCGGGCGGGCGGTCTCCACCTGCAGTACCAGCAGAGCAGGGAACGCTTCGCGGGACTCGTCGGATACGGCCCCGGATCCGTCGGCTACGCGGGGGGCTGAACCGTGCACCACCAGGCCGGAGGAGGTCGGGCGTGATCGAGCCCAACAGCAGGTACCACGCGGTGCCCACCACCACCTACACCTTGCCGGGCGGCGGGACCGTCGCCCACCTGCGCCGCCGCTTCCTGCCCCGGCCGGAGGAACTCACGGCCGTGGGTGAGCACGTCGTCGTCGCCGGGGACCGGCTGGACCGGATCGCGGCCCGGAGGTACGGCGATCCCGAGCAGTCGTGGCGGATCGCCGACGCGAACAGGGCGACGCGTCCGGACGAGCTGACCGCCGTGCCCGGTCGGCGGCTGCGGATCACCCTGCCCGCCGAGGCCTCCGCGCCGGGCGCCGGCAACGGGACGGCACCGTGACGGCCCACGCCCTGCACCTCATGCTGCTCGTCGGGGACGCCGTGCCCGCCCCGGCCCCGGCGGCGCTCGTCGACGCCCTGCACGGGGCGCGGATCACCTGCGCCAGCGGCCGTACCGGCGGCTTCCAGCTGACCTTCGCCGTCAGTGCCGGGTCCGTGCCGGCGCAGGCCGTCATGCCGGGCGGGGCGCTGCACCCGAAGAAGCGCGTCGTGGTCGCCGTGGTCCTGGCGGGCCGGTGCCACGTCCTCGTGGACGGGGTGATCACCCATCAGGAGATGCACGCCGCGCGGGAGCCGGGCCGGTCGTTCCTCGTCGTCACCGGCGAGGACCTGTCGACCCTCATGGACCTGGAACACGTCCGGCGCGCGTATCCCGGGCTGCCGCCGCACCTGCGGGCGGCCGCGGTCTGCGCCGCGTACGCGCAGTACGGCATCACGCCGCGGACCGTGGCTCCGGTGCTGGCCGACCAGCCGAACCCGCTGATCGACATTCCGGTCCAGTCGTCGACCGATCTCGCCTATCTGCGGTCGATGGCCGCGGAGGTCGGGCACGTCTTCCACCTCGAACCCGGCCCCTCGCCGGGCGTCAGCACCGCCTACTGGGGCCCGCAGAACCGCGACGGGGCCCTGCAGCCGGCCCTCACCACCGGCTGCGGCGCCGCCGACAACGTGGAGGACCTGACCTTCGCCCTCGACGCCCTCGCCGAGTCCGGCCTGCGGACCCACCGCCTCGAACCGCCGTCCACGACCGCCTCCGAGCTCACCGCGCCCGAACCCGGGCTGCTGCGCCGGAGCCTCGCCGAGAGCCCCGTACAGGTCCTGCGCACCGGAACGCTCGACGGCCAGACCGGCCGCTCCGCGACCAGGGCGCTGCTGGCCGGACTCGGCCGCCGGCTCGCCACCGACGCCGTCACCGGCCACGGCACGCTCGACGTGCTGCGCTACGGCCACGTCCTGACCGCCCACGGTCTGGTGGGCGTGCGCGGAGCCGGACGGGCGTATGACGGGCGCTATTTCGTGGCGGGCGTCACCCACGACCTCACCCGCGATACCTTCAGGCAGCACTTCACGCTGGTCCGCGACGGACTCGGCGCCGACACCCGGACGGTGACCCCATGACAACGGCGGCAACAGGGACGACGGCCCGGACGGGGCAGTGGCCGGGGATGTACGAGGGTGTCGTCGAGTCGGCCGTGGACCCGACCGGGGTCGGCCGGCTCCTGGTGCGCGTCCCCGAGGTGCTGGGCACCGAGGCGGCCGTGTGGGCCGCGCCGATGCCCCCGCTGGCCGGCCCGGACTGCGGCATGTACGTGGTGCCGCCACCGGACTCCGGGGTGTGGGTGCGGTTCCTGGACGGTGACCCGGAGCGGGCGGTGTGCGTCGGATTCCGGCGCGGCGGGTCCGGGGACGTCCCGCCGGCCGCCAAGTCCGCGCCGCCGGGCGTCCCGCAGATCGTCCTGGCCACGCCCTCCGGGAGCGCCCTGGTGATCAGCGACATGCCGGGCCCCGGCGGGGGGATCAAGCTCCAGCTGCGCGGAGAGAACGGTCCGTTCATCAAGATCACCGAGATGGGGATCGAGCTCTCGTGCGGGCCCGGAGGGGCCACCCTGCAACTGGCCGGTCCCCAGGTCAATGTGAACAACGGCGCGTTGACGGTGCTGTGAGGAATCCATGCCCGGACTGCTGCTCCACTACGGCGCTCTGATGATGTGCGCCCACCCGCCCGGCCTCGTGACGAGCCCCGCACCGGTCCAGCAGCGCGTCCTGGTGGGCTCCCAACCGGTCGCGACCGCCGCCGACACGTTCCTCGTGGCCGGGTGCAGCTTCCCGGCCGCCACGCTCGGCGCGCCGCCCTGCACGAGCGTCGTCTGGCTGCACACCTCGACCCGGGTGTTCGTGAACGGCCTGCCGGTCCTGCTCCAGCCGTCCCCGGTCGGCGTCGCCCCGGCCGTCGGCGTGGGCACACCGCCGCCCAACCCGCCGATGGTGCTGGCCATGCAGCCCAGGGTCCGGGGGATGTGACCGGCATGGACGTCGAGTTCCCCTACCGGTTCGACGCCCGCGGGCGCACGGCGACGGCCGGCCACGCCGACCACGTGCGGGACATGGTCGAGCTGGTCCTGTTCACGACTCCGGGAGAGCGCGTCAACCGGCCGGACTTCGGGTGCAACCACCTCGACCTGGTCTTCGTCGGCAACAGCCCCGAGCTGGCCGCGACCCTGGAGGTGGCCGCGCAGGCGGCGCTGCAGCGCTGGCTCGGCGACCTGCTCACCGTGGAGTCCCTCACCGTGACCTCGGAGGAGGCGACGCTGCACGTCCACGTCGCGTACGTCCTCACCGCGACCGGGGAGCACCGCACCGTCACTGTGAGCGGAGGGACCCTCCCATGACCGTGCTCGACGGCCCGGACGACGACCTGCGCGCGCGGGGGCCGGCCGGTATCGCCGAGGTACGGGCGCACCCGGACCGGCGCACGCTGACCGTCGCCTTCTTCGGGGCCCTTCCGCAGCGCCTGAACCGCAACAGCTTCCTGATCGAGGGCGGACGGCGCGTCGGCGGTGTCCGCGTCGTACGGGTCACCCACGAGGCCGGGCCGGAACCGGACGGCGACGGCGTGATCCGGCTCCGGCTGGACCTGGACCGGCCCGGCGACGACTCGACGTACCGGCTGCGGCTGCTCGGGCGGGGCTTCCACGGCGCCCACGACCAGGCGGACTTCACCTTCGATCCCGGCGTGCGCCGCCCCCCGCGCGGCACGCCGCACACCGTCACCGCGGGCGGGCCCCCCGTCGGTCCGGCGCCGGTGATCGACTATCTGGCCAAGGACTACGCCAGCTTCCGGCGCCTGCTCCTGGAACGGCTGTCGCTCACCCTGCCGCGGTGGAGCGAGCGGCACGTGCCCGACCTCTGGGTCACCCTGGTCGAGCTCCTGGCCCACGTCGGCGACGGGCTCAGCTACCAGCAGGACGCCGTGGCCACCGAGGCCTACCTGGACACCGCCCGGCTGCGCACCTCGGTGCGGCGGCACGCCCGCCTCGTCGGCTACTCCCTGCACGACGGCTGCGCGGCCCGCACCGTCGTGTGTGTCGAGACGTCCGCGAAGCGGACCGTGGAGACCGAGGACCTGGCGTTCACCGCGCTGCCGGAGGACGCGAGCGCCGGGCCGGGCGGCCCGACGATGTCCCGGGAGGCACTCACCGCCGGCCCGCATCCGGTGTACCAGCCGCTGGAGCGGCGCACGGTGGAACTGCGCCCCGAGCACAACGCCGTACCGCTGTGGGCGTGGGGGCAGGACACCTTCCTGCTGCCCGAGGGCACCACGCGGGCCGCCCTCCTCGACGGGCACGACGGACAGCGCGCGCTCCGTCTGAAGGCCGGTGACCTTCTCGTCCTGGAGGAGAGGCACGGTCCCGGAGGCGGCGCACCCGACCCCGGCCACCGGCAGGCCGTCCGCCTCACCCGCGCCACGTGCGACGTCGACGCCCGTTCCGGCACCCCGGTCGTGAAGATCGCCTGGGCGGACGAGGACGCCCTCGCCTTCCCCCTGGCGGTGCGCAACCCGCCCGGGCCCGACGGACGGCCCGGCGCGTCCGTCGTGGCGTGCGGCAACGCCCTCCTCGTCGAACACGGCCTGGACCACACCTGGCTGCCGGGCGAGGACGCCGAGGAGACCGTCAAGGTGCCGGAGGCACCGGACGGCGCCGCGCCCACGCGGCCCTTCACCGCGACGGTGCGCGGCGCGCCCGTCACCTGGTCGCCGCCGTACCCGCGACCGGCCGACGTCGCCGCCGCGCAGGCCCGCCGGCTGCTCGCCCTCCCCGGCGGGGCGCGCGACCGGCTGCGCGACCTGCACCACGAGGCGGCGGGCCTCGACGAGGACGAGCGCGACTTCCTGCGGACGTGGTTCGGCGCGTCCCTGGTCGGCGACCTCTCCGACGCCACCGTCCGCCACGACACCTTCGCCCGGCTGCTGTCCCGCTTCCACGAGCTGCTCGAACCCAAGCTGCGCCGCCTGGACACACTCGTGCGCCGGGCCCGGTCCGGTTACGTCCTCGATCCCGCGGACTCGGACTGGGAACTCCGGAAGACCTGGGGGCACGCGGCCGCGGACGCGCTGCACCGCGACAACCCCGCCCTCCACGGCCCGGCCCGCACCGCGCTGCGGCCCGATCCCCGTGAGGCGCTGCCGGTCCTGCACGTGACGGAGACCGACGGGGCGGACGGTGCCGGGGCCGTGTGGACCCCCCGCCGGGACCTCCTGGGGAGCGGCCCCCTCGACCGCCACTTCGTGGGCGAGACCGACGACGAGGGTGTGCTCACCCTCCGCTTCGGAGACGGCCGGTGCGGCCGGGCGCCCCGCCCGGGAACCCGGCTGCGCCTCACCTACCGGGTGGGCAACGGCCGGTCGGGCAACGCGGGCAGTGAGGTCGTCAACCGGATCACCCACCGCGAGAGCGCGCTGCCGTCCGTCACGCGGGTGCGCAACCCGGTGCCGGTGACCGGCGGCACCGATCCCGAGCCGGTGGCCGAGGCACGGCTCGCCGCCCCCCGCTCCGCCTTCCGCACGCTGCTGCGCGCCGTCACCGCCGAGGACTACGCCACGCTCGCGGCGGCCCATCCCGAGGTGCAGCGCGCCGCCGCCACCCTGCGCTGGACCGGCAGCTGGTACGAGGCCGACGTCGCCCTCGACCCGGCCGGCACCGCCGTGCCGTCGCCGTCGCTGCTGGCGGACGTGCGCGCCGCCCTGCACCCCTACCGGCGCATCGGTCACGACGTCGTCACCCGCCCCGCCCTGCTGGTCCCGCTCGACGTCGCGCTGTACGTCCTCGTCGACCCGCACTACGTCACCGCCCATGTGCGCGAGGCGCTGCAGCGGGCCTTCCTCCCGGGGCACCGGCCCGACGGCACGCTCGGGCTCTTCGACCCGTCGGCGCTGACCTTCGGCACGCCGGTGCGGGCCAGTGCCCTGGTGGCGCTCTGCATGGGCGTGCCCGGGGTCCGGCACGCCGAGGTGACGCTACTGCGCAGGTTCCGGTTCGCCGGAGCGGAGGCCGCGGGGCCGGACGTACCGGCCTCCGGGGAGCTGCGCATGCGGCCCCTGGAGATCCCGCGGCTGGACGGTGACGTCACCCGCCCGGAGAACGGGCGTCTGACCCTGCGTATGAGAGGCGGACGATGACCGGCACTCCCTCCGGCGGGCAGGGCACCGGCGGTCGCGACCCGGCCCGGGTGTGGAACCGGCCCGGACTGCCCGAGCTGTCCTACCGCGTGGGCACCCACCGGGAGTTCCTCGACGCGATGCTGGCGCGGCTGTCCCCGGCCGGCGGCCGGACGCCGCTGGCCGCGCTGACCACCCGGGAACCCGACGATCCCTCGGTCGCCCTGCTCGACGCCTGGGCCGTCGTCGCCGACGTGCTGACGTTCTATCAGGAGCGCATCGCGAACGAGGGGTTCCTGCGCACGGCCACCGAGCAGGAGTCCCTGACCCGGCTCGGCCGGCTGGTCGGTCACCGGCCGCGCCCGGCACTCGCGGCCACCGCCCATCTCGCCTACACCCTGGACGCCGGAACGTCCTGCGTCGTCCCGGCCGGCTCGCAGGTCAAGAGCGAGCCCGAACCCGGCGGGCTGCCCGCGGTGTTCGAGACCACGAGCGACCTCGCCGCCCGGGCGGAGTGGAGCGCGCTGCCCGTGCGCACCACGCTCCCGACCACGCTCACGCCCGACGTCGTCACCGGCATCGCCTCCGTCGACGTGGACGGGGTGCAGCACGCCCTGCGCCCCGGTGACCGCCTGCTGTTCACCTATCCCGACGCGCGCCTGAACCTCACACGGCTCGTGACGGGCGTCGAACCGGACCCCGCGCTGGGGCGGACCACGGTACGGCTGCGGGTCCCCGACCCCCCGCGGCAGCTGGACAACGCGGTGGAGGCGCTGCGGGAGGACGTGGAGGAGGCCGCGGAGCGCGCGCCGTCCCGGGGGCCGTTCGAGGATCTGCTGGAGATGCTGCGGGACGTGCGGCAGCGCGCCGAGGAACTGCGCGACCCGGACACGCTCGCGGCCCGGCTGGACCGCGGGCTGCGCCGGCTGCGCGAGCGTCTTTCCGAGCTCGGCGACGGCGTGGACGCGGACGCGCTGGCCGAGCGGGCCGCCGTACGGCTCGCGACCGTCCAGGACGCGGTCCGGCGCCTGACCGAGGAGCCCGCACCGGCGGCCCCGGCCGGCGGGGAGGCACTGCTGCGGGACCTCGGCAGCCCCGGCGGGCGGGTCGTGCACGCGGTGGACCCGCTGCTGCACGCGCTCGGGCCGGGCGCACCGCCGCCCCGGCCGGCGCCCGCGGTCGCCGATGCCCTGGGCCCCGGATCCGACGCGCTGCCCCGGCTGCTCGCCGGCAACCGGCCCGGGATCACGGAGTCCCTGTACCGGGCGCTGTCCGCCGTCTCCGTTCCGGCCACGGCACCGCCGGGCGTGCAGCACTTCCGCGTCACCGCCGCCCCGTTGGGCGCCTCGATCCCGGACGACGGCCGGGTGAGGCGGCTGCTGCGCGCGGCGACGCCGTCCCGGTCCGAGGACGACGGACCGCTCGCCAACGACGTCCTGCTGCTGGACGCGGTGCACGAGGCGATCCAGCCGGGCAGTTGGATCGCCGTGCAGGTGGCGGGCCGCGTCCGCATCCGCGTCCTCCGGGTCGTCGAGGTGAGCCGGCTGTCCGTCGCCAACGACCAGGACGCCCTGCGGGTGACGCGGCTGCGGCTGGCCGAGCCGTGGACCGAGGACTGCGAGGACATCCCGGTCCGGCGGGCCACCACCGTGTGGGCGGCCGGTGAGCCGCTGGTCCTCGCTCCTTCGACCGACACCACCGATCTGGCGGGCGGGACGGTGCCGCTGGACGGGGTCTTCGAGGGGCTGGCCCCCGGGAGGCTGCTCGTCGTCTCGGGCGAGCGCACGGACGTCGTGCCGGAGGGCGGTACGGCCACCGGTCCCCGTGCGGGCGTTCCGGGCTCCGAACTCGCCGTCCTCGCCGGTGTGCGTCATGCCTTCGACGGCGCGTCCTGCGACGACCGGGTGCGCACCACGCTGCTGCTGACGGCGCCGCTCGCGCACCGCTACCGCCGGGACACGGTCGTCGTGCACGGCAACGTCGTCCCGGCGACCGCGGGCGAGACCGTCACCGAAGTGCTCGGCAGCGGTGACGCCACCCGGGCCGGGCAGGTGCTGCCCCTGCGCCGGGGCCCGCTCGTCTGGCTGCCGTCGACCAGCGCCGACGGCGGCGAGGAGGCCCTGACGGTGCGCGTCGACGACGTGGCGTGGCGGCGGACCGCCGACCTGAGCGAGGCGGGTCCCACGGCGCGGGTGTTCAGCCTGCGGGCAGGCCCCGGCGGGCGGGCCGCCGTGGAGTTCGGGGACGGCCGGCAGGGCGCCCGGCTGCCCTCCGGCACGGAGAACGTCACCGCCCGCTACCGCATCGGCGGCGGACGCGTCGGCAATGCCGCGGCCGGCCGGATCAACCAGGTCGTGAGCAGGCCCCTCGGCGTCAGCGGCGTCACCAATCCGCTGCCCGCGACCGGAGGGGCCGACGCCGACGGCCCGGCGGAGCTGCGCCGGGCCATCCCCCTGCGGCAGGGCGCCCTGGACCGGCTGGTGTCGGTGCGTGACTTCCAGTCCTTCGCCCGCGCGTTCGCGGGCGTCGGCAAGGCCGTGGCACGCCGCTGCGTGGACGACGGCCGCCCCTTCCTGCACGTCACCGTGGCCGCCGCCGACGACGCCCCGCTGGACACCTCCTCCCCCCTGCTCGCCGCGCTGCGCACGGCGCTGCGCCGGTACGGCGACCCCGCCCTGCCGGTCCGGGTCGAACCGTGCGAGCGCGTACGCCTCGTGGTGGTGATGGGCGTGCGCACGGCCCCCGATCACCTCCCGGAGAAGGTCGAGCGGCGGGTGCGCGAGGCGCTGGCCGAGCGCCTGGGATTCGCGGGGGCGCACCTGGGCCATCCCGTGTACCTGAGCGCCGTCGTCGCCGCCGCGCACGCGGTTCCCGGCGTCGACTTCGTGGACGTCGACGCCTTCGGGGGCGTACCCGAGGGCGCGGACGCGGCCTCCGTCGTGCGGTTCGCGGCGCACCCCTCCGTCGTCCCGTGCGTTCCCGCCCTGCCCGCCGGCCCGCGCCCGGTCCTCCCCCCGGTGCCCTCCGGCCGCGGCGGGCAGGGCGGCGCGCCGGATCCGGCCGCCGCCGTCGACGCCGCGCAGGCCCCGACGGTGCTGATGCACCAGCCGCTTGCCGCACCCCCGGCCGACCGCCGGACCGCCGGGGCGCCGCCGCGCACGAGGATGCGCCCCGCCCAGCTGGTCCTGCTCGACCCGGCCGTGCCCGGCACGCTGATCCTGCGGAGGATGCCATGACCCCCGACGAGCTGTACGCGCTGCTGCCGGCGGTGCACCGCCGGCGTGACGCGGAGGAAGGCGGGCCGCTGCGCGCCCTGCTGACGATCGTCGCCGAGCAGGCCACCGTCCTCCAGGACGACATCGAACGGCTCTACGACAACTGGTTCATCGAGACCTGCGACGACTGGGTGGTGCCCTACGTCGGGGACCTCGTCGGGTACGAGCTGCTGCCCGGGATCGTCTCCGCCCTCTCCGACGACACCTCCCGGGGGACCGGTCTGCCGGCCGCCGCGGTACCCCGCCGCGATGTCGCCGACACCGTCGTCAACCGCCGCCGCAAGGGCACCCTGGCGCTGCTCGAGGACCTCGCGTCGGCCGTGGCGGGGTGGCCCGCGCGCGTCGTCGAGCACCGTCGTCTGCTCTGCGTCACGCAGCCCGTACGGCGCTGGACCTCCGAGACCGGGTCCGTGAGCCGCGGACCGGCGCGCGGCGGACTCGTCGACGTGCGCCGCCCGGCCGACCTGGACGAACTCGGAGGCGCCTTCGACTCGTTCGCCCGCACCGTGGAGGTGCCGCGCGCCGGCTCCGCCCGCCGCCCCGGCCGCTACGGCATCCAGTCGGTCGGGCTGCACCTGTGGCGGCTGCGCCCCTACTCCGTGACACGCGCCCCCGCCTACTGCCTGGATCGCGACCGGGCCTGCTACACCTTCAACGTGCTCGCCATCGACACGCCCCTGTTCACCGCCCCCGTGCCGGAGCCGTCGAGCTGTCACGTCGCGGACCGGACGAACGTCCCGGAGCCCATCGGCCGCAGGGCACTCGCCGACCGGCTCTACGACTACTACGGGCCCGGCAAGAGCCTGTGCGTGTGGACCGGCCCCGACGCCGTGGACGACGTCGTTTCCCTCGGACGGATCGTCGCCGCCGACCTGTCCGACTGGCGGTACCGGCCCCGTGCCGGGCAGGTCGCCGTCGACCCCGTCCTCGGCCGTCTGATGCTGCCGCCGGGCACGGCTCCCGCCCACGGTGTCCGGGTGACCTACCACCACGCGTTCTCGGGCGACATCGGCGGCGGCGAGTACCCCCGCCCCGAGGCCGTGCCCTCCGACAGCGTCGAGCGCTACCTGGTGGGTACCGGCGAGAACCACCACCGCAGCATCGCCGACGCGCTCGACCACTGGCAGGCGGCGAAGCGGGGGCACCCGCACAAGGCGGAGGCGATCGTGGAGCTCACCTCCAACGACGTCTGGACGGAGCCGGGCGACATCCGCCTCGACCCGGGAGACCGGCTCACCCTGCGCGCGGCCGACGGGGTCCGTCCCGTCATCCGGCTGCACGGCCGGCGCGGCGACGACAGTCCGCGCGCGCTGACGATCACCGGTCCCGAGAACGGGCTCCCGTCCGAGGCCACGGCGCGCATCGTCCTCGACGGGCTGCTGGTGGCGGGCGGCTACGTGCGCGTACGAGGCGGCGTGGACCGTCTCGTGGTCCGGCACTGCACCTTCGTACCGGGCTGGGAACCGGATCAGGGCAGGCCGTTGGCTCCCGGAGCGCCCAGCCTGGACATCGCCAGGAGCCCGGTCCGCACCGAGATCCGGCACAGCGTCCTCGGCGCCGTCACGGTGTCGGGCCGCGACGGGCGGGAACCCAACCGGGTCGACGTGTGCGACAGCGTGCTGGACGCGACGCTGCGCGAGGCGGCGGCGGTCGGCTCCCCGGACGGCGGCACGGCGGACGTCGTCCTCACGGCCCGGCGCACCACCGTCATCGGGTCGGTGCGCGCGCGGGCCGTGGACGTGCTGGAGAACTGCCTCCTGGACGGCGAGGTGCGGATCGACCGGCGCGACCAGGGCTCCGTACGGTTCTGCTGGCTTCCGCCGGGCTCGGTGACGCCGCCCCGCTTCCACTGCGAACCCGACCACACCGGCGATCCGCAGCGGGTGGTGCTGCGTTTCGCCGACACCCGGTACGGCTCGCCCGACTACGTGCGGCTCGCCGACACCTGCGCCCAGGAGATCCGCCGGGGCGGCGACAACGGCTCGGAGCCCGGCGCGCTGCACCACCTCTACCAGCCGCAGCGGGAGGAGAACCTGCGCACCAGGCTCGCCGAGTACACGCCCGCCGGCTGCGACGCCGGGCTCTTCTTCGCCACCTGAGTCCCGACCGGAACCGTCCGGAACCATCCGGAACCGCCCCCCGACGACCCCGTACCGTCCGCCTTCGGCCCAGGCAGGAAGCACACGCATGCACGGCGACTTCTCCCGCGTCATCTTCGATCCCGCTCGGCGCTTCTCCTCCGTCCTGTCCCAGCAGGGCCGGGTCCAGCTCGACGCCGACCTCAACGAGCAGACGGCGATCCTCCTGCACTACATGCGCACCCTGGCCTCCGACCTCCTCGGTCCCGCGGCGTACCCGCCCGATCCGGACGGCCTCGGCGGGTTCGGGATCGACGGCTACGACGGGGACACCTTCACCGTGTCCCCGGGGCGCATGTACGTCGACGGCGTCCTGTGCGAGTGCGACGGGACCGACTACTGGGACCAGCCCGACGGGCACCTGGACCCCGAGCACGACCAACTGCCCGCCGGTCCCTTCCTGGTGTACCTGCGGGTGTGGGAGCGGTTCGTCACCGCCCTGGAAGCGCCGTGGATCCGGGAGAAGGCCCTCGGTCCGAACGGCCCGGACACCACGGCGCGCACCCGGGTCGTCTGGCAGGTGTGCGTGCTCCCGTTGGAGCCGGGGTCGGCCACGCCCGACATGCGCAATGCCACGTCCTTCCTGCGGGAGCGCATCGACAGCCGCTTCGAGCCGCGCGGCGTGCTCGCCGCGCGGACCCGGCGCCCCGAGGACGCGGCCGACCCGGCGAACGGGGCGGCCCCCGCGTCCGGCTACCGCGGCCCGGAGAACCAGCTGTACCGGGTGGAGGTGCACCGGGGCGGCAGTGAGGGCACGGCGACCTTCAAGTGGTCGCGGGAGAACGGCTCCGTGGTCCTGCCGGTCCGGGGCGTGTCCGGAGCCGTGGTCGAGCTGGAGACGCTGGGCCGGGACGACAAGCTCGGCGTGGACGTCGGTGACGTGGTGGAGATCATCGACGACGCCGTGGTCTGCCGCGGCGCGTCGGACCGGCCCGACGCGGGCTGCGGACGGCTCTACACCGTCCAGCGGGTCGACTACGACGATCACCGGGTCACCCTGGACGACGAGGTCGGGGACGACCCGTTCCACCGGTCCGTCGGTGAGGTGCCGACGCGTCATCCGCTGCTCCGCCGCTGGGACCACGGAACGAGCGGGTGGGAGGGCGGAGTCACGGAAGCGATGGGCATTCCCCTGCGCGAGGGAGAGTGGCTGCCGCTGGAGGACGGGGTCGAGATCCGGTTCGAGCCCGGCCGGGACGGGCCGCGCGTCTTCCGCCGGGGCGACTACTGGCAGTTCGCCGCCAGGGTGCTCACCGGTGACGTCGACTGGGCCCGCGGTCGCCAGGGGCAGCCCCTCAAGCGCCGCCCGCACGGGGTCCGCTACCACTACGCCCCCCTCGCGCTCCTGGAGCCGCGGGACGGCCACGACTTCCGGCTGGTGGATCTGCGGGTGCCGTTCCCCCCGCGGCGGTAGGTTCCGCAGCGGGGTCAGCGGACCACGAACCCGAACAGGAAGACGGCCCAGGCTACGACGAGCACGACCGCCACGACGATCATGACCACGGGCGTGGTGCGGGCGGAGACCTCCGCGCCCGTCGTCAGGTTCTGCAGGCGCTTGACCCGCAGCGTGCCGCGTTTCACCTGGCCGTGGGCACGGATCCGGTCGCCCTCGTTGACGGCGCCCTCGAAGGAGTAGCCGCGCATCTCCACGGGGACGAGCCGCAGGGGACGGCCCTGCCGGTCATGCACCTCCACGCGGAAGTTGCAGACCACGGTCGAGCTGGTGCCGGAGTCGTCGCCCAGCACTTCGGTGCGGAGCTGCACGTTCCGCGCCACTCCGTAGACCAGGCCGCTGCCGGCGAGGGTGCCCACCGGGAGCGGCGGGACGGAGGGTCGGCGTGGCGGATCGGTCCGGAGCGGAGGCGGTCGGTCCGGGGGTGGTGGGTCCGGTCGGGGCGGTGGCTCCGGGGGTGGCTGCGGCCGGAGGATCCTCCGCCGTGCCGGCCGCGGTCCGCGCACCTCGCCGTCGTCGTACAACGGGACGTAGGCATGGCACACAGGGCACCGCTGCGCGCCGTGCGGCACATCGGTGCCGCACATCTCGCAGGCCCAGCTGCCCTCCACCATCTAGTCGACCCGGTGGGTGACGTGGGAGACGGGTCCCCCGAGGGAAGAGGAGAGGTTCTGCACGGTGGCCGGCATGGTGCTTCTCCTGTCGTGGTGCTGTGGGGCTGTGGGGTACGGCAGCCGCTCGCCGAGCAGGCGGGTGAACCGAAGCGAGGGCTCGATACCCAGTTCCTCGTTCAACAGGGTGCGGAACATCGCGTAGTGACCGAGCGCTTCGCCCACGTTGCCCTCCGCGAGATGCACGGACACGACGACCCGGTGCGCGCTCTCGCGCAGTGGCTCGGCACGGATGCCGGCCCACGCCGCTTCCATCGCCAGTGCGGTCCTGCCCTGCTCGATCAGGGTGTGCGCCAGCGAGTCGAGGGCGTGCAGCCGCAGTTGCCGCAGACGCTCGCGCTCCAGCAGCACCCAGTCCTCGTCCCAGCCCGGCAGGAGGTCCTCTCCGGTGAGGAGCCCGAGCGGGGGATGGCGGTACGGCGGCGGGGCACCGCCCGCCACGACGCCGAGGGCCGTGCGGGTGAGGACGTGGACGTCCACGCGCAGCGCCGGAGCGACCATCAGGACGTCCCCGCAGCAGCGGACGAGCGGGAGTTCACCCCGCGGAAGCTTCCACAGCGTGGTCCGCAGGCTGCCCCTGGCGTGCTCCTCGGTGACCTCGGGCCACAGCGTGCCGGCGAGGACGGTGCGGGGCACGCTCTCGCGCAGGCTCAGGAAGGCCAGGAGCCGTTGACCATTGCGACACAGCTCGATGCTCTGCCTTCCGCATTCCAGTCGGAAACGGCCGAGCAACCGCAGCTGAGCGGAGGGAGTCACGTTCATGATCGCCTCGCGCACGGGGAACTCGCGTGAGCGCGCCTCTCGGAAGCCGTACCGTCTCGTCGGCACCGCCTCCGGGCCCGCTGAGATCCGCCGGCTCGGCTTCGGGGTCCACGACCTCGGACGAGGCCTCCCCCTCAGTCTCTTCCGCTCCCTCCCCCTCTGCAACTCGGTGTGCCCGACCGCGCCGAGGACGGCCGGCCGCTGGTCACCGGGGTGCTCGCAGCCCGTCGGCACGCCTCGGAAGCGGCGGTGATGACGGCGGTGTGACGCCGGGCTGACGGCGGTTCCGTAGCTTCGGTCACGGTGGCCGAGTCCCTCTCGGAGACCGTGACGAGCGAAGGACATCCCCTGGGAGGCCGTGATGACCTGGAGGGTCGCGAACAGCCTGGAAACCCTGCGGCATCAGCTCGACGCACGCTTCCCCGGACGCAGCCTCGCGGCCGACGGCGGCATCGGCGACGCAGCCCACCAGGCACGGGGCGACAACAGTGATCACAACCCGTGGTACGGGCCGGGAATCGTCACCGCGCGCGACTTCACCCACGATCCGGCGCACGGCCTCGACATCCAGCAGGTCGCCGACCAGCTGCTCGACAGCCGCGATCCGCGCATCAAGTACGTCATCGCCAACCGTCGGATCGCCTCCCACCGCAGCTGGCAGTGGGGGCCGTACTCGGGTGCCAATCCGCACGAGGCGCACTTCCATCTGTCCGTGGTGGCCGATCCCCTCTGCGACGACTCCCAGAACTGGAGACTCCCGCTCTTCGGCGAGGTGCCGGACGGCGGGGGCGGCGGGGGCGGCACGGTCGAACCGGGCGCCTTCACGACCTGGGGGACCGACGTCAACGTGCGGGCGGCACCCTCCCTCGGCGCCGCCGTCGTGGCGGTGCTGCCCGGGCCCACGCGGGTGACGGTCTCGTGTCAGGCCAGGGGCGACACGGTCAGCGCCGCCGGTCACGTCAACGACGCGTGGTCGTTCGTCCCCGCCCTCGGCGGATACCTCTCCAACATCTTCATCGACGATCCGGCTGCCTGGCTCCCGGGCGTCGGTGAATGCTGACACCTAGGCGGCCCGTATGTCGCAGGCCCAGAAGATCCCCGTCATCTACGTCCGGGGCTTCGCCGGCGGTCAGTCCGGCATCGACAGCGCGGTGGCGGACCCGTTCCTCGGGTTCAACGCCGGCTCCACGCACATCCGGATCGGACCGGACGACAAGCCGAACTTCTACCAGTTCGAAAGCCCCCTGCTGCGGCTGATGGTGGACGAGGGCTATCAACTCCTCGTCCAGGGCAGCCAGGAGACGTATCTGGACACCCACGCGGAGATCCCCGCCGACAGCCTCTGGATCCACCGCTTCTACGACCCGTCCGCGAGCACCTGGGGCGGCACGCCCAAGGAGTTCCGCGTCGAGGACGCCGCGCAGGACCTGCTCGAACTCATCGACGAGCTGAGGACGAAGGCCCACGTCGACCGGGTCCATCTGGTCGCCCACTCCATGGGCGGCCTCATCTGCCGGTGCCTGATCCAGAAGATCCTCCCGGAACGCGGCATCGAACCGACCACCCGTGTCGCCAAGTTGTTCACCTATGGCACGCCGCACGGCGGCATCTCCTTCGACTTCGGGTTCGGGATGCTGGAGCGGCTGCGGGACGCCATCGGGATCAACGGCGCCGACATCTTCGGGCGCGAGCGGATGTACCAGTACCTGACCCCGCACGCCACCGCGGCCGACGAGCCGCCCGAGCACTGGGACCCGCGGGCCATGCCCGCCGACGGGGAGCCCTTCGCCTTCCCGCTCCGGCAGGTCTTCTGCCTGGTGGGCACCAACCCGGGCGACTACGACGTGGCGCACGGCCTGTCGTCCGCGGTGGTCGGGGCCCGCAGCGACGGCCTCGTGCAGATCGACAACGCGTACGTGCCGGGGGCCTTCAGCGCCTACGTCCACCGCAGTCACAGCGGGCGCTACGGCCTCGTCAACTCCGAGGAGGGCTACCAGAACCTGCGGCGGTTCCTGTTCGGCGGCCTGAAGGTGGAGTCCGCCCTCGTCCGCTTCCGACTGCCGGAGGAGAAGAACACGGCGTGGCAGGCGGAGGTCGGCTTGTCCATCCGCGGCCTGAAGATCGTGATGCACGAGCGGACCGCCGCCCAGTGGTGCCCGATCCAACTCGGCGGCGACGCGCAGCCCGACGTGGACGGCGACGGAGCGGTGCCGCTGGTGAGCACCTTCCTGTGCGAGAACCTGGCCAGCCCGAACGGCGCCGGCGCCCTGCGGTACGCGCTCCACCTGCGCGTCCTCTCCCTGCGCGAACGGGACAACGGTTTCCTGGACTTCCGTGACCACATCGAGCAGACGGCCGACTTCGACGACATCCTGATCGTCGACGTCGGCAGCGACGCCGGGGTTCCGGCGCTGCGCGCCACCTGGAACTCCGACATCGCCGGTCCCATCAGCGACTTCATACCGACCAGCCTGGTGCTGGCCGACGAGGATCCGGTGAGCGGCAGATGGATCAGCCACATCCCCCTGCCCCGCTCGACCGCGGCGATCCTCGGCGAGGACGCGCGGGTCCGCCTCGCCGTGACCGCATGGAACTGACGCGCGGGGCCCGCTGACGGCCAGGGGGCTGCGGGTCACCAGGACCGTGCGCACCGACCGGCTCGCGGTCGCCGTCCCGGGATGGGGAGGGAGGGGCTAGCGAGCGCCGAGGCGGAACCTCAGCCGGCAGATCACGGCGTCGGTGTCCCGGCGGACGGCGTGGGCGACGACGGCGCCCCGCTGGTTCTGCAGCAGCCGCTGCCACAGGTGTTCCGGCTCGGCCTCGGGAATCAGGACGGTGACGCGGGTGCCCGGATCGGCGGTGCGCAGCGCGCGGACGTAGGCGCTGACGGGACGTCCGAGGGAGCGGCGCTCGGCGGGAAGCCGGACGAGGGCGACGCCCGGGTTCCACAGGGCCCAGTCCCGCTCCAGGGCCTCGGTGGCCGCCAGGTCCTCGGCGTCGGGGTGGCAGACGGTGACCGCGCGGACCTCGTCGCCGAGGGAGACGGCGGCGGTGAGGGCCTCGCTGGTGAGCCGGGTGAGGGAGGAGACGGGCACGAGGACGAGGGAGCGCTCGCGGTGCGGCGGTTCGGGGACGCGGCCGACGCCGAGGCGCTCGCCGATCCGCCCGTAGGCGCGATGGACGGCCTCGAAGGCGAGGACGAGCAGCGGCAGGGCGATCACGATCAGCCAGGCCCCGTCGTGGAACTTGGTGGCGGTGACGACGATCGCGGAGACGCCGGTCAGGACGGCGCCGAGGCCGTTGAGGAGGGCCCTGCCCCACTGCCGGGTGGCCCGCCAGTGCAGGACCATGCCGGTCTGGGCGATCGTGAAGCCGACGAAGACGCCGATGGCGAAGAGCGGCACCAGGGTGTTCGTGTCGCCGCCGGAGAAGACCAGCAGCGCGGCCGACACCACGGCGAGCCACACGACGCCGTGCCGGTGCACCTGCCGGTCCGCCTTCAGGCCGAAGACGTGCGGCACGTAGTTGTCGCGGGCGAGCAGCTTCAGCAGCACGGGCAGCCCGCCGAAGGAGGTGTTCGCCGACAGCGCCAGCAGCACCATGGTCGCGAACTGGACCACGTAGAAGGCGCCGTTGTGGCCGAGGGAGGCGTCGGCGAGCTGGGCCAGGACGGTGACGCCCTCCACCGGCTGGAGGCCGAAGCGGGAGATCAGTACGGACAGGCCGATCAGCATCACGCCGAGCAGCGCGCCGAGCGCGACCTCGGCGCGCATCGCCCGGCGGGCGGCCGGGGCGCGGAAGGCGGGCACCGCGTTCGCTATCGCCTCGACGCCGGTGAGCGCCGAGCAGCCGGAGGCGAACGCCTTCAGGAGCAGCAGGGCGCCGACGGTGGTGGCGTCGTCGGCGAGGACGGAGGCGTGGCCGTCGGAGGTGGCGGTGGAGACGGGGGCGTCGCGGAACAGGCCGACGGCGATCATGACGAGGATCGCGCCGACGAAGACGGCGGTGGGGACGAGGAACGCCCGTGCCGAATCGACGATCCCCCGCAGGTTCACGGCCGTGACGAGCAGCAGGACACCGAGGCAGATCACCAGCCGGTCGGCATAAAGGCCCGGGAAGGCGGACGTCAGGGCGGCGACGCCGGCGGTGACGGCGACGGCGACGTTCAGCACGTAGTCCAGGACCAGCGAGCCCGCCGCGACCAGGCTCGTGCGACGGCCGAGACGCGCCTTGGCGACGGCGTAGGAGCCGCCGCCGTCCGGGAACGCGGCGATGACCTGCCGGTACGAGGCGACCAGGACGGCCAGCAGGCCCGCGATGGCCAGCGTGACGGGGAGCGTGAACCCGAGCCCGTACCCGCCGGCGGCGGCCAGGACCAGCACGATGGCCTCGGGGCCGTACGCCACCGACGCCATCGCGTCCAGTGAGAGGGCGGCGAGGCCGGTGACGGCGGTCAGCTTGTGCCGTGCACCGGTATCAGGGGGCTCCTCGGCACCGGGTACGGCGTCCTTCGCGGTGGTCAGGGTGGTCATGGGGACGAACTCCTTCGGATCGGGCTCCGCTCAGCGTCGGCCTCCCGCCCGGAGCATGTCTGCCCTTCCTGGCGCGTTCTTGGCGCCGCCCGCCCGTCCCCTGACAACTCCTTGACGCCGGCCGCGCCCTACGGAGCCGGTCCAAAGCCCCTGGGCAGCGGACGCCACCTGCCTCGGCCCGTCCCTCGCCGAGGGCGACCGCCCGCTGTTCTCCACCGACGGCCTGTCGGAGGCCCGGGACCCCTCCGGCGCCTTCCACCCCCTGCGCGCCCACGCCCCCGCCCTGCTCGCCGACCCGTGTCCCGTCTCCGCCCTCGACGGCGGGCCGACGTCCGCCGGCACACCCGTGCCGCCCCCGACGACGACTCGGCGCCGCTCCTGTGCCGGTTCGGGCCGGCGCGCGCCCCGGCTCCGGGCGGGCGGGAATCCCGGTAATGCCCGGGTAACGCGCCCCTCCTAGCGTGTGGACCCGCCTGGTCCGTGCCGGTGGGAACCACCTGGCCGGACCGGCGATCCCCCCGTCTCGGAGAAGCGAGTTCCCCTGATGAATGTCTCCCGCACGCCCCGGCGCCGGGGCAGCGCGTGGGCGGCGGTCACCCTCGCCGCCGTACTCGGCGGTTCGGCCGTCGTGCTCCCCCAGTCCGCCGCCGCCACCTCCCCCCGCCAGGCGAGCGTCGACTCCGCCGTCCTCGACGCCGTCGCGGCCGGTGAGGAGTCGCGGTTCTTCGTCGTCCTGAAGGACCGGGCCGACCTCTCCGGCGCCCGGCGCGCGAAGGGGCACGGTGCCCGGACGAAGGCCGCCTTCGAGGCGCTCAGGACGGAGGCGGCGGACAGCCAGCGGCCGCTCCGGGCGTTCCTGGACCGCAGGAAGGTCGGATACGAGTCCTACTGGATCGCCAACACGCTGCTGGTGACCACCGCCGACCAGAGCCTCGTCGAGGAGCTCGCCGCCCGCGCGGACGTGGCGAGCATCGTCGAGGAGCAGACGTACCGCCTCGACGGCGTCGAGGCGGCCTCCCAGGCCGCCGCACCCACCGAAGCCGGCACCGACGCCGACGCGGCGGCCGACGTCACCCCGGAGTGGGGCGTCGCGGACATCAAGGCCGACCAGGTGTGGGACCAGTACGGCGACCGCGGCGAGGGCATCGTCATCGCCGACATCGACTCGGGCGTGCAGTACGACCACCCGGCGCTGGTCGGCGCCTACCGGGGCAACCTGGGCGACGGCTCCTTCAGCCACGACTACAACTGGTACGACCCGACCGGCCAGTGCGGCACCGGCGGCACGCCGTGCGACAACAACGGCCACGGCACCCATGTGATGGGCACCATGGCGGGTGCCGGCGGCGTCGGTGTCGCGCCCGGCGCCACCTGGATCGCGGCCAAGGGGTGCGAGTCCTCCTCCTGTTCGGACGCCTCGCTGCTCGCCGCCGGCCAGTGGATCCTCGCGCCGACCGACCGCAACGGCCGGAACCCGCGCCCGGACCTCGCCCCCGACATCGTCAACAACTCCTGGGGTGGCGGCGACACCACCTTCTACCAGGAGATCGTCGAGGCCTGGAACTCCGCGGGCATCTTCGAGGCGTTCGCCGCCGGCAACGACGGCGACGGCGTGACCTGCTCCACCTCCCACGCCCCCGGCTCCCAGGCCCCCTCGTACGGTGTCGGCGCCTACGACTCCACCGGGAAGATCGCCTCCTTCTCCGGCTTCGGCCCGTCCCTCGTCGACGGCTCGGCGAAGCCGAACATCTCCGCCCCGGGCGTCGGCATCCGCTCCACCTGGCCCGGCTCGGCGTACAAGGCGATCAGCGGTACGTCGATGGCCACGCCGCACGTGGCGGGCGCCGTCGCCCTGCTGTGGTCCGAGGCCCCCTCGCTGATCGGTGACATCGATGCCACCCGGGCGCTGCTGAACGGCTCCGCGCGCGACGTGGACGACACCCACTGCGGCGGCACCGCCGGAAGGAACAACGTCTGGGGCGAGGGCAAGCTCGACATCCTCGGCGCCGTCGACGCGGCCCCGCACACCGCGGCCGTCGTCACCGGCCGCGTCACCGACGGGGCCACCGGCGCGGGCATCGGCGGCGTCAGCGTCAAGGCCGCGGGCGGCTCCGTCTCCCGTACCGTCACCACCGCCGCCGACGGTTCGTACCGGCTGACCCTGCCCGCCGGCTCCTACACCCTGACCCTCGGCGGCTACGGCTACAACGGCGCGAGCGAGTCCGGGTACGAGGTCGTCGCGGGCGGCGACACCACGAAGGACTTCGCGCTCGACGCCGTACCGCACCACGCCGTCTCCGGCACCGTCCTCGACGTCACCGGCAGGCCGCTGCCCGGCGCCACCGTGCAGGTCGCGGGCGCCCCGGTCCCGGCCGTCACCACCGACGCCGCCGGCCGCTTCACCGTCCCGGACGTCGCCGAGGGCGCCTTCACCCTCACCACCGCCCCCGCCGCCCCGGTCCTCTGCAACGGCTCCGCAGCCCAGCCCCTCACCGTCGACGGCGACGAGGCCGCCACCGTGCGCCTGCCGAACCGCACCGACGCCGCCGGCACGTACAGCTGCGCCCCGGTCGCCTCCTCCTGGATCGCGGGCAGCACCAAGGTCTCCCTCACCGGCGACGAGGACGCGACCACCGTGGCGCTGCCCTTCCCGGTGAAGCACTACGGCGTCACCTACACCAGCGCCTCGGTCACCACCAACGGCCTGGTCAACTTCCTGGCCCCGCACCTGGGTGACTACGCCAACACCGCGCTGCCGGCCGCCGCACGGCCCAACGGTGTCGTCGCCGCCTTCTGGGACGACCTGGTCCTGGACAAGAAGTCCGGCGTCCAGACCGCCACCACGGGCGCCCCCGGCGCCCGCCGCTTCGCGATCGTCTGGAACAACGCGGCCTTCGTCGCCGCCCCGTCGGTCCGGATCTCCTTCGAGGCCGTCTTCGACGAGGCGACCGGCGCGATCACCCTCCAGTACAAGGGCATCGGCTCGCACCCGCTCCAGCAGGGCGCGTCGGCCACCACCGGCATCGAGAACCAGGCCGGTACGGACGGCCTCGGCCACTCCTTCGACTCCGCCGTCCTCGGCGACGCCACCGCAATCCGCTTCACCCCGAAGGGCGCGTGATGAGCAGCATCAACCGACGGGGCCTGCGCCTCGCCTCCGCCCTGGTCGCCGCCGGACTGGCCCTCAGCGCCGCCCCGGTCGCCGCCCAGGCCGACGACAGCGGACTCCTGGCCCTCACCGACGCCCAGGCCGAGACGCTGGCCGGACGCTTCCAGCCCGACGTCTACGGAGACGGGGCCACCGGCCTCGACGCGCTGGACACCGCCCGGGCCGCGCAGGAGGCCGCCGAGAGCGCCGCCACGGCCGACGGCGCGGAGAGCGACGCGGCCACCGGCGCGGAGAGCGGTACGCAGAGCACCGCCGCCTCCGGCGGCCTCACGATGACGAGGCGTTCGGCCGTCGAGGGCGTCCAGGGCGCCGCCCGGACGATCGCGGTCGGCGGTACGGCCGGCGACTACTTCACCGTCCACGCGCTGGGCGTCGTCCAGCGGATGAGCGCCGACGGCAAGCCGCTGTGGAAGCGGGACTCGGGCTCGCTGCACACCGACTGGCAGGTCACCCCGACGCCCCGGGCGGCGAAGGAGCCGTACCCGGCGGCCGTCGTCATGGGATTCAACGCGGTCAGCCCCTTCAGCGCGGCCTCCGACGACGGCTACGCGACCGGCGACCTGACCGGCGACGGCGTCGACGACCTCGTCTTCACCGCCAAGGTCGGCGTGCAGCCCTACCGGCCCTTCACCTCGCCGGGCTCGACCCTGCCCAACGGCACCTTCGTCACGGTGCTCGACGGCACCACCGGCAAGACCCTGTGGTCGAAGCTCTACGCCGGGGCGTACAACGTCAAGCTGGTCGGCAGGACCCTCGTCGTCGCGGACTCGGCGTACTACAACCTCAACTCGCCGGCCGGTTCGAAGACCACGCTCAACGGCATCCGCTTCTCGTACGCCGACGGCCGGCTCACTCCGTCCGACACCTGGACGTACGACGCGGGCACGTACACCGGCGTCTCCTGGGGCTCCCTGGAGCCGATCGGCGACGGACTCCTCGCCGCCTCCTGGAACCAGGCCCTGCGGTACTCCCCCGACCGCACCCCCAGCGGCCACACCCTGGTCATCGACACCGAGGACGGCAGCCTCCGCTGGGAGAAGTCCGGCCGGAACTACGTCCGCCAGCTCCGCCTCGACCCCGCCCGCGGCCGGATCGTGGCCCTGGAGCAGTCGGACTACAACGAGGGCATGGCGTACGAGCTCACCTCGTACGCCCCCGCCGACGGCACCCGCACCACGCTCGGCACCCGCGTCAACGCGCTGGCCACGGCGCTGGAGATCGGCGACATCCAGGGCGACGCCAAGCCCGAGTACACCGTCGCCGAGGCCACGCTCCCCGGCACGGGCCCCTTCCTCAACTCCAGCAGCGTGCGCGCGCTGAACGGCGACGACGCGTCCCTGCTGTGGGCCCGCACGGTCAAGCCGTCCGAGAACGGCGGTGGGGACGCGAGCACCCCGTGGAGCCTGGAGGCCGTCGACGGCAGGATCGTCGTCTCCTACCTGGACGACCGCGACTCCACCGTCGCCGCCAACCTGGGCAGCGCCCACCACGCCCGCCTCGCCGTCCTCGCCGGCAGCAACGGCGCCGTGAAGTGGGAGAAGCGCGGGATCGTCGGCTCGCAGATCGGCGCGCAGCCGTACGTGAAGGACGGCGGCTGGCGGCTGCGGACCGTCGACACCCACCAGAACATCCACGTCTACAACCTCGGCAGCGGCAAGGAGGAGCGGCTCACCCCGCTCCAGGGCCCGGTCTCCTCGGGCGTGGCCCTCGACATCACCGGTGACGAGAAGCAGGACGTCGTCGTCGGCGGCGTCTCCCGGGGCCTGTTCGCCTACGACGGCCCGTCGATGGCCGCGGGCGCGCCGAAGCCGCTGTGGACGGCGACCCTGCCGGGTCAGGTCAACCAGATCGTCAAGGCCGACACCACCGGCGACGGCCGGGACGAGCTGGTCGTCGCCGCCGACACGGCGGCCGCGATCGTGGACTCCGCCACCGGCAAGGTGCTCACCACCATCGACGGCGGCGGCGAGTACGTCCGCAACGTCGTCGCCTCCGACCTCGACGGCGACGGCGCCGCCGAGGTGGCCGTGGCCACCGACAAGGTCCGGGCGTACGAGGGCACCGGCGCCCTGAAGTGGGAATGGTCCGCCCCCGCGGAGATCGGCACTCCCGCCTTCTCCGACCTGTCGGCCTCCGAGGGCCGGGTCTACGCCCAGTACCAGACCCGCGGCCTCAACCCCGGGAACACGGCCGGGGTGCCGGTCGGCGGCGCGGCGCTGAAGGGCACGGACGGTTCCACCGCCTGGTCGTTCACCCAGAAGGCGCCCGCCACCGGCACCACCGGCACCGTCCTCGGCATCCCGCTGCGCGCCGGCACGTTCGCGGGCCCCGGCATCCCGTACGCCGACGGCCACGCGGTGGTCTACACCTACGTGGTCCGCGGGGACGCCGGCCGGCTCCCGCCGAACCAGCTGGCCAACATGGTCCAGATCCGCGACAGCCGCACCGGCGAGCTGCTGCACGAGTCCCAGGCGGGCGGCTACGCCACCCTCGCCCACTGGTACACGGCCCCCGAGGGCCTGATCGGCAGCAGCCTGGTCGCCCTGCGGACGTACACGGGCGACCCGACGGCCTACCGGCAGGTCAACACGCTCGGCGAGATCCGCAGCAGCGCCCTGGTGACGGGGCCGGACGGCCGGCGTCTCATCGTGGCCGGAGGCGAGACCTTCGCGTCGCTGTACGACGCGTCGATCCTCACCTCGGGAGTCAACTACCCGATGGCCACGACCTCCTACAACGCACTCGGCGCCCGGGAGTTCTTCGCCGCCGACCTCGACGGCGACGGCCGCGAGGAGGTCGTCCTGCTGAACTGGGACGGCTACGGCGCGGACCGCACCGCCGCGCTCGTCGGCAACTCGGTGAGCGGCTCGTACACCGCGCTCCGCTCGATGATCACCCTGACCATCGACAAGGCCTGATCCCCCGGGCCCACGGACGAAGGCCGCCCCCGTCGCGCGAGCGCGACGGGGGCGGCCTTCGATCGCGGACCCGCCCTGGGGGCTCCTCCTTCGCCCCGGCGTTCCGGGCGGCCGCGGCGGAAGGGCGACGCACGCACCGCGCGCCCCACGCCGGCGCCGCCACGGACGTCGCTCCGCCGCCCCACGCCGGCGCCGCCCCGACGTCGCCCCGTCACGGACGTCGCTCCGCCGCGGGAGCCGCGTACGGGCCCGTGCCCGAGGCGCGCCGCCGGCCCCCGGCGGGCCCGCGTCGGCGCGCACAGGAGCGCCGGTTAGTCTGTGTCGCCTCATGCGCACGGCTCACTCACCTCGTACCACCGGCCCGGCCGCCCCGCCCCCGCTGCTCCGCCTGCACCTGCTCGGCGGGTTCCGGGTGACGCGGGACGGCGGCCCGCCGCTCGCCGACCGCTGGCCCCGGCCCAGCGCGCAGGCCCTGGTCAAGCTGCTGGCCGTCGCGCCCGAGCACCGGCTCCACCGCGACCAGGCGGTGGAGGCGTGCTGGCCCGGCGCGGACCGGAAGGCGGCGCTGGGGAGCCTGCGGGTGGCGCTGCACGCCGCCCGGCGGGCGCTGGAGCCGGAGCTCGCGCCGCGCGCCGCCTCCTCGTACCTCACCGGCGAGGGCGCCATGCTCCGGCTGGAGCCGGACACCGTCTGGGTCGACGTCGACCACGCCGAACGGCTCGCCGCCGGAGCCCTGGAGCAGCGCGGTGTCCGCGCGCTCGCCGAGGCCCTGGCCGCGTTCACCGGTGAACTGCTGCCGGAGGACCGGTACGCGGACTGGGCCGGCGAGCACCGGAAGCGGGTCGGTGAACTCCGCGACCGGTTGCGCCTGGCGCACGGGGACGCGCTGCTGGACGAGGGGGCCGCCGAGGACGCGGCCGACGCGGCCCGGGAGATCCTCGCCGCCAGTCCCGCGGAGGAGCGCGCCCACCAGCTGCTGATCAGCGCCTACCTGCGCCAGGGCCTGCGGCGCCAGGCCATATCCCAGTTCCACGCCTGCCGGGAGGTCCTCGACGCGGAACTGGGCGTCCGGCCCGGTCCGGCGACCGAACGCCTGCATCTCCTCGCGCTCGACGGCCCGGGCGGCGGGGCGCCGTCCCACCGGCCGTCCCGCGTCTGCCTGCCCCCCGCGCTCCGCACGCCCCCGCCCCATCCGCTGCACGGGCGGGCCCACGCGCTCGCGGAGCTGCTCGCCCCCGAGGCGTGCCCCGTGCAGCTCCTCGGCGGGGAGGCGGGCCTCGGCAAGACCCGCCTGGTCACGGAGGCCGCGCGGCGCGCCGCCGACGACGGAGCCGTGGTGCTGTGGGGCGCCGGCCACGACGCCGAGGGGCACACCCCGTACGGGGCGTTCGTCGAGGCGCTCGACGGCTGGCTCGCGGACCGGCCTGCCGCCGAACGCGCCCGCGCCGGCACCGACTACCCGGAGCTCGCCGCGCTCCTGCCGTCCCTCGGCCGCACCGGGTCGGACGCCGCCCGCAGCCCCGAGGAGGAGCGCGACCGTCTCTTCGCCGCCACCGCCGCCCTGCTGCGCGACCTCGCCGCGACGGCGCCGGTGCTCGTCGTCCTCGACGACCTGCACGCCGCCGACACGGGCTCCTTCCAGCTGCTCGGCCACCTGGCCCGCCGCTCGGCCGGCGCGTGGCGCTTCGCGGTGACCTACCGCCCGGAGGAGCTTCCCGAGGACGATCCCCGCCGGGCCGTGCTCGCCGCGCTGCGGCGCGCGGGGCTGGCCCGGCACGTCGGCCTCGAACGTCTCGTACGGGAGGACTGCCTCGCCCTCGCGGCCGACGCACTCGGTCTGCCGCCGGGTTCACCGGTGCCGGAACGGGTCTGGGACCTGTCGCTGGGCAACCCGCTCTTCGCGCTGGAGCTGGCCGGCGAGCTGCGGGAGGGCGGCGGGAGCGAGGCGCCCCGGGGCGTGCGGGAGCTCGTCGCGGGTCGCCTGTCCCGGCTCGCGCCCGTCGCGCGCGGCGTCGTCGAGGCGGTCGCCATCGCCGGAGGACACGCGGCGCTGTCCGAGGTCCTGGACGTGGTCTCGTCCCTCTCCGTCCCCTCCCTCTCCCTCCCGCCTGCCGCTTCCTCCGTCGGGGGTCCGGCCTCCGGGGTCGGGCTCACCGCCGTCGAGGCCGCCGACGGGGCGGAGGCCGCGGTCTCCGCGGCGGTCCTCACCGAGCGCGACATCGTTGTCGACGGCCGTACCGTCGACGGACTCGCCTTCCGGCACCCCCTCATCCGGCTGACCTGCTACGAGCGGCTCTCCGCCGCCCGCCGCCGGGTGCTGCACGCCGCCTACGCGGACGCCGTGCGCAGTCGCCGTCCCGACGCCGTCGACACGCTCGCCGCGCACCTCTCCCGGGCCGACGACCCGCGCGCCACCGCCTATCTGCGGCAGGCCGCCGAACGCGCCGCGGCGCTCTGCGCCAACGACACCGCGGACCGGTACTACGCCGAGCTGACCGACCGCCTGGACTCCCTGGCGGCCGAGGCCGCGTGGGCGCGCATCGACCGCGGGGCGGTGCTGCGGCGGATGGGCCGCTACGAGGAAGCGGCCGGCGTGCTGCGCGAGGCCTTGGCCGAACTGCGCCGGCGCGGTGACGAGGACGGCCTGGTCCTCGCCACCGGGCGCCTCGCGGAAGTGCTCGTCGGCATGCGGAACGCCCGGGAGGGCCTGGACCTGCTCGACGCGCTGCCGCCCACCGCCGGCGTCAGGCCCCAGTCGGCCGCCGCGCACCACGGGAGCCGGGCCCTGACCAGTCTGGTGCTGGGCCGCTACGAGGAGGCGATCGACGCCGCCGAGGCCGCGACCGCGTGCGCGCAGCGGGTCGAGGGCTCCGAGCGCCGGGCCCTGCTGGCCCGCAGCCTGTCCCTGCGGGCGACCTCGCTCGCGCTGGCGGGACGGTTCGCCGAGGCGGGACCCGTCGCCGAGGAAGCGCTCCCGCACGCCGAGGCGTTCGGCGAACCCTGGCTGCTGGGAACGGTCCTGTCCGTGCGGCGCGAACAGGCCCGCCGGTCGGGCCGGCTGCGCGAGGCCGTCGCCACCGGGCGGCGCGCGCTGGCCCTCTCCGAACGGACCGGCGACCGCTCGGCCGTCGCCTTCGAACAGGCCAACCTCGCCGAACTGCACCTCCTGCTGGAGGAGACCGCCGAGGCCGCCGGCCTCGCCCGGGCGGCGGAGGACGCTCCGCTCGGCTGGTCGACGCCGTACGCCCGGCTCGCCCTGGCCCGGGTGCTGATGCGCGGCGGGGAGGGCGACCCCGAGGCACTGCTCCGCTCCGCCCTCGACGTGGCGCGGGACAACGCCGACCGGCAGGCGCAGAACGAGGCGCGCACGGCGCACGCCGAGTGGCTGATCCGCTCCGGCCGCCCCGACGAGGCGCTCGCCGTGCTCGACCGGGTGACGGGCCACACCCACGTCACCGCGTGGGCGCACCTGGCGGCCGGCCGGCCGGACCGGGCGGCCGCGCTGGCCCGTGCGGAGGCCGAGCGCGCGGCCCTGACGGGGGAACGGATCGCGGAGGTCGCGGCCCGCACCGTCCACGCCGCGGCGCTCGCCGCACGGGGCAGCGCCGGGGAGGCCGCCGAGGCGTTCTCGGAGGCGTCGCGTCTGGCCGGGCTGCTCCCCTGCCCGGCGGCGCTGCGCAGGATCGAGGAGTTCCGCGCGTCGGCCGGCCGCTGACCCCGGCCGCCGACAGCGACGGGCGCGTCCTCTGGCTCGACGGCACGACCGGCACGACACGCCTCGCGACCCGCGCGCGTCCGGCCGGCAGCTGCCGAACCGCCGTCCCCCGCCCGTGGCGCGCTCATCCGTCCTGGCGGCGCGGCTTCTCCGGCAGGCCCGCCGCGCGCCGTTCCTCGTCGCTCCACGCCCGCGTGGAGCGGGGCCTGACGTACGGTTCCCGGTCCGGCCGCATGCCACCGGCCACCGCGCGCCGGCGCAGCAGCTCGGCGTCGAACTCCAGGCCGAGCAGCACCGCAAGGTTGCTGATCCACAGCCAGACGAGGAAGACGACGACGCCGGCCATGGTGCCGTAGACCCGGTGGTACGCAAGGGGACGCCGAGGAGGACGTTGCCGCCGAGCTGCTTGGCGGTGTCCACGAACGCGGGCCTGTCGAGGTGCGCCTCGGTCGAGCGCCCGGGCGTCAGGTTGCTGTGCGTGAGCGGCACGGAGTCCGGCGAGGCCTCCAGCGTCAGCCGGGCCAGGACCACGGCGAAGGCCACCATGCCCGCCAGGGCAGGATCAGCCGGCGCCGCAGCCGAGCAGGCCCTCGCGCAGGCGCTTCACCGTGCGCGCGAGCAGCCGCGAGACGTGCATCTGCGAGCAGCCCAGCTCCTCACCGATCTGAGCCTGGGTCAGTTCCTCGACGAACCGCAGGTGGATGATGCGGCGGTCGCGTTCGTCGAGGTCGGCGATGAGCGGGGCCAGCGAGTGGAAGTCCTCCACCAGCGCCATGGCCGGGTCCTCGCTGCCGATGAAGTCGGCCAGCGAGGCGTCGCCGTCCTCGTCCTCGCCGCCGAGGGCGGCGTCCAGGGAGGAGGAGTTGTAGCCGTTGGAGGCCAGCCGCGCCTCGGTGACCTCCTCCTCGGTGAGGCTCATCAGCTCGGCCAGCTCCTTGACCGTCGGCATCCGGCCGAGGCGGCTGCCGAGCTCCTCGGTCGCCTTGGCCAGCTCGACCCGCGCCTCCTGGAGCCGGCGGGGTACGTGCACCGCCCAGGAGGTGTCCCGGAAGAACCGCTTGATCTCGCCGACGATGTAAGGGACCGCGAAGGTGGTGAACTCGACCTCGCGCGCCAGCTCGAACCGGTCGATCGCCTTGATCAGGCCGATCATGCCGACCTGGACGATGTCCTCCATCTCGTCGGCGCGGTGGCGGAACCGCCCGGCGGCGTAGCGGACCAGGCTCATGTTCATCTCGATGAGGGTGTTGCGCGCGTACTGGTACTCGTGCGTGCCCTCCTCCAGCGTCGCGAGTTCCTGGAAGAAGACCTTCGACAGGGTCCTCGCGTCCTTGGGCGCGACCGCCGACGTGTCCGGGATCAGCGGCAGTGCCCCCGCTGCGGACTCGATTCCCGTGGTCGACATCGTGGTGACCGTCACACCGTTCCCCTCTCACGTGTCATCCCCGTCGGGATGCGTGGCCCTGAGGTTGCCCGCATACCCGCACTTCTCCCGTCCACACGGATCGGATGCGGACTCGTCCCGGCCGGTTCCCTTTCCCCACTCGGCGGGCAGACGGAACCTCCGACCCATCGTCAGGAGGAGAGTCATGACACGGGATCCCTCGATGAGGGCCGTCGGCTGGGCGCGGACGCTGCCGCTGGGCAGCAGCGTCAGGACGGCCAGGGACTGGACGCGCGGGCACCTGGCCACGATCGGCTGGGACCGTACCGCCCCCGGGGTGGCGGACTCCGTCGTGCTGACGGTCTCCGAACTCGTCACCAACGCCCATGTGCACGCCCACAGCGACGCGCAGCTGATCCTCACCTGGGACGAGGAGTGCCTGCACGTCACCGTGCACGACTCCTCGCCGCTGGTTCCCGAGCAGCGCGGCCCTGACGGCGACGCCCTGGGCGGACGCGGACTGTTCCTGGTCGACGCGCTCGCCGACGACGTGCGGACCCGCCCCTGCCCGCGCGGCAAGGACGTCACCGCCTGTTTCCGCCCGACGCGCCCCGGCCCGCGGGGCTGAGGGGCCGCGCGCCGCGCTTCAGCGCCTCAGGGCGGCGAGCAGCGGCCCCCAGTCGATGTGTCGTTCCTCCGTGCCCTGCGGCACCAGGACGAAGGTGTCGCGCACGAAGCGGCCGAGGGCGTCCTGGTCGCACCTGACGAGGGCGCGCTGTCCCACCGGCCCGAGCCGCAGGAGGAGTCCGCCGTCGGGGGCGGGGCCGAGCCGGACCTCTCCGTCGCCGGTGGGCCGGAGCGCACCGGTGAGGACCATCTCGCGGTCGACGCGCCACACCACCGGGTCCTCGCCGAGGAGGTGGAAGGCGAGGCTCAGGGCGTGGGGGTCGCGGGAGTCGTAGCCGACGGTGGTGTCGATCCGGATCTCCGCGTCCGGGGTGACCAGTTCCATGGACAGGGACCGGGTGAGGACGCGCGGTGCGGGGAGCGGCGCGACGGGGTGCTGGGGCATGGGGTCCTCCGGCTGAAGGGCTGTCAGCGAACGGGTGCGGTGTCCGCTTGACCCGTCCCGTCCCCGTTACACCTCGTGCCGCCGTGGCGGATGCGCCGATGGTGTCGCGATGCGGTGAAGGTCGTGAAGGCCCGTCAGGTGCTCGTACGTGCCGGTGAGTCGGAGCAGCCGGTCGAGGAAGGGCGGCCGGTGGTCGAGGCGCAGCGGGACGCCCGCGGCCTCGGCGAGCCGGTGGAGGGCCAGCAGGGCGGAGAGTCCCATCGAGTCGCACAGGGTGAGCCCGGCGCAGTCGACGTGGAGGCCCGCCCGGTCGGCCGCCGGGCCGAGGTGGGCCCGGGCCGCGTCCAGCAGTTCGTCGGCGCTGTCCCAGGCCAGGTCGCCGGTGAGCGTCAGGTACAGGATCCGGTCGGGCGCCGCGACGGCCCGGACGTCGAAGGTGTGGTCGGGGCTGGTCACGAACGGGGTCCCGGGGCGGGTACGCGGACGAGGGCGCGGCGTCCGGCGGCGAGGTGCGCCCGCGCGCGGGGGAAGTCGTGCTGGGCGTCGGCGAGCAGGTCGAGGGCGGCGGCCAGGGCGTCGCCCGGGACGCCGCGGGCGCGGAGGATCCCGGCGGTCCAGGTGACGAAGCCGGTGAACAGCCCGGCGTCGTCGGTGTAGAGGGAAGCGCCGAGGAAGTCGACGATGTGGGCGAGGTCCTCGGCGGTCCGCTCCCACTGCCGTTCGGTGTACGAGGCCGTCGCCGGGACGGCTTCCCCGAGGCCCTGGAGGACCTGGCGGACCAGCTGGGTCCTGGCGCGCGTGACCAGGGTGTACTCCTGGTCGGCGAGATGGGGCAGGCCTCCGGCGGCGGCCCGGTCCTCGTCCGGGCGCGGCAGGCCGGCGGCGAGGAGGCGGGCGGCGGCCCGGGCGTCCGGCGCCCATCCGTCGGCGCCCAGCAGGCGGGCGTGGCGGCCGTCCGGGCCGAACGCGGCGCCGCCGACGAGGACGGGGAGCCCGATGGCCTGGACGGCGGTGACGGCGGCGTGGGCCGTCGGCAGCCGGACGGGCAGCGAGGCCGAGAGGGCGACGACGTCCGTGCCGGTCTGGTGCAGGTGCGCGATGAGGTGGGGGGTGGGGACGTGGGCCCCGAGGTAGTCGACGAGGAAGCCCCGGCCGCGCAGGACCTCGGCGAGGAGGCGGGCGGGCAGGGCGTGCCACTCGCCGTCGACGCAGGCGACCGTGACGCGCCGGGGCGCCCCGCCGGTCTCCGGCCGGGGGCCGGCGCCGTGCGCCGTGCGGTGCGCGAGGGCGGCGACGGCACGCTCCTGGATGGCTGTGGCGGCGTGCTCCTGGGCGACCCCGACGCGGCCGGCGGCCCATGCGGCGCCGACCCTGGCCTGGACGGGGCCGATCACGTCGAGGAGGAGGTCCTCGGCCGGGATCCCCGCGTCGTGGGCGTCGAGGACGGCGGCGGTGGCCGCCGGTTCGTCCCTCGCCTCCAGGGCCTCCCACAGCTGTCGGCGGGTGGCGGCGAGGCCATCGGCCCGGGTGGCGTCCGGGGTGCCGGTCCGCGTGCTCATGCGGGGTACCCGTCCGGGGTGCGGCCGTCCACCGCGGCCGGCCGGGGGGCGTTCGGCGCGGTGATGGCGACGACGGCCATGTCGTCGTGAGGACCCCGGCCCACCCAGTCCCCGGCGATCATCTGCACGCGCTCGACGACGGCCTCGGCGGGGAGTCCCACGCAGTCGGCGAGCACGGAGCGCAGCCGCTCCTCCCCGAACATGGCCGAGCCGAGCGGCCCGCCGCGGGCCTCGGTGATGCCGTCCGTGTAGAGCAGGCAGGTCTCGCCGGGCGACAGGACCACGGTCGCGGACCGGCCGGTGACGACGGGGAGGGCACCCACCAGGGTGCCGCCGGTGTCCGCCTCCTCCACCTCTCCCGTGGTGCGCAGGACCAGCGGGCGGGGGTGGCCGGCGCTGGTGAGGCGGAGCCGCACCCGGTCGCCCGTGCGCCGCACCGAGGCCAGGACGAGGGTGGCGAAGCGGGTGTGCCGGGCGGTCAGCAGGGCGCCGTTGAGCAGCCGCAGGACGTCCTGGTGGTCGCCGGCGAGGGGCAGCAGGGCGTGCACGGTGCTGCGGATGCGACCCGTGAGCACGGCGGCGTCCAGCCCCTTGCCGCACACGTCGCCGAGGACGGCGAGCGTCTCCTGGCCGTCGTCGGTGCCGGGGTGCACGTCGTAGAAGTCGCCGCCGATCCGCTCGGTGTCCTGGGAGGTGCGGTAGCCGCCGGCGAAGTCGACCCCGCCGACGTGGTGGAGCTGGGGCGGGAGGAGTTCGGCGATCAGCGCGCGTGTGACGCGGGCCTGTTCCGCGTAGAGGCGCGCGGCCGAGAGGGCGGCGCCGGCGCGGGCGGCGAACAGCCGGGCGAAGAGCTCCTCCGAGGCGTCGAAGGCCCGCTGCCCGCCCCGTCGCAGCAGGATCAGGGCGCCGGCGGGCACTCCGTGGCCGGGCAGGGGGGTGATGGCGACCGACCCGGGGGTCCCTCCGAAGTCCTCGGGCACGGCCCAGGAGGGCAGTTCGCCCGGGTCGATCCAGCGGGCGGGCACGGGCGGGAAACCCTGGAGCGCCTCGGCGAGGCCGGGGACGCCGGCGGGATCCAGGGTGAGCTGGGTCCGCCGGAACCCCCCGCCCGTGGCGGTGACCACGGTGGAGCGGTTCCGCACGGGCGGGCAGACCACGAGGGCGGCGTCGCCGAGGTGGTCCGCGGCGAGCAGGGCCGCCTTCTCCAGGCAGCGGTCGGGGTTGAGCGAGGCCAGCAGCTGGGTGGACGCCTCGGCCAGGATGGCGTGGCGCTCCCGCTCGGTGCGCAGGGCGTCCTGCGCGGCCGTCAGCTCGGAGTCGTCGACCAGCCACCAGGCCACGTCGCCGTGGCCGGACTCGGTGGGGTGGGCCCTCAGGAGCCGGCCGTCGTGGCTGCCGCGCAGCGGGGCGGGTACCGCCCGCGCCGGCGCGGCGGCGGGGGTGCGGGCCGGGCGGGCGAGCCGCCGGTGGGCCTCGGCGAGCCATCCCGGGACGACCTCGTCCAGTCCCTTGCCGACCCCCATCCGCGGGAAGAGGTCGGCCGCGGCGGCGTTGAACTCCACGACGCCGCCCTCGCGGTCGGCCACCACCGCCGGATGCGGCGAACCGATCCAGGAGGTGCTTCCCGCTCCCGCGCCCTCCCGGGGGCGGCCGGACTCGTCCTCGAAAACAGTCATAAGCGTGGCCCGCGCGTCGTGGCCCGCCACCTTCCCAGTCGACGACGGCTCGTCCGTCCACCCTCGCGCAGTGGGGGGCCGCACATCAAGCGAACGCCACTCCTCCGGTACGTGCCCCGCCCTTCCCCGCACGGTCCTCACGCCTCCGGCACGAACCCTTCACCGAACGCGCGCCGCGCCCCCCGGGGCGGTCCCGCCCGGGGTTTCACGGACGGACGAACGGTCAGGCGGACAGCGAACACCCCTCCCTGACGCACACACCGGAGGCTCACATGGACGGCCGACGTGCCGAGGCGGCCTGCCACGAGGTCGATCCCGATCTCTTCTTCCCGGTGGGGACCGGCTCCTCCGCCCTCGCCCAGGCGGAGGAGGCCAAGCGGGTCTGCCGCCGGTGCCCGGTACGAGAACCGTGCCTGCGTTCGGCCCTGGCGCAGCCTCACCCGCCGTCCGGCGTGTGGGGAGGGCTGACCGAGGCCGAGCGGCGCTCGCCTGAGCACCGGGCCCTGCGCCGGACGGCCGACCGCCGGTGACGGGCGCGGGCCCGCGGTGCCGGCCTACTCCGGCAGGAGGGAGAGGCGGGCGCGGACCCGCTTCCCCTCCGGCGCGGGCTCCACGGTCAGGCTCCGGCAGACGGCGACGACGATCTCGACACCGTGCTGCCCGATGCGGTGCGGGTCGTGTCCGCGCGGCACGGGGGCGGCGTCCTCCTGGTCGAAGACCGAGATCTCCAGGACGTCGCGGCCCAGTTCGAGGAGGAGGCGGCAGGGCCCTGCCGTGTGCCGGATCGCGTTGGTGACGAGTTCGCTGACCACCAGCTGCGCCAGCTCGACGCGTTCCTCACCGACCGGTCCGGGAAGCACCGCCGGGGCGGCCGCGAGGAAGTCGGCGGTGAAGGCCCGGGCGGAGGCGATCGCCCCGCCGCGGGCGCCGTCGGCGTACACCGCGCCCGCGGACAGCAGGGGTTCCGGGACCGCGCGCTCCGCGGTGATCGCGTCCGTCATGGCGCTGGTACTCCCCTCTTCCTGGGCCTTCGGCTGGGCTCCTCGTACCCGCCTTTCCCCTCTTCATGGGCCCCACACCGCCCGCGACGCCGACCCCACCCGCCGGCGGGACGTCACGGGGACCCCGCCACGGTCGGCGCGGGCCCGCCGGGGTGCCCTTCCCCCGGGGTCCCGGCCTCGTGGCCGCGCCAGTCGAGACAGAGTACGAGGACGCTCTCCGGCGCGCCACGGGATGTTCCGCGCAGCGCCCGTACGACGGCCCGGGGGACGTCCGCTCCCTTCCGGCGGCGCGCGCCGGCGAGGGCGCGCGCCACGGCGCCGTCCGGCGCACCGTGTCCGTGGTGGGCCGTCGGCCCGCCGGCGCCGTGGGCGACGAAGACCAGCCGGTCGCCGCGCAGGAGGCGCAGCCGCTGGGGCGTGTAGACGGTGTCCTCGAACATGCCCAGGGGCAGTTGGCGGTCGAGGTCGAAGCGTTCGGTCGCGGTGGGACGGACGCGCCAGAGCGTCGGCGATCCGGCGTCCACCACCTCGGCCTCTCCGGTGGTCAGGTCGAGCCGGAGCAGCAGGGCGGAGAGGGGCTGCTCGCCGCCGTACTGGCCGTAGAGCGCCTGGTCGGTGAGGCTGGCCTGGGTCACCAGGTCGAGCCCCGCGCGCCGGGCGTTGCGGAGCGCCGTGAGGGCGAGGGTGCTCGCCAGGGCGGCGGGGGTGCCGGGGCCGACGCCGTCGGCGACGACGATCACCAGGTCCCGCTCGGTGGCGCTCCAGTCCATCAGGTGCCCTCCGGAGGTGTAGGCGGGCTCCCAGTGCGCGTGGAGGTCGAAGGCCGGTCCGGCGCAGGCCCGGCCGGGCAGGGTGTCCCACTGCATCTCCCCCGCGACGCTGAGGGCCCGGGTCCTGCGGGTGCGGCGGTAGAGGTCGGTGTGGCGGTCGGCGACGCGCAGCGCGTGCCCGAGGGTCTCGGCGACCAGGGCGAGGCTGGCGGTGGTCCGGGGGGTGACCCGGTCCGCGGGGACCTCGACGACCAGGACGCCGAACCGGTCGCCGCGGACCGTGACGGGCAGGTAAACGGTCGCCGTGGGCCCGACATCACGGAAAAGATATGGTTGCTGGGTGCGGAAGACGCGGCCGGCGGGGCCCGCGTCCACGGGCGTGTGCGGCATCCCGGCAGGTGTCCGGACGGGCTCCACGGGGCGCAGGGTCGTGAATCCGTAGTCGACGAGCAGCAGGTCGGCGCAGGTCGCGGCGTACAGGTCCGCGAGACTGGCACGGAGGGAGTCCAGCAGGAGGTGTGGTGCCGCCCCGCGCAGTGCGCCCTCCACTGTCACGTGTCGGTCCACCGGATCCGTACCGCCTTCTGGAGAGATGTGGAAATGACCGGTCCGTCGCGAGGCCGCTGCCCGCGGCCCCGGGCGTCCGAGGAGGGTCGGCAGGCATGAACGGCAACCCCGCCCCGCCGCCGCGGGAACCGCAGCGGACCGCCGAGTCCGCCCGGGAGCTGATCGAGCTGCTGGAGGTGCTGTGGGAGCGCGGCCGGGACATGGTGTCGTCGACACCCGTCTCGGCGAGTCAGCTCCGCGTGCTGTACAGCCTGGACCGCGAGGAGGGCATCAGCCTGCGCACCCTGGGCGAGCTGCTCGGCTCGGCGCCGCCCTCGGTGAGCCGCATGTGCGACCGGCTGGAGGCACTGGGCTTCGTGCAGCGGCTGCCCAGCCCCGTGAGCCGCCGACAGCTGGAGCTGCACCTGACCGTGCACGGCAAGGCGTACCTGCGGGACCTCAGGGCCCAGCGCGAGGAGGCCCTGCTCGCGGTCATCGCGGACATGTCACCGACGAGCCGCAAGGCGCTGCTGCGGGGGCTCAGCGGGTTCCACGAGGCCGTGGGGCGGGGCGGAGCGGCCGCCTCGTCACCCGTCCCCAGGCCGCTGAAGGACGTCAGTTCGGCCTGACCCCCGTACGGCGCCGACTGCGGCCGCGCGCCCACCCCTTGTCCTCAACGTCCACCTCTGGTCATCCTTGACGGCGTCCTTCCGGGCACCGCTCCGATGTTGCCCCAAGGATACAGTTGCCGCACGGCAATTGATCACACGGTGCCGTGCCAGTCGAGGCAGACGACCAGGGCGTCGTCCTCCAGCGGACTGCCGCCGTGATGGACGGCGAGCTCCCGGAGCACCGCCTGCGGCACCTGGGTGGGCGGCAGCAGCCGCGTCCCCCGCAGCGCGCGGGCCAGCGCCCGGTCCCCGTAGCTCTCCCCCGCGGGCGAGACGGCCGCGTACACGCCGTCGCTGCCGAACAGGAGCCGGTCGCCGGGCCGCACCGTGAACCGCTCGGGCACGTACACGGTGTCCTCGAACATGCCCAGCGGCAGCTGCGCCTCGAAGCCGACGGACTCCACCGTCTGCCCCCGCTGCCGCCACAGCCGGGGCGATCCGGCGTCGACCGCCTCCACCTCGCCCGTGGCCAGGTCGAAGCGGAGCAGCAGCACCGACACGAAGGCCTCGCCCCGGTACTGCGCGTACACGGCCTGATCCGCCAGCGCCGCCTGGTCCGCCGGCGGCAGGCCGGCCCGCCGGGCGTTGCGGAGCGCGTTGATCGCCAGGTTCGTCAGCAGGGCGGCCTCGATGCCCTCCCCCATGCCGTTGGTGACCGTCAGGGTCAGCCGGCCGTCCGAGACCGACCAGTCGTAGTTGTCGCCGAAGATGGCGTAGGCGGGCTCCAGATGGGCGGCCAGCGCGAACTCGGGACGGGCACAGGAACGGCCGGGCAGCAGCTGCCACTGCATCTCCGCCGCGAGCGTGAGCCGCGTCGCACGCCGCGCCAGGACGTACAGGTCCGTGTCGCGCTCCGCCACCAGGATCTCGTGGCCGAGCGCCTCGCAGACCTGCGCGAGCCCCGGCAGCAGCGGCCTGAGGTCGGCCTCCGGGGGCAGCTCGGCCGTCAGCACCCCCAGCCGGTCGCCGCGGACGGTGACGGGCAGGTGGAGCCGGAGCGCCCCGGGCTCCCGGACCACGTGCGGCTCCTGGGCGCCGAAGGCGCGCCCCTGGGGGCTGTCGTGGATCGGCACCGACGGATCCGCTCCGGAGACGTGCCCGACGAGCTGGAGCGTCCGCAAGCCGTAGTCGGCCAGGCGGAGTTCCACCCGCACCACCCCGCAGTGCTTCCCCAGGGCGTCCTCGACGACGCCCACGAGCCGGTGCGGAGCCGCCCGGCGGAGCGCCTGCTCGATCTCGGCGATCTCGTGCACGGTCCTCCTCTTCCCCTTCCTCGTCCTCGGCCCGGTCCCGGGCGGGGCGGCCGCGCCACCCGTCCGCTACCGGGAGCCGCCGGCCGCGGCCAGCGCCTCCGCCATGCCGTCGTGCGGCGGGATCATGGTCGTCACGCCGGTGATCTCCAGGATGCGGCGCACGGCCGGGGTGGGCGCGGCGAGATACAGGTCGCCACCGTTCGCCCGGGCCCTGTTGACCGCCCTGATCAGGACGTTCAGCCCCGAGGAGTCCATGAAGTCCAGCGCCGACAGCTCCAGCACGAGACGGGCCCGCCCCAGGGAGAGCTGCTGCCACAGCCGGTCCTCCAGCCGTGCGGCCGTGTCCATGTCCAGCTCACCCCCCACGGTCAGCACGGCCGTGCGGTCGTCGAGGATCTCGACGTCGACTTCCAGGTTCGCTTCTCGCTCGGACATGATCCCTGCTTTCCATGGGGGGTGGGTGCCGGTCGCGGCTCGGACGGACGGGGTCAGGAGACCCGGACGCCGACCACGCACGTGTCGTCGTCCGTGTCCGACTCGCCGCGGGCCATGGCGGTGGCGAGCCGGGCGATCGAACGCACCTGCCCGGTGCGCTGGGAGGCCATCACGTTGACGTGGTCGGTCAGGTCCTTCCAGGTGCCCGAGGCGCCCCGGACGGTGGCCCGGCCACCGAGGCCGCCCGCGGTGCCGGCCTCGCGGGCGACCCGGGTCACCTCGGAGGTGATCAGGGAGGGCAGGTCGACCATCCCGTCGGACACCCGGGAGATCTCCCCCATCAGCCCGTCCTCCTCGTCGGGCAGGCGGGTGCCGAAGTCGCCGGCGCGTACGGCCGTGAGCCCGGCCGGCAGCTGACGGAGCCCGGGCCCGGCCACCGCGGCCGGTCCGGGGTGCTCCCGGCCGGAGGAGCTCCCGGTCGTCGTCTCGGACATGCCCCATCCTCGTTCCCCACCAAGCTCGCGCACGGACCGTGCGGCCCACGCCGCGCACCGGACGTCCGCTTCCCCGGGACGGCTCCGGCCACCGCGATCGTTGCCGTACGGCAATCATGACGACACTACCCCTCCGTGATCGACACGAGGAGTCCGGTGCCGGACCATCCGGCCGGAACCCGCCCCTCGGGCCCCGCCGGATCCGGGGGCGTACCACGCCGCGGCCGGGGTACACGCGCGTCGGAACGGGCGGTCCCCGCCCCCACGACGAGGGGAGCAGTACGTGCTGATGGCCCACCCCGCGGTCCTGCGCGGTCTCATCGAGCAGTACGAGGCGCTCGCGGCGCTCCGGGCACAGAACGGCGGCGCGGAGGTACGGCGCCGCATGGACGACCTCGCGTACACGCTGTGCGTCTCCACCGGTACGCGTGACGTGGACGCGGCGCTGATCGCGGCCCGCCATCGCCTGCCGGGCGCGCGCCCCGAGGACGACTCGGTGCTGACCGCCTGACCGCACGCCCTGCCCGGCGCCCCCGACGGAGGTGCCGGGCAGGGCCCGACGCACACGGCCGAGCCCGGCACCCCCTGACGGGGTGCCGGGCTCGGTCACGCGGTGGCGGCCCGCCGGGGCCGCCTACCAGCGGTACCAGCGGCCCGTGCCGCCCTTCGGCCGGGCCACGAAGCCCAGCAGCCACAGGACGAGCACGATCACGGCTATCCACCAGAGCGCCTTGACGGCGAAGCCCGCACCGAAGAGGAGCAGGGCCAGCAGCAGCACGAGAAGCAGGGGAACCACGCGGATCGACCTCCAACAGGACGGTGACGGAAAGGGTGACGTGCGAGGGGGCGACCGGGCGGGGTACGCGCGCCGGCCCGGTGCGGCCGGGCGGGCGCCGCCGCCCGCTCAGCCCCGGCGTTCGAGGAACAGGGCCAGCGGGCCCAGGTCGCGCCGCGCGGCCAGGCGCCCTGAGCGGCGCCCCCACCGGTACGAGAGGGCCAGCGCGGCCGCCGTACCGACGGCGGCGCCGGCCGTCACGGCCCGGTGCTCACGCACGGCGGCCCACAGGTCCCTCCCGGCACCCCGGGCCACGATCGCGGCCGCGCGGGCCTGCTCCGCGAACGGCGCGGGCAGGACGCGCGGCTCCCCGAGAGCCGCCGGCTCGTACCCCTCGTCGACGTCGGGGTCGTCCACCCGCGTCAGGTCGGGGTAGTCCGGGACGGCGTAGGGGCCGGTCCAGGGGAACTGGTTCTGTTCGCTGTTCTCCGAAGCGCTCATGGGCACCGTCTCGCCGGACTCCCGCGCGCTAAACCTGGCCGGCGGCGGGCGCACCCTGCCGCGCCGGATCGGCACACCCGCCGGGAAGTGTCGGATTTCCGGGTGTTTGTCGTCGCCGATTCCGGTGAGGCGCTCTATCGGCAGACCTGTCCGTCACCACGGAGAAGGAGCGATCACTCATGTCGGGTAAGGAAAAGATGAAGGCCAAGGGCGAACAGGCCAAGGGCAAGGCCAAGGAAGTGGCCGGCCGGATGACCGACGACGAGCGCCTCGAGGCGGAAGGCCGGGCCGAGCGGGCCAAGGGCCACGCCCGTGACGCGAAGGAGAAGGCCAAGGACGTCTTCAAGCACTGAGCCGACGGACCTCGTCCGGCGCGGAGAGGGGCGGCCCGCCATCCGGCGGGCCGCCCCTCTCCGCGCTCCTCCTCCGCCGGCGGCCGTCACCGGGCCGTCCTCCCGGTCGGCTCGCGCCGGGAGGGGCCGTACGTCGCCGCCGGTCCTCCTTCTACGGCACGGGGCGGGAGCGGACCCGCACCGCCGGGCACGGGGGCGCTCCGCTCGTGACCGGTGACGGTCGGCGCGGGCGCGCCTGAGCGGGCCCGGCACGGCGGAAGCCCCCGTCGAGCGCGGGGGCTTCCGTCCGGCACGGCACGGTACGGAGTCAGGCCCGCGGCGTACCGGCCGTTCGCGGGGGCGCCGCCGTGGCCCGCGTGGCTGACCGTGGACAGCTCCGCGCCGGCGGTCAGTTCGGCGGGGGTCCCGGGCAGGCGGTGCCGTGGCCCGCCTACCCGCCCTTCGGGCGGTCATGCCCACGTTCCCGACGCGATATCCGCTGGCAGCGCGTCCCGTCGGTGTGGCACGCTTCCCTCACGCCGAAGGGGTGTAGCTCAGCTGGCCAGAGCGCCGGTCTCCAAAACCGGATGCCGCAGGTTCGACTCCTGTCACCCCTGCTCACACATGCTCACTCCTGCCGCGGCACGGGGCCCGTCAGAGGCCGCCCATGCCTCCCGGGAAGGGCCAGGACGCGCGGTAGTACTGTCCGATCTCCTCGCGGTACTGGCGGTCCGCGAGGTGCTTGTCGGAGACGAACTCGGGCGAGTTCTTCACCTGTTCCTTCGACAGGGCGAGGTGGAGGGTCTGCTCCTCCAGGTCGACGCGGGTCACCGCCCGCGCCGGGACGAGCACCTCCTTGCCGAAGATCCAGACGCCCGTGTCGACGACCAGGTAGGAGTCGTCCACCTCGTCGGAGTGCTTGTCCACCTTGCCGATGTGCCCGTCGGAGGCCTCGACGCGCCACCCGGTGAGGTCGGTACCCGCCAGGTGGCCGGACTCGGTGCTGTAGGACCACAGATGGTCGGTCATCGCTGTCACTCCTCTGTCACTTGTCGCTGTGTGCGTGCAGGGCGCGGCGCCGGGCGCGCGGGCCGCCTCAGAGCAGGTCACGACGGTCGTCGTCGGTGACCGTGGGAGCCACCGGCGGAACCACCATCCGGCGACGGCGCAGAACGCTGGTGTAGACGGCGGTCCCGAGCAGGCCGACGCCCATCAGGATCAGGCCGACCAGGTCGAGGTCGACCGCTTCGAGCTCCCAGTCGGACGCGAAGGTGAGAATGGCGCCGACGGCGATCATGATGATGAACAGTCCCAGACCCATGGTTGGTTACTCCTCCCCTGCGGGTTGGACAGCGTCCGCGTACCCGGGTCTCCGGGGAACATTCCGCCGTTACCGGAATCGTTCGCTCGGGCCCGCTCCGCGCCTCGCGATCGGGCCGGATGCCGTCGATCCGCCTTCTTCCAGGGGATGTTCGGGGGATGTTCACGGGCGCGCGGGGCACGCGTTCAGCGGCGGGCCCGCGCACGCACCGGCGGGCGACGCACCCGACTCCCGGCCCGTCGGCAGCGGGCCGGCCACACCCCCAGGGAGCCCCCGATGCAGCCCCGAGCAACGCCCGTACGTCCGGACGACGCCACCGAGAAGGCCCGCACCGTCGCCGGGCGCTACCGGCTCCACCGCCTCCTGGGCCGGGGCGGCGCGGCGGACGTGTACGAGGCGCTGGACCTGCGGCTGCGGCGTCCGGTGGCCGTGAAGGTGTTCCGGCCCGCGGGCGTCCGCCGCACCGACGCGCAGTGCGGCGAGGAGGCCCGCCTGCTGGCCCGGATGCACCATCCGGGCCTCGTGACCCTCTACGACACGGGCCGCGACGGAAGCCGGCCGTTCCTGGTGATGCAGCTCGTCCGGGGGACGACGCTGCGGCGGCGGATCGCCCGTGGGGCCCTCACGACCGCCGCGACCTGCCGGACGGGCGCCGCCCTGGCCTCGGCGCTCGCCCATGTGCACGGCCACGGCGTCGTCCACCGCGACGTCACACCGTCGAACGTCCTGCTGGACAGGGCCGAGACCCCGCACCTCGCCGACTTCGGCATCTCCCGCCGTGTCGAGGCCGTCGACGACGCCCCGGAGGACGGGGACGCCCTCGTCGGCACCGCCTCCTCCATGACACCCGAGCAGGCACTGGGCCGGGCGACGGGGCCCGCGGCCGACGTGTACGGCCTCGGCCTGGTGCTGCTGGAGAGCGTCAAGGGCGAGGCGGAGTACGGCGGAACGCCGCTGGAGGCGGCGCCGGCACACCTGCACCGGCCTCCGGTGCTGCCGGCCGGCCTCCCGGCGGGACTCGCGCGCCTGCTCACGGCGATGACCGACCGCTCCCCCGAGGCCCGCCCGGACGCCGCCGCCTGCGCCCGGATCCTCGCCGACCCGCGCACCGCGGGACACGTCTCCACGCCCTCCGCCGCACCCGGCTCCCGCCAGGCGTCGCCCCGGCCTTCGCACCGGTTGCCGCGCCGCTCCTCCGCGGGGCGGGCCATGGCGGCGACCCTCGTCACGCTCGGACTCGTCCGCAAGGCGAACGACCCCTCACACAGTGGAATGTGACGCGGCCTCGAAATTCTTCAGGAATAGCTCGGCCGCGCGGGGCAAGACGAAGTTCCGGAACTCGCATCGCGTTCTCGGAGGAGAATCCCATGACCGCACTGCTGAACCGCATCAAGCGATTCGCTGCCGGCCCCCAGGGCCGTGACGCGGCGGCGTCCCTGCGCCACGCCGCCACCGACCCGCGCGTACGCGCCCGGGCTCGCCGCCTGATCGGCAAGCTGCGCCGGCGCTGACGCCTGCCCCTCGGTCGGCCCGCACGCCGCCGCCCCGCGCGAGGTACCGCGCGGGGCGGCGGCGTGCGTAGGGCCGGGACCGCCGGGACCGCCCGACATGCCGCCGGCCCGGCGGAGCGGGGCCGTGAGGCCGAACGCACCGCCGGGCACGGCAGGGGGAGCCCCCGGGCGTCAGGTGGACACCAGGCGCCGGAACAGGGCCCGGTACCGACAGAGCGCGAGGCGCAGACTCTCGGTGTCGGCCTCAAGCCCCTGGCTCCACTGTCCCTCCAGGGCGTGCCGGTGCCGGCCGACGGTGTCCGCCAGGGTCCTCATCACGTCCCCGACGAGGACGTCGGCCGCGTGGACCGCCTGGCGGGGATCGTCGACGAACCGGCCCTGGACCTCGTGCCAGCGGCGGCGGAACTCCCCTTCCTCGGCCGGACCGAGCAGATCGGGGATCCCCTCCGCGTCCGGTCCGGCGGCACCCGGCGGCCGGGGCGGGGACTTCGGCATGGCCGGCGGGTACGGGGCGGGCGTCCGCTGAGCCGGTACCCGCGGGTGCGCCGCGTGCGGGGGCAGGGGGCCACCGGGCCCACCGGAACGGGACGGGTCCCGCCCGGCCCGGCCGGACTGCGGCGGCTGCTGCGGCTCCGGCCGCGAAGGCGGCTGCGGCGGCTTCTCGTGCCGTGGCCCTCCCGGCCGCGGCCGTTCGGCCTGGGGCGGGGTCGGCGCGACCGTCGGGCTGCCCGGGTCCGCCGGACCGGTCGTGGGGCCCGGCGGCGCGGGCGGGGCGGAGGACGGCGCCCGGGGGCCCGTCTGCCTGCGTCCGTCCGCCTCCTCCCCGCCGGGACGCCGCGACGGGGTCGGGGCGACCGTCGGGCTGTGCTCCGGCGGGCGCGCCGCGTCGCCACCGGTGGCCCCGGGCCCGGACCGGTCCGGGCCGGGCCGCGGGTCGGGGCGCTCCGCCGGCCGAGGGCCCTCCGCCCGCTCGGGGTGCTCCCCCGTCGGGTCCGCCCGGTGTCGTCGCCCCGCCGCCCGGGGTGTGCGCTCGGACGTCTCGTGGTGTCGCATCTCTCCTGCCTCCGCGTCAGGACCGGCGGGTGCCGGTCGGCTCGCCGTCGGCGAGCAGGTCGTCGAAGAGGGTGCGGTAGTCCGTCATCGCGCCCCTCAGCTGTTCGGTGGTGGCGGCGTCGTGGGTGCTCAGCGCGCGGACCTCCAGGGCCGCCCGATAGTGGTCCAGGGCCCGTCCGTGCCGCACCGACAGGTCACGCAGACGCTGCTCGTGGCCCTCGTCGGGGTAGCCCCGGTCGCGCATCAGGGCCGCCACCAGTTCGTCGGCCTCGTGGGCGGCGGCTCCGGGCCGGTCCACGAAGCCCTCCTGGACACGCGTCCACCGCCGGGCGTACTCCTCGCGCGCCTCACCGGGCACCGGCTTGAGCTCCAGGCCGGCGAAGCGGCGTTCGCGGGCGTCCAGGTCCCGCTCGGCGGCCCGTCTGCTGCCGGTCGCCTCGACGGCCCGTTCGTACTCGGGCCCGAAGCGGTCGCGCAGTCGCGATCGCCGCCGGCGGTCCGCCGCCGCACCGGCGGCGAACCCGACCACGACGACAGCCGCGACGACGACCAGGACGATTCCGATCGACATCGGCTCTCACCCTTTCGCGTTCTCTCTCGGAGTCGCGCTCTTCCGTCCCGACCCTTCGGGGCCGGAACCCATGGAGGTCCGCGTGCCCCTCACCCGGGAAGGCAAACCGGGCATGCCGGGCGATCCCGGTCGGCGTGGGCGGCGGGACGCCCCCGGCCCGGCCCGTACCGGCGCAAGGGAAGGACCACCCCGGTCTCCCGCCCCGCCGGGCGCCCACCGCGGCCCCGGCCGAACTCCGGCGCCCGCGCTGTCAGGCCGGGTGCCCTGGGCCGAGGTCCCGCGGGTGCGGGTGCGGGTGCGGGTGCGCCACTGTCACGGGCCGCCTCCACGTGCGGCATCCGCCGCCGCAGCCCTCCGCGGGCGGGACCGGAGACGTCACCGGTCCCGCCCGTGCCCCGTCACCGACCGCTCTCCCCGAGCGGCGTCCGCAGGGCGCTCTCGCCGCGCGCCCAGGCGTCGACGACACGGCTGCCCAGCCGGCCCTCCAGGAAGCAGGTCGCGGCGATGCCGAAGGCGACCTCGGGGGCGAGCGCGGGCTCGTCGTCCAGGAGGCCGCCCACGACCTCCCGGCGCACCAGCTGCTCGTGCACGGCGTCGGCCTCCACGTGCTCGTCGAAGTACCGCCCGGCGGCCGCTCCCGCCCCGGTCCTGCGCGTCGCCGCGGCGATGCGGGAGGCGGCGGGCGGCGAGGTCGTCTCCAGGACGGCGAAGTGGCCCACGAGCGCCCCGCGCAGTCTCCTGTGCAGGCCGAGGAGCGACATCAGGTTCGAGGCCGCGAGGAGTTCGGCGCCGGCGGCGTCGGTGTACCGCCCGTACGAGGGGTCGAGTTCCAGCGCGGCCATCAGGTCGGCGTAGAGCCGGGAGTGCATCCGCTCCGCCCGCCCGCAGCCGTACTCGTCGTACTCGACGGCCACCATCGCCGCTTTCGCGCGCCCGAGGAGCCGGGGCACGACCCACAGGTGCGGATCGGCCTCGCGCAGCTGGTGCACGGAGCGCAGGGCGGCGTACTCGCGCAGGTGCCACGACTCGCCGCGGGACATCAGGAAGTCCGGGACGCCGGTGCCGTCGGCCGGTTCGACGAGCAGCGCGTCCAGGGCCTCGCCGACGTCCGGGAGGGGGCTGCAGTCGTGCCGCAGCGCGCTCTCGAAGCGGTGCTCCAGGAGGGCCCGCGCCTCCAGCAGGCCGGGGTCCCATTCCAGCGTGTCGGGGACGCCGGCGAAGCCCCGGTAGTGGAGCTCGTAGCAGAGGTGGAGGGCGAGGTGGAGATCCTCGCCGTACGGGGAGCAGCGTGCGATCGCCGCCGGCGCGGGCAGCTCCGCGCTGCCGCCGCCGAGCAGGCGGCTCCGTATCGCGCGCGACACCTCGCCGCGTGCCTCGGGAAGTTCAGGGGCCCGCGTGGCTTGGGCCGCGGTGGCGGAACTCGCCGGAAGCGTGGTCATGACGTCCCCGCCTTCTCCGTCCTCTTCGTCTTCTTCGTCTTCTCGGTCTTCTCCGCCTTCTCGGTCTTCCCCGCCTTCTCCGCCTTCTTCGCCTTCTCCGCCGAGCCTCGGGCCGGACGCCGGGCGCGGCGCCGGTGGCTGGTGTCGCAGAACGGGGCCCGCAGGCTCCGGCGGCAGGTGCAGAGGGCCATCACGGGCCGGTCGCAGCGGATCATCGTCCCGTCCGGCATGACGATCTCGGCGGGTCCCTCGACGAGCAGCGGTCCTTCCGGGAGCAGCCGGAGGCGGGGCGGATCCGGGCGGGCCCGTCCGGAAGCGTGGCGTACCGCTCCGCCGTCCTCCCGGCACGGCACCGGCGGACCCTTGTCGTTCGGGGAAGCCGACATCACACGCCCTCCGTCGCGTCGACAGCGTCGTCACGCCGCGACTGCCCGCCCCGCCGGGCTCGAACCGCCTCCGGCGCCGCCGGCCTCAGGCCGGGTGCCCGGGGTCGAGGTCCCGCAGGTCCTGGTAGCGGAGGAGCGGGGGTGGCGGGCCCGTCGGCGGCGGGGCCTCCGCCACGGGGGCCAGGAGGAAGCCGACGTGGTCGCCGCCCTCGATCCGGGCTTCGATCCGGCCGGTGAACCATGTGGGGAGCCCGTCCAGGACGGGGCTGCCGGCTTCTCCCGTATGCCAGCCGGCCTCGGCGAACTTGTCCACGTCGTCCCCCGTCTCCCCGCCAAAGAGCTCGGCGGTCGCCCGGTCGCTGCGACGGAGCAGGTGCACGGTGAGGTGGTCGGCCGTACGGGCGACGCGGTAGGTGCGGTTGGCGGTGGACAGCCACACGACGAACCGGGGCGGGTCGATGGAGCACTGCGACGCGAAGCCCACGAGGCAGCCGGCCCGCCGGGCTCCGGACGCGGCGGTGACCACGTACATCGGCCCGTCGAGCGCCTCGGTGAAGCCCGGGAACCCCGCCACGACGCCTCCTCTCCCGTCACGTCGGCCGGCGGCCGTCGGCCGGCGGCCGCCCCGCGCCCTCCCCGACACGCGCCCCGTCTCTCGCCCACCTTCCGCCGACGCGGGGCGGGCCGCGACCGGACGGGCGTCGGAGGGAGTGTCGGGGCGCGCGTCGGGTAGGGGCCTGCCGACGCGAGGAGCCGACCATGAAGATCCTGACGATCGGGGTCGAGGAGGAGTTCGTCCTCGTCGACCGCGTCAGCCGGACCCCCGTGGACCGGGCTCCCGAGGTGCTCGCCTCCGCGCGGCATGTGCTCGGGGATCAGGTCCAGCGGGAGTTCTTCAACGCCCAGGTGGAAACCGCCACCCGGCCCACGGCATCGTGCCGCGACCTGCGCGACGAACTCGCCCGGATGCGCGCGGTCCTGGGCGAGGCGGGCCGCGCGGCGCGGTGCCGGCCGGTCGCCACCGGCACTCCGGTCCTGCCGCCCGCCCGCCCGCCGACCGTCACCGACACGGAGCGGTACCGGCGCATGGCGCGCCGGTACGCCTCCCGCTTCGGCGTGGTCGACGGTCCGGTCTGCGGCTGTCACATCCACGTGGGGACCCTGGGCCGGGACGTGGCGCTCGGGCTCTCCCGGGGCATGGCCCCCTGGCTGCCGGTGCTCCAGGCGATCACCGCCAACTCGCCGTACTCGCACAGCCGCGACACCGGCTTCGACAGCTGGCGCTCGGTCGAGTTCGCCCGGTGGCCGACCGTCGGCCCGGCCCCTGACCTCGACGAACCGCACTACCTCTCCCGCGTGGACGAGCTGGTGCGGACCGGAACCCTGCTCGACCGGCGGATGGTCTACTGGTACGCCCGTCCCTCCGAGCACGTCCCGACCCTGGAGATCCGGGTCGCCGACGCGAACGCCGACGTCGACACCGTCGTCCTGCTGGCCTGTCTGGTACGGGGGCTGGCCATGGCGCTGCTGCCGGAGGTCCTCGAAGGCCGTCCGGCGCCCCGGGTGCCCCTCCGCCGGCTGCTGCTCGCGCACGAGCTGGCCGCCCGCTACGGCCTGTCCGGCTTCGGCCTCGACCCCTGCACGGGGCGGGAGACGCCCGCCGGCACGCTCGGCGACCGGCTGGTGGACCGGGCGCGGCCGGGGCTCGACGCCGTCGGCGACACCGAACGCGCCCTGCGTCAGTGGCGGCGCCTCCGTGCCCGGGGCGCGGGAGCGGCACGGCAGCGGGCCGTCTACCGCCGGCACCGGAGCCTCACCGACGTGGTCGACTCCCTCGCGGAGACGACCGTCACGGTCTGAACGGAGGGACGGTCGGCATGCGTGTGGTCACGCCACCGGGTGTGTACGCCCCGCAGGGCGACACGGCCCTGCTGATGGAGAGCCTCGCCCGTGAGGAGCTGCGGCCGAGCGCGCGCACGCTGGATCTGTGCACCGGGACGGGCGTCCTCGCCATCGCCGCGGCCCGCAGGGGCGCGGACGCGACGGCGATCGACGTCTCGGCCGCCTCGGCGGCGACGGCACGGCTCAACGCCACGCTCCACCGCTGCCGGATCCGGGTGCTGCGCGGGGACCTCGCGGCGCCGGTGACCGGCGAACGCTTCGACCTCGTGACCGTGAACCCGCCGTACGTACCGGCCCGCCCCTCGCCCGGGCGGCCCCGGGGTCCGGGCCTGGCCTGGGACGCGGGCCCCGACGGACGGCTCCTCCTCGACCGGATCTGCCGCGCCGCCCCCGCCCTCCTCGCGGAACACGGCGTGCTGCTGCTCGTCCAGTCGTCGATGAGCGGCGTGGCGGCCAGCCTCGCGGCTCTGGAACCCAGGGGCCTGCGGGCATGGGTGGCGGCGCGCCGGAGCCTGCCGTTCGGGCCGGTGACGACGGCGCGGGCGGGGTGGCTGAGGGAGCGGGGGCTGGTCCCGCCGCTGTCCTCCACGGAGGTGCTGGTGGTGATCCGCGCGGTCCTCGACGCCACCGGCGGCGCGGGGCCGGGTGGCGACGGCACGTTTGAGGCCCCGCCCCGGCGGTGAGGCGCGGAGCGGGGAGACGCACCGGAGAGGAGACGAACCGTGTCGATCGTTGGACGGAGCGTACTGGTCCTCACGACCAACTACGGAACCGAACAGGATGAGTTGACGAGACCGGTGTCCGTCCTACGGGAGAACGGGGCCCGCGTCCTGGTCGCCGCGCAGAAGGACGCACCCGTGCGGACCCTGGTCGCCGACCGCCGTCCGGGCGCCGACGTCCGACCGGACACCACCCTCGCGCGGGAGACCGCGGAGGGTTACGACGCCGTCGTGGTGCCGGGCGGCACGCTGAACGCCGACCGGCTGCGGACGGACCCGGACGCACGCCGTCTGGTCTCGGCCTTCGCCGACGCCGGGAAACCGGTGGCCGCCATCTGTCACGGGCCGTGGCTGCTCGTCGACAGCGGGCTCGCCGAGGGCCGGGAACTGACCTCGTACCCCTCGCTCCGCCCCGATCTGGAGAACGCCGGGGGCACGTGGACGGACCGGGCGGTCGTCGTCGACACCTCGGGTCCACACCCCCTGATCACCTCCCGCAGACCCCGCGACCTCGACGCCTTCTCGGCGGCGCTCGTCAGCGCGCTCGAAGGCGACGGGAGCGACGGCTGACGGAACGCGAAGCCCGTGACGCGACGGGGTCCCGGCCGTCGCGGCGGCCACGGCCCTCCGCGGCCACGACAGGGCCCCTGGCGATCCCCTTCCGCCGGGGGCCCGCTCCCGCCCGCACGGGCCCGGCGGCCCGGCTGTCCATGACGCCCGTTTGTCCAAGTTGTCCATGGCGCCCGTTTCGGACCCCCGGTGCCCGGCAAGTCGCCGGACATGATGCACATCGGCTACACGATGATGACCGAGCAGGCAGGCCCCCGTGAGCTCGTCGGGCACGTGGTCGAGGCGGAACGGGCCGGGTTCGACTTCTCCGTGATCTCGGACCACTCCTTCCCGTGGCTGCCCTCCCAGGGGCACGCCCCCTACGCGTGGAGCGTGCTGGGCGCGGCCGCGCAGGCCACCTCCCGCATCCCGCTCATGACGTACGTGACCTGCCCGACGTTCCGCTACCACCCCGTGGTGGTCGCCCAGAAGGCCGCGACGCTCCAGCTCCTCTCCGGGGGCCGGTTCCGGCTCGGCCTCGGCTCGGGCGAGAACCTCAACGAACACGTCGTCGGCCGGGGCTGGCCCTCGGCACGGGTGCGGCTCGACATGCTGGGCGAGGCCGCGGAGATCATCGGCGCCCTGTTCTCGGGCGCGTACGTGACCCTGCACGGCCGCCACTTCCAGGTCGACGACGCCAGGCTCTGGGACGTACCCGATCCCCCGCCGCCGATCGGGATCGCCGTCTCCGGCCCGCTGTCCTGCGCACTCGCCGGACACCGGGCCGATCTGGTGATCGCCACGGAGCCGAAGCGGGAACTGCTCGACGCCTTCGACGCCGCCGGCGGCGCGGGCAAGCCCCGGGTGGGCCAGCTCCCCGTCTGCTACGACCCCGCCCCGGACGCCGCCCGGGCACGCGCGCACGAACAGTTCCGCTGGGCGCTCGGCGGCTGGCGGCTCAACGCCGAACTTCCGCTGCCGGCCGGCTTCGCCCAGGCCACCGCGCACGTCCGGCCGGAGGACGTGGCGGAGAGCGTCCCCTGCGGAGACGACGTGGACGCCGTCCTCGCGGCGGCCCGCCCGTTCGCCGAGGCCGGCTTCACCGACCTGGCGCTCGTCCAGATCGGCGGCGACCACCAACTCCCCTTCCTCCGCTGGGCGCGGACGACCCTGCTGCCCGCCCTGCGCGGCCTGTAGGGGCGCGTGGCCCGGCCGTGGAATCCGATGGCGCGGGGCATCGTCACGGCCGAGAATCGACGGATGCGTGGAGGGGAACTGTCCGACGGGGTCGTCACGCTGACGCCGTTGCGGAGGGACGACGTGGAGGCGCACCTCGCCGGGGAGGACGAGCTGCTGGTGCGCTGGCTCAACGGCGGTCCGGGCACGCGGGAGGGGGTGGAGGCGTACCTCCGGCACTGCGAGGAGCAGTGGGACGCCGCCGGGCCGCTCCGGGCTTTCGGCATCCGGGCGGGCGCCGGCGGGGTGCTCGCGGGCACCGTCGACCTGCGGTTCGCCGGCGAGGGCCTGGCCCCGGGCCAGGTGAACGTCGCGTACGGCCTCTATCCCTCGTGGAGGGGCCGTGGCCTGGCCACCCGCGCGGTCCTCCTGGCGTCCCGGTACGCGGCCGCCGAGGGCGCGCGGGAGGCGGTGATCCAGGTCGATCCGGGGAATCCCGCGTCCGCCGCGGTCGCGCGGCGCGCGGGGTTCGTTCCCCGCGGCCGACCGCCCGGCGACACCGCGGCCGCGCGCTTCGACCGGTACGTCCGGGACCTGCGCGGCCGGGCGGGGCGGGCGCACGCGCGGCGGCCTTCCTCGGATCCCGGGGCGTGAGATGACCGCTCGCGGCGGAATTCCCCGGGACGGGACGCGTCGGCGGCGCCGGGCGGGGCAGGGGCAGGGCGGAAGCGCAGGAGGGAACGCCGGTCGAGGAGGTGCTCGGGGTGGAGGTCTGGTTGCGGCGGCGGTGCCGGGCCGCGGGCGGGCCCGGGGCCGCGGCGCGGGCCCGGCGTGAGGTGCACCGGCTGGCCGACCAGGCCCTGTTCGTCGGCCATGTCGTCAGTCAGGCGTCGGAGGACGACGCCGCGCTGATCGCCAGTGAGCTCGTCGCCCACGCCGACGGCGCGTGCGTGCTGGAGCTGCGGCTCGCGCCGGACGGTCTCGACATCCTGGTCACGGGCACCCGGGCGCCGCTGCCGGACACGACCGGGCGCGGGCCGTACGTGTACTGGTGGGATCTGGTGACGCTTCTCGCCCGGGACGTCACCGTCCGGCGCCGCACGCCCTCCTCGGGCGCCGCCGTCCTGGCCCACGTCGACACCGAGTGCCCGCCCGGCTGAGGACGGTTCCGCCTCGGCCCGCGCCGAGCCGGCCGGCCGGGGGCGCCGGTCGCGGGGCGCATACTGGAGGAGCAGCGTGTACCGACACGGCCTCTGCGGGAACCAGGCGATCCTCGTGACGAAGAGCCCAGAGTTTGCCGAGGACGGCGTCCCGCAGGGATTCGTGGCGTCGGGCCCGCACGCGTACAAGTCCCGGGGCGTCGCGACGGTCGCCCGTGATCCCTCCGCTCCCCCGGACACCTGGCTGCTGGTCGTCCGCGGGGAGTTCGACCGGGACACCCTGCCGTGTCTGCGCGCGGCGCTCGACGACGCGTACGGGGCGGACGCGGAGCGGATCGTCCTCGACCTGTCCGGTGTGACGTTCGGCGACTCGTCCTTCCTCAACGAGCTCCTGGAGGCGCACGGCCGGCCGGGACGGCTCGTGCTCGCGGGACCCTTCACCGGCCAGATCCGGCGGCTCTTCGAGCTGACCGGCACCGACGGGGTCCTCGCCCTCGTGCCCGACCGCGCCGCCGCCGGCGTCGGCCTCGTCTGACGCCCGCCGCTCGTCACCCGCCCCACGGGGCGTGTGCGTCCTCCTCGTCGTCGCGCGCCGCGTCATCCGGCCGGGGAGCGAGGAGTTCGAGCAGCCCGGCGATCTCGTGGCCGGCCTCGGCCGGGTGCCGGAACGGCGCGGCGGGGTCGATGTGGTAGACGTTGCGGCGGCCGTCGGCGGCCCGGCTCCGGGTGAGGTACCCGCCCGCTTCGAGGTCGGCGACGATGCTCTGCACGGTGCGTTCGGTGATCCCGCAGTGCGCCGCGACGTCCCGGAGCCGGGTCCCGGGGTCCCGGGCGATCGCCAGCAGCACCCGCGCGTGGCTGGTGAGGAACGTCCACCCCGGGCGTGCGCCATTGCCCTCCATAACGGGATCCTTCCCCCCTCACCGACTGATCATGCGAAGAACTTTTCATGTAACTATTGACCGGTATGTGGCATAGGCGCAGACTCGGAGGACGGACCCTCCCTCCCAGGAGGAGGCATGAACCGTTCTCCCGCCCCACCACCTCCCCCGTCCCCCGGGGGCGGCCCCGACGGACGGCTGCGGCACCGGACGGAGCCGACGGGATCCGGGACGACCTTGCGGCTGGGCGGCGAGATCGACCTCGACAACGCCGACGAGCTGGAGACCGTACTCACCGCCGCCCTGTCCCTCGGAGGGCCCGGCGCCCCGCTCACGCTCGACCTGTCCGACGTCTCCTTCTGCGACTCCACCGGGCTCAACACCCTGCTGCACGCCCGCCTGCTGGCCGCAGCCGGGAAGCGCCGCCTGTCGGTCGTCGCGGCGAGCGCCCAGGTCGCCCGTCTGCTCGCCCACACGCGCACCGGCGACATCCTCGGGTTCACCACCTCCGAGGTCGCTCCCAGCGGAGACGACCATGCCCCGTGACCTCCTCCACCAGGTCCAGACCCTGCTCGCCGAGGCCGGGTTCGGGCCGGACAGCGGTCTGTCCACCACCCGCGACGGCCAGGCCGTCGTCGTCTCCTGGCACGCCGACGGGCTCATCCGGCCCATCATCACCGCCCACGCCGGCGATCCCGACGTGGGCGCCGCGGCCGGGATCCCCGGTCTGCGCACCGCTCTGGCGACCGCCCTGACCAACGTCTTCCAGGCCGCCGACCTGCTCCCGCTCCCCGACCCCGGAGGACTGCTCCGCGTCACGGCGGGGTTCGGTGCGGGCGACGCCGCGGCCCAGGAGGGTTCGGCGCCTACCTGACGTCCTCGGACTTCGCCGTCGACGTCACCGAGAACTGGCAGTCCGAGTTCCTGCAGTTCTTCCTGTACGTCTTCGGCACCGTCCACCTCGTCCAGCGCGGCTCATCGGAGCCGAAGCCCCTGGAACGGACGGGCACCGAGAGCGACCGCGAACAGCACATGGGCGACCACGCCCGCCCCGACTCGCCTCGCTGGGCCGGCACCAAGGACTGGCGTCAAGGCGTCTACTCCCGCTCCCTGGGGCTGGCCATGGCGACGTTCTTCCTCCTGTCGTGGTTCGCCCAGTCCGTCGCCGGCGTCGCGGCGTACGACGGGCAGCGCCTGCGCGGGCTCCAGGCGCCGCTCGACTGGGGCACGTACCTCGCGTCCTCCGGCTTCTGGAGCCGCTCGCTGCAGAACCGGCAGTCGGAACTCCTCGCCGTCTCCGCGATGGCGATCCTGTCGGTCCACCTCCGCCGGCGCGGCTCGCCGGAGTCGAAGCCGGTCGGATCCGCCCACTCCGCGACCGGAGTGGAGGGCTGACGGCGGCCTTCGTCACCAGCGGTACCAGCGCCCCTGCGGGCCGCGCACGAAGAAGCCGATCACCCAGAGCACCAGGACGGCCAGGGCGATGTACCACAGGACTTCGACGGCGAATCCGGCTCCGAAGAGCACGAGGATCAGAAGCAGTACGAGCAGAATCGGGATCATGACGACACCTCCTCGGACTCCGGCCCGGGCCGCTGCGGCGCGGTGCCGGTCGTCCACCGGGCGACTTCCCGGCCTTTCCGCATGCATGCGTCGGCCCCCGGGGGCCGTACCGTGGCCCCATGACGGCGTTGGTCATCGGCGGCAGCGGTTTCCTCGGATCCGAGCTGGTGCGGCAGGCGGGCTCCTCGGGGCGCGCCGCGGTCGCGACGTACCACTCGCGCACGCCCGAGGATCCCGGGGGCGGGTGGCATCGGCTGGACCTGCGTGACGCCCGTCGCATCGACGCGGTGCTCGACCGTGTGACTCCGCGTGTGGTCGTCAACGCCGGCGGCGGGGGCGCCGATTGGGCCGTGACCGCCGACGGGGCCCTCCGGCTCGCCGTGGCGACGGCGCGACGGGGTGTCCGGCTGGTGCACGTGTCCAGCGACGCCGTCTTCTCCGGGGCAGCCGTGCACTACGACGAGACGGCGCTGCCCGATCCGATCACCCCGTACGGAGCCGCGAAGGCGGCCGCGGAGAGCGCCGTACGGCTCCTGCATCCCGACTCCGTCGTCGCCCGGACCTCACTGATCATCGGCGACGGCGACTCCGCGCACGAGCGCGTCGTCCATGAGCTCGCCGCCGGGACGCGCGATGGGGCGCTGTTCACGGACGACGTCCGCTGCCCCGTCCACGTCACGGATCTGGCGGCGGCCCTCTGGGAGCTCGCCGTCTCCGACGTCTCCGGCGTCTTCCACCTGGCCGGGCCCGACCGCGTCAGCCGTTACGCGCTCGGCGTGCTCGTCGCGCGCCGGGACGGGCTCGATCCCGCCCTGCTGCCCGCCGGCCTCCGCACCGACAGCGGCCTGCCCGGTGCGCTCGACGTGCGCCTCGACGGGTCGGCCTCGCGGCGGCGGCTGCGGACGCGGCTCCGTGGCGTGCGGGAGTTCCTGGGGTAGTGCCGCGTCAGCTCCCGTGTGACCGCCGGGCGGGGAGGTGGTGCCGGCGGCGCTGGCGCCAGGCGGCGGCGCCGGAGACCAGGGCCAGCGAGGAGAGCAGGGGGATCACCACGCCGACGATCTGGCGGTTGCGGATCGTCCGGTGGTGGGTGGCGAGGCCGGCGGCGATGAAGTCCGCCTCCAGCGCGGTGAGCCGGGCCCGGCCCGCCTCCGTCGCGAGGTCGCCGAGCTGGGCGAGGCGTACGGGAGAGATCCGCACGCCCCGGTCCCGGCCGACGGCCTCCCACGCGTCGGCGGCCTCGGTCAGCCAGCGGTGCACGCGGAGCGCCTCCCGGTCCTGTTCGATCCAGCCCCGCAGGCGGGGCCACGCCGTGACGAGGCCTTCGTGGGCGAGCTCGACCCGGTCCCCGTCGACGGTGACCAGCCGGGCCCGGACGAGTGCTTCGAGGACCTCGTGCGCCGCACCGCCGCGGTCGCCGCCGCCTCGCTCGGCGCCTGGGACGGCGCCGATCGAGGCGACCTCCGCGCGGGTGGCGGGCCGCCGGGCGTCCACGGCGCCCGCGCCCGGGGCGACCAGACGGAGCATGATCTGCCGGGCGGTCTCGGCCCGGTCGGGGTCCAGGCGGGCGTACGCGGCCTCGGCGCTCCGCGCGAGGACGCCGCGCATGCCGCCCATCCGCTCGTACGCCTCCAGCGTGAGCGTGCGCCCGGTGCGGCGGCGCCAGGTCTCCCGAAGGGCGTGCGACAGCATCGGCAGCCCGCCGGCCCGGCCGGCGACCTCCTCGACGAGAGCCTCCGTCAGGGCGCGCTCGACGACGAGCCGTCGCGCGGCGGCCGGTCTGCCGATCGCCTCGCGCAGCTCCGCCTGGGTCATCCTGCCCAGGGGCAGGCTCGCGTCCCGGATCGCGGCCGCGAGGCCGGGGTGCTCCAGGCAGCGCGGGCGGAAGTCCGCGCGGACGCCCAGGACGACACGGAGCCGGCGGGACGGGTCGGCGGCCGCGACGAGCGCGTCGATGAACGCGGCGCGTTCCGCCGCGTCGTCGCAGAGGCCGAAGACCTCCTCGAACTGGTCGACGACGAGCCAGGTGTCCCCGTCGGAGGCGGGGCCGGCGGCGGCCGCGACGAGCGCCGGGGCGTGCGTGGTGAAGGGGCTCCGCCCCGGGGTGAGGATGCGCACGGCGGCCGGGCGCTCCCCGGCGTACCCGGGGTCGCGCAGGCGCGGGATCAGCCCGGCGCGCAGGAGCGAGGACGTGCCGCTTCCCGACGCTCCGAACACGCAGACGAGCCGGTGTCGGCCCGCGAGGCCCAGGAGGTCGGCCACCAGGCGGTCGCGGCCGAAGAAGAGGTCGCCGTCCCCGGGCTCGAAGCGGGCCAGGCCGCGGTACGGGGACGGTTCGGCGTCCGCCCCCGACGACCGGCCGGCCGCGACGTCCTCGGACGCCTGCCGCCAGCGGGCCTCCCACTCGGCCGGGTCGCCGCCGCAGGCCGCGACGTAGGCGAGCACCACCGGCAGCGTCGGGAGCTGCTCGCCGCCGGCCGCGCGGGAGTAGGTGGTCACCGAGTAGGCGGCGGAACGGCGGGCCATCGTGCTGTAGGCGGGGCCTCCCGCCTCCTGCCGCAGCCTCCGCAGCGCGTACGCGAACGCGGCCACAGGCCCGTCAGACGGATCCAGCCGCTTCTCCCGGCGCCCCATCCCCACCCCGCCCCTCGACGTCGGCCCGGCACCACTCGGGGCCGCTGCTGCGACCCAACCGCCGGAGCGGCGGCGGCGACAAGACGGTTTTGCGGCGGTCCGGCGGGGATCGGCGCCCCTGGGCGGGATTGTTTCGTCGCCCTCCGAGGGGCGCGCAACAAACGGGAGGCGTTCGAGGCTTCGTCTCGCACGGCGGGCGGGCTCCCGCCGCCGTCGCACACCGTCCGCCACTACAGAGGGATGACCATGGGCCTTCCGAACGGTTCTCCGCACGGCTCCTCGACACCCACCGGCACCCCGTCCCACTCCGTCGCGTCCTCCCGGCGCTCCTTCCTCGGCCGGGCTGCCGGAGTCGGCGCCGGGATCCTCTCGGTCGCCACCGCGGCGACGCTCGCGGGGACCTCGGCCGCGTCCGCCGCGCCCCAGGGCGCACAGGCGGAGCAGAGCAACTGGCGCTTCTGCCAGAAGTGCTACTCCATGTTCTTCTGGGGCTACCCGACCGACGGCGTCTGCCCGGCCGGCGGCGCGCACAGCGCCCAGGGCTACAACTTCGTCCTGCCCTACGGGGTCCCCGAGACCTCCACCGCGCAGGCGAACTGGCGCTTCTGCCAGAAGTGCTACTCCATGTTCTTCTGGGGCTACCCGACCGACGGCGTCTGCCCGAGCGGCGGCGCGCACAGCGCCCAGGGCTACAACTTCGTCCTCCCGCACGACGTCCCCGAGACCCCGACGCGGCAGCGCAACTGGCGCTTCTGCCAGAAGTGCTACTCCATGTTCTTCTGGGGCTACCCGACGGACGGGGCCTGCGCGAGCGGCGGGGCGCACAGCGCTCAGGGGTACAACTTCGCACTGCCGCACGTGTAGGACGCGCGGCGGTCCCGAGCGGAGCGCCGACGCCGGGTTCACGGGCTCGCGGCCCCGGCGTCGGCGCCCGACCGCTTCCCCACTACTCATCATTGCAACGCTTCGTTGCGTTCGAACTCGCATCATTGCATCAATTTCCAGGCTCTCACCTGCATATATCCGCATCCATGATTGACGATTTCATGAACGCAACGTAGCGTTCGATCATCGTCAAACGTGCCCCAGCGCGAGATGCGGAGTGATCATGAGCGAGTCCGTCCACACCGTCACGGCACTGCCCTCGGAGCGCCGGACCGGCTGCCCCTTCGACCCGCCCGCCGAGCTGCTCGACGCCCGCCGGCACGGACCCCTCAGCCGCTACACCCACCCCGGCGGAAAGCCCGGCTGGCTGGTCACCGGATACGACCTGGCGCGTTCGGTCCTGGCCGACCCCCGGTTCAGCTCGCGCAAGGACCTCATGAACGTGGTCGACTTCGAGCTCCCGCCCGCGCCGCCCGGCGAGTTCCTCCTCATGGACGACCCCGAGCACAGCCGCTACCGCAAGCCCCTGGTGGGCAAGTTCACCGTGCGGCGGATGCGGCTGCTCACCGAGCGGATCGAGCAGATCACCGCCGAGTGCCTGGACGCCATGGAGGCGGGCGGCACGTCGGCGGACCTGGTGACCGCGTTCGCCAAGCCCATCCCCACCATCGTCATCTGCGAGATCCTGGGCGTCCCGTACGAGGACCGCGCGTCGTTCCAGGAGCAGATCGACGCGTTCATGGGCGGCGAGGTGAGCGACGAGGAGCTGATCGCCGCGTACACCGCGACGCAGGAGTACCTCGCCCGGCTGGTGGCCGCCAAGCGCGCGCACCCCACCGACGACGTCCTCAGCGAACTCACCGGGAGCGACCTGACCGACGAGGAGCTCAAGGGCATCAGCCTGATCCTCCTGGCGGCCGGCTTCGACACCACCGCGAACATGCTGTCCCTCGGCACCTACGCCCTGCTGCGCAACCCGGACCAGCTCGCGGCGCTGCGCGACGACCCCGCGCTCACCGACGGGGCCGTGGAGGAGCTGCTGCGGTACCTGAGCGTCGCGAAGACCTTCCACCGGACGGCCCTCGAGGACGTCGAGCTGGCCGGGCAGACCATCGAGGCCGGCACCACGATCGTCCTGTCGTTCCACACCGCCAACCGCGACCCCGAGCGCTTCGCCGACCCCCACGCCCTCGACCTGGGCCGGCAGGCCGCCGGACACCTGGCCTTCAGCCACGGCATCCACCAGTGCCTCGGCCAGCAACTCGCCCGCGTCGAGATGCGGGTGGCGTTCCGCGCGCTCATCGACCGCTTCCCCACCCTGCGCCTCGCCGTGCCGGCCGAGGAGGTCGTGCTGCGCCCGGAGAGCGCGGACATCTTCGGGGTGAAGAGCCTCCCGGTCGCCTGGGACGCGAAGTGACCGCGCCCGCGCCCCGGCTGACCGCCGACCGGGAACGCTGCATCGGCGCCGGCATGTGCGCCATGACCGCCCCCGAGGTCTTCGACCAGGACCCCGAGGAAGGCCTCGTCCTCCTCCTGCACGACGAGCCGCCCACCGCACACCAGGCGGCCGCCCGCATGGCCGTCGGCGTCTGCCCCTCCGGGGCCATCACCCTCCACGAAGCGGAGGGGACCGCCGACGGCGCGTCCTGAGGTCGCCCGGTCAGCTCTGGAGGTGGACGAAGACGGCGACGGGGTCCAGGCCGGCCGCCGCCAGGAGGTCGCCGAGGTCGCGCTCGGCCTGGGCGCCCTGCGCCGTGGGGCGGGGCGCGCCGTTCTGGAAGGTGGCGTGCGGCGTCGCCGGAGCGAGGATCCGGAAACTGCTCCACACCCTGCCCCGGCGTCGGACGAGGAGCGGCCGGCTCCAGGCCATGAAGCAGGGGACGCCGGTGCCCCGGCCGTGCGCGCGGACCAGTACGGGCCCCGGCCACAGGTCACCGGGCAGGCCGGCCAGGACCGTGACCGCCTTCGCGCACGCCGCCTGCGGGTTGCTGAACTCGCCCGTGAGCTCCCAGACTCCGGACTCGCGGCGCGCGCCCAGGTGGGCGGCGGCGAGCTCGCGCAGCGCCTCGGTCATCGGGTCCGGCACGGCGCGGGCCCGCTTGCCGAGGGCCTCCACGTCGGTCCCGGTCGCCACCGGGGCGCCCCGGCGGCCCGCCGGGAGGTAGAGGTCCGCCGCGTGCTCCGGCTCGGCGCGGGCGACCGCGCCCCGGCCGGTGCGCCAGGCCTCCGCCGCGACCGGCTCGGCCTCCGGGCCCTCGAACTCTCCGTGCAGCCCGAGGAGGGACACGCAGACGGCGATCAGCGCGTCGAGCCGCTGCCGCTGCGGCCCGGGCGGGTCCTCGTCCGCCGCGCCCAGGGCATGGAGGAGGTCCGCGGTGACGGTGCGCCAGGCGTAGTCGTCCTCGTCCCAGGCGCCGGCGGCGAGCAGCTGGAGGTGCAGGGCGGTGACCAGCAGGGTCGTCGGCGGTGACCAAGGACGATCCGGTTCCTCCGATGCCTCGGACGCCTCGGACGCCTCGGACGCCTCGGACGCGAGTCGCCGGGCCAGTCGGGCCATCCAGGCGCGGGCCTGCTCGCGGGCGCTGTCGGGCAGCGGCCCCTGCCCGGCCTCGGGGGCGGTCTCCTCGGCCCCGTACTCCCCCGCGTCTCCCTCCCCCTCGAACTCCTCGTCCTCGTCCGTCGTGACGTACTCCGAGAGCTGCCAGCGGCGCGGTGCGGGAATCCGCGGCAGTTCGGGGAGGTCCGCCGCGAGCGGGCCGTAGGCCACCTCGGTGAGCTCCGGTCCCAGCGTCCGGACGCACTCGGCCACCGTCGGGGCGGCCGTGCCGGACCCCGGCGTGCCCGGTGTCCCGGGGCCCGTCGCCGCGTCCGTGACGACGAGTTCGCGCAGCCGGGCGATGTCCTGCTCGAAGCGGCGCGCGGCGGCCGGGTCCTGGAACAGGTCGTCGACCGCGTAGCCGCCGGAGAGGCGGGGCACGGCGTCGGCCGCGCCGCGCGGTGCGCAGCCTTCGGCGTCGTAGAGGAAGGCCGCGGCGGATTCGGCGTACGTCCCGTCGGCCAGTCGGCAGCTCGCCCGTACGGCCGCTCCGGGGGCGGCGGTCCACGGGAAGGTGCCGGTGTTCCGGTCGGCCGGGATCGGGCCGACCGGCTGCCACGAGCCGGGCGCGCCGCCGTCCGTGGAGATCTCGACGGTGACCTCGACGCCGGCGGGGCGGCGGCCGAGGACGGCCTCCAGGAGGAGGCCGTGCTCGCGGACGCCGAGGAGGACGAGCGCCGGGGGCGCGTCGGTCGCGTCCCGGGGCGCCACGGTGGATCCGGTGAGTTCCGGGACGGGCCGGACGGTGCCCTCGTCGGGGAGCAGCGGGGCGGTGTCGTGGGCGATGACGGCGAGTTCGCAGTTGCGGGGGCGGGTCTCCGCCGGATCGCCGAGGGCGACGACCACCGCGCGGGCGAGGGCCGCCCGGGTCAGGTTGGGGCTGCCGGTGAGGGCGTGCCAGGTGTCGCCGACGCGCCATTCGACGAGCTTGCCGTGGCGCGTCCGGGTCTCGGCGAGCTCGCGCACCCGGGCGGCGGGGTGCCCGTCGAAGGCCTTGCGCACGCCGGCGGAGTCGTAGCTGGTCCAGCGGGGCTGGATGCCGAGGGTGATCTCGCCGGGGGTCAGCCGCTCGCGCAGGAGGCGCAGCAGCTCGCCCGAGGGGTCCACGAAGGGTGCGTACAGCCGGAGTTCGTCCACCGGTCCTTCGGGGAGCCGGCCGAGCAGGGGCGTGTGGAGGTTGTGCGCCAGCTCTACCTGGGGCCCTTCGGTGTCGGCGGGCGGGGCCTCGCAGTGCAGGACGGTCAGGAGCTCGGCGAGGTGGCGCAGGTGGTCCGCCCACCACGGGGTCATGGCGACCGCGTCCGGCAACTCCTGCAGCCAGTCGGCGAGGTCGGCGAGGAGCGGGTGGCTGGCGCCGTCGTCGGTGCTGACGACGGTCCACAGTTCGTCGTTGGTGCCCCAGCCGGACTGGGTGGGGTTGCCGGAGCCGATGGCGACGCGGCAGGCGTCGTCGCCGAGGAGCAGGGCGAGTTTGGGGTGGAAGGCGCCGTCGCAGGTGGCGACGCCGTGGAGGTAGCCGCGTCCGGCGAGGCGGACGTCGACGGCCTCGTGCAGGGCGTGTCCGGCGTCGCCGAGGACCGCGACGCGGGCGCCGAGGGCGCGGGCCCTCGGCACGGCGACGGCTTCGAGGAAGGGGAGGTCGGTGGTGTAGCCGAGGACGAGGAACTCCCGCAGGGGCCCCTTGCCCTGTTGCTCCCAGTCCCACAGGAGGGAGACGGGCGAGGCGAATCCGGTGTGTACCGCTGTGGTCATGGCGTCACGTCCAGGCTCGTGCGTGCGTGGTCCGTCAGGGTCGGGGCGCCGCCCCGGGCGGGGTCGGCGGCGAAGAGGCCGAGCTGCCGGGCGACCGAGGCGAGCTGGTGGACGCGGATGCCGATCTCCGCGCTCGACTCCTCGCCGAGCCTGACGTAGCGGTCGTTGCGCAGGTGCAGGCGGGAGAAGACCCGGTGGCGGCCGGTCCGGGGGTCGTGGCGGAGTTTGCGGAGCGCGACCCGCCGGGACTGGGCCAGCATGTCGTCGACGAGGCGGGCGCCCAGGTCGCGCACGGGCCGGTGGCCGTACTCGCGCAGCAGGCCGGCCATCCACCGGGGGTCGAGGAACTCCTGGCGGTCGCCGAGGAAGGCGCGCCGGGCGTGGGCGGCGAGCGGGTCGGCGGGGTGCGTGCCGTCCTCGGCCCGGTGGGCGCGGAGGCCGCCGGTGAGGAGGACGAGGACGTCCCGCCACGGCGCCGGCCGGTCCCGGTCGGCCATGAGCCGCCGCTCGACGGGGAGGGGGTGTCCGGAGCCGTCGTGGACGGGGCCGAGGGCGGCGAGTTCCCTGTCGACGGTGCCGTCGGGCAGGTGGTCGCAGAGCCAGGCGCGCAGGTCGGCGGCCGAGCGGTCCCGTCCGCCGTCCGGCTCGTCCTCGGCGCCGACTTCGGCCACGAGGTCGGCCCAGAGGCGGCGCCAGGCGGAGACGGAGTAGTGGCGCAGCAGCAGTCCCCGCCAGCGGGCGGCCTCGGGTATCGCGGAGAGGACGGGGTCCTCGGCGAGGAGCGGGCCGAAGGCGACGGTCTCGCGCAGGGCGCCGGTGTACGAGTCCCCGCCGTGCAGGGCGAGGGACCGGGCGAGCACCCGCAGCGTGGCCCGCCGGGTCCGGTCGGTGGCCCGCCAGGCGTCCGGCCGGTGCGTCCCTCCGGCGGTGGCGGTCAGCAGGCCTGCGAGCCAGTCCCGTTCGGCCTCGCAGGGTGCGCCGAGCGCGGCGGCCCCGGCCTCGGCGAGTTCGGCGGGGCGTGCCTCGGCCCGCCCCGCGCCGGCGACGGCGAGCAGGGGCTCGAAGAGCGCGCGGACCTCGGCGGGGCAGGCGTGCCGCCCGGGCCGGAGCCCGTCCCGGCCGGCCGTGACGACGCCGAGGATCTGGGCCGGTGCGGTGTACTGGGACCAGAAGCCCCAGGCGCGGGGCGAGTAGTCCCGCGCCGCCCGGTCCAGGTCGAGGCCGCCGTCGGCGAGGGCCGGCTGGACGCGGTCGTGGCCGTGGGGGAAGAGTCCGGCGGGGATGGCTCCGGGCGTGCGAACGATCTGGGCGGCGGCGAGGAGCGCCTCCGCGCGGCGCAGCAGGGTGCGGCACTCGTCGGCGCCGAGTCCGCGCCGCTCGGACTCGGCGGCGACGGCGGCGTAGAGGGTGTAGTAGCGGGCGTACTTGGTGACGCTGGAGACTCCGGGCACGAGCCGGTCCACCAGCCGCCAGACGGGTCCTTCGACGGACAGCGGGAACTTGGGGCTTCCGTATCCGAGTCCTTCCTCGGCCCACGCGGGGCCCACCGTCCGCACGTCCGTCCGCACGCGCGTTCCGTCGCCCGCTCCGCCACCCATCCGGTCGCCCTCCCCCTCGCCGTCCCCTCGGCCGCCGACGACGATACCGCCGCCCGCTGACGAGCGGGCGGCGGCGGGGGGTACGGCCGTGGTCAGAGCGCGCTGACGATGGCCTCCACCCGGTCCTTGGCGTCGCCGAAGAGCATGGCGGTGTTCTCGCGGAAGAACAGCGGGTTCTGGACGCCCGCGTAGCCGGAGGCCATCGAGCGCTTGAAGACGATGACCTGGCCGGCCTCCCAGACGGTGAGGACGGGCATGCCGGCGATGGGGCTGGAGGGGTCCTCCGCGCCCGCCGGGTTGACCGTGTCGTTGGCGCCGATGACGAGGACGACGTCGGTGTCGGAGAAGTCGTCGTTGATCTCGTCCATCTCCAGGACGACGTCGTACGGGACCTTGGCCTCGGCCAGCAGGACGTTCATGTGGCCGGGGAGCCGGCCGGCGACGGGGTGGATGCCGAAGCGGACCTCGACGCCCCGGGCGCGCAGCTTGGACGCGAGCTCCGCGACCGGGTACTGGGCCTGGGCGACGGCCATGCCGTAGCCGGGGGTGATGACGACGGAGCGGGCGGCGGCGAGGGCCTCGGCGGCGCCCTGGGCGGTGATCTCCTGGTGCTCGCCGTAGTCGACGTCCGAGCTCGACGGGGCCTCGATGCCGAAGCCGCCGGCGATCACGGAGAGGAACGACCGGTTCATCGCCTTGCACATGATGTAGCTGAGGTAGGCACCGGAGGAGCCGACGAGGGCGCCGGTGACGATCAGCAGGTCGTTGCCGAGCAGGAAGCCGGAGGCGGCGGCGGCCCAGCCGGAGTAGCTGTTGAGCATCGAGACGACGACCGGCATGTCGCCGCCGCCGATGGAGGCGACGAGGTGCCAGCCGAGGGCCAGGGCCACGGCGGTGGCGGCGACGAGCAGCCAGAGGTTGGGCTCGATGGTGAAGAGGATGGTGAGGACGAGGAAGACGGCGAGCGCGCCGAGGTTGAGTGCGTTCTTGCCGGGGAGCACGAGCGGCTTGGAGTTGATGCGGGCCGCGAGCTTGAGGTAGGCGACGACGGAGCCGGTGAAGGTGACGGCACCGATGAAGACGCCGATGAGGACCTCGGCGTGGTGGATGCCGAGGGTGCCGAGCGCGTCGAGGGCGGCGGCCTCGGAGCCGCCCGGGTGGTGCTCCACCTCCAGGTAGCCGTTCCAGCCGACGAGGACGGCGGCGAGGCCGACGAAGGAGTGCAGCAGGGCGATGAGTTCGGGCATGCCGGTCATCTCGACGCCGCGGGCGCGCCAGATGCCGATCAGCGCGCCGGCGGCCATGGCGACGGCGAGGAGCCCGGCGGCGCCGGCGGCGATGCCCCGGTCGGCGGCGAGCACGACGGTGGCGACGAGGGCGACGCCCATGCCGAGCATGCCGAAGGCGTTGCCGAGCCGCGCGGACTCGTGCTTGGAGAGTCCGGCGAGGGCCAGGATGAAGAGGACGGCGGCGATGAGGTAGGCCGCCTGCGCGGCGTGTGTGGCGGACATGGTCAGCTCCTGTTGAACATTCCGAGCATGCGACGCGTCACCGCGAAGCCGCCGAAGACGTTGATGCTCGCCAGCAGGATGGCTGCGGCGGAAAGCACGGTGACGACGGTGCCGCCGTGTCCGATCTGGAGCAGCGCGCCGACGACGATGATCCCGGAGATCGCGTTCGTGACGGACATCAGCGGGGTGTGCAGGGCGTGGTGGACGTGCCCGATCACGTAGTAGCCGATCACGATCGCCAGCACGAAGACGGTCACGTGCGACAGCAGAGCGGCGGGGGCGAAGCCGACCACGAGGAAGAGCGCGAGGGCCGAGACGGCGACGGCCGTGAAGCGGCGTCCGGGGCTCATCGGGGTCTTCACCGGCGAGACGGGGGCCGGCGCGGCGGCGGCGGCTGCCGCGGGGGCTGCCGAGACCTGGACCGGCGGTGGCGGCCAGGTGGTCTCGCCGTCGCGCACGATGGTGACGGAGCGCTGCACCTGGTCGTCCCAGTCGAGGACGAGCTCGCCGTCCTTGCCGGGCGTCATCAGCTTCAGGAGGTTGAGCAGGTTGGTGCCGTAGAGCTGGGAGGCCTGGGCGGGCAGACGGCCGGCGAGGTCGGTGTAGCCGAGGATGGTGACGCCGTTGTCGGTGACGACGCGCTTGCCGGCGACGGAGCCCTCGACGTTGCCGCCGTTGGAGGCGGCCATGTCGACGATGACCGAGCCGGGCTTCATCGTGGCGACCATCTCCGCGGTGATGAGCCGGGGCGCGGGGCGGCCCGGGATCAGCGCGGTGGTGATGACGATGTCGGCCTCGCGGGCCTGGGCGGCGTACAGGGCGGCCTCGCGGGCCTTGTAGTCGTCGCCCATCTCCTTGGCGTAGCCGGTCGCCGAGACCTCCGCCTCGGCCGACTCGATGGACAGGTACTCGCCGCCCATCGAGCGGACCTGGTCGGCGACTTCGGGGCGCGGGTCGGTGGCGCGGACGATCGCGCCGAGCGAGCCCGCGGTGCCGATGGCGGCCAGACCGGCGACACCCGCGCCGGCGACGAGGACCCGGGCCGGCGGCACCTTGCCCGCGGCGGTCACCTGGCCGGTGAAGAAGCGGCCGAACTCGTGGGCCGCCTCGACGACGGCGCGGTAGCCGGCGATGTTGGCCATTGACGACAGGACGTCCAGGGACTGGGCCCGGCTGATGCGGGGCACCGCGTCCATGGACAGGACGGTGAGGGGGCGCCGGGCCAGGTCCTCGACCGTCGTCGGGTCGACCGCGGGGGCGAACAGGGCGATGACGGTGGTCCCGGGGCGCGCCCGGTCGAGCCGTTCGGGCGGCGGGGCGTTCACCCCCAGGACGATGTCCGCCTCGATCGCCTTGCCGACGCTCGCGCCGGCCTCCTCGTACGCGGCGTCGGCGAATCCCGCCGCGGCGCCCGCGCCCGGGTCGACGACGACCTCGTATCCCAACCCGCGGATCTTCTCGACGGTGACGGGCGTCGCGGCCACCCGCCGCTCGCCGTCCCGGGCCTCCTTGAGGACTCCGACAATCACCACACCCCTCCGTTCGTCGCTGTCGGCCCCCACCTTGACTCCAGGAGGCGCCTGGGGGAAACAAGGCTCGCTCGGGTCTGGACAGAAGATCGAGGATCGGTCTGACGTATGTGCACGTTAGGGTGGGTCGGGCCGGGTCCGACCGGTCGACATTTCGAACGTGACGACCGACCAGGTGGTGTTCATGACCCTCTTCGACCTGCCCCTCGATCAGCTCCGCGAGTACCGCAGCGCGTCCGTCGAGCCGGCGGACTTCGACGCCTTCTGGGCCGAGACGCTCGGCGAGGCGCGGAAGCACGGGCTCGACGCCCGGTTCGAGCGGGTGGCGACGGGTCTCGCGACGGTGGAGACATACGACGTGACGTACTCCGGCTTCGACGGGCAGCCGGTCAAGGGCTGGTTCGTGATCCCCGCGGGGACGACCGGACCGCTGCCGGCCGTCGTGGAGTTCATCGGGTACGGCGGTGGGCGCGGGCTCGCGCACAGCCATCTGCTGTGGGCCTCGGCCGGGTTCGCGCACTTCGTGATGGACACCCGTGGCCAGGGCAGCGGGTGGGCGCCGGGCGACACCGCGGACCCGGTGGGCAGCGCGCCCGCCTTCCCCGGGTTCATGACGCGGGGCGTCGAGGACCCGGAGACGTACTACTACCGGCGGGTGTACACGGACGCGGTGCGCGCGGTGGAGGCGGCCAGGTCGCATCCGCTGGTGGACGCGGCGCGCACCGCGGTGACCGGGGTCAGCCAGGGCGGCGGCATCACCGTCGCCGTGTCGGGGCTCGTGCCGGACCTGGCGGCGGTGGCGCCCGACGTGCCGTTCCTGTGCGACTTCCCGCGCGCGACGACGGTCACGGACCGGACGCCGTACCGGGAGATCGGCAACTACCTGAAGACGCACCGGGGTCGGACGGAGCGGGTGCGGGAGACCCTCGCCTACTTCGACGGGGTACACTTCGCGGCCCGCGCGACGGCTCCGGCGCTGTTCTCCACCGCTCTGGAGGACCTGACGTGCCCGCCGTCGACGGTGTTCGCGGCGTTCAACGCGTACGGGCACGAGGACAAGGCGATCGAGGTCTACGACTTCAACGACCACGAGGGCGGCGGCGCGTTCCAGCAGGCGGCGCAGCTGGCCTGGCTGCCGGAGCGCCTCGGCGCCCGATAGGCGAATACCCTCCCCCTTGGTCTGGACCTGTCATGCGAGGGGCGTCAAGCTGACCGCATGGACTTGGAGTTGCGGCATCTGAAGACGGTCCGGGCGATCGCCGAGGCCGGCAGCCTCACGCGCGCGGCGACCGCCCTCGGACTGGCGCAGCCCGCGCTGAGCGCCCAGCTCAAACGGATCGAACGGGCCCTGGGCGGCGCCCTGTTCGTGCGCGGCCGGGACGGCGTGCGGGCCACCGCACTCGGCGATCTGGTCCTCGACCGGGCGCGGGTGGTGCTGCCCGCCGTCTGCGAACTCCAGGAGGAGGCCGTGCGGTTCGCCCGCGACGGCGCCGCCGGGCACCGGCTCGGCGGCACCCACGGCCCGCTGCTCGGCGGCCTGGTGGACCGGCTCGCGCGGGCGGAGCCGGACGCGCAGGTGACCACGTACACCTCCTGGTCGGAGCGGGAGGTCGCGCGCGCGGTGGCCGCCGGGCGGCTCGACTTCGCGCTCGTCGGGGTCTGCGGGGAGAGCTCCCCGCCGGAGGCGGGACGGCTGGCCTGGACGGAAGTGGCCCGCGACCCCGTGTACGTCATGCTGGCCACCGGTCATCCCTTCGCCGCCCGCCCGCAGGTCGCCCTCGCCGAACTGGCCGCCGCGGACTGGACGGACGTGCCCGGCGACGGCTGCTTCGGCGACTGCTTCGCCGCCGCGTGCGTGCGGGCCGGCTTCACCCCGGCCCGGGTGTACGAGACGGACACCGCCTCCTGCGTCCACCTGGTCCAGGTGGGCCGCGCCGTGGGTCTCTGCCGGGCGACCTTCCCCGCCACCCCCGGCATCGTCACCCGCCCCCTCACCGGCGCCCCCCTCGTCTGGCGCCACCTCCTCGGCTGGCACCCCGAGGGCCGCGCCGCCGCCCGCGCCGCCGCCGTCCTCGCCCACACCCGCGAGGCCCACGCGGAGGCCCTGACCCGCAGCGCGAGCCGCACGGAGGCGGCGGGGACCTGACGCCGACGGGCCGGCGCCTGCGGTCCCCCGGGCCATAACACCGGGGAGGGGGCGGAGCGGAGGGTGCCCGGGGCGCCGGGGTGGTTCCTACGGTTCTCGGCAGATCCCCCACCGAGAACCGAGGAGACTCCCCATGCTCCGACGACACGCCCGTGCGGCGTGTACCGCGCTGGCCGCCGCCGGAATGGTGCTGGCCGGGCTTCAGGCCGGGTCCGCCACCGCCGCGCAGCCCTCCCCCGGGACCGCGCCCGGCGCGCAGAGCGCCGCGCGGGCGCTCGGCGCCGCCGAGGCGCCGCCCGAGCTGCTCGCCGCGATGGGCCGCGACCTGGGCCTGACCCGGGCCCAGGCCGAGCGCCGGCTCGTCAACGAGGCCGAGGCGGGCGCCGCGGCCGCACGGCTCCGCGACCGGATCGGCGACTCCTTCGCCGGGGCGTGGGTCGAGGGGGCCGAGTCCGGCTCCCTGACCGTGGCCACCACGCGCGCCGCCGACCTCGACGCGATCCGGGCGGCCGGGGCGACGGCCCGGCTCGTCCGGCACGACCTGTCGTCGCTGGAGCGGGCGAAGGCCGCCCTCGACCGGGCCGCGGACGCCGACGCGCCGGTGCGGTACGTGGACGTGCGCGCCAACGCGCTGGTCGTCGAGGAGGTCCGGCCCGGCGCCGGGGCGCGCCTCGCGGCGGCCACCGGGGTGTCGCGGGAGCTGGTGCGGGTGGAGCGGAGCGCCGAGGCACCGCGCCCGCTGTACGACCTCCGGGGCGGCGACGCGTACTACATGGGCGGCGGCGGGCGCTGCTCGGTCGGCTTCCCGGTGACCCGGGGCACCACCCAGGGCTTCGCGACGGCCGGGCACTGCGGCCGGGCCGGCCAGACCACCAGCGGCTACAACCAGGTCGCCCAGGGCAGCTTCCAGGCCTCGGTCTTCCCCGGCAACGACATGGCGTGGGTCGCGGCCAACAGCAGCTGGACCGCGACCCCGTACGTGAAGGGCGCGGGCGGCGCGAACGTCCAGGTGACCGGCTCCGTGCTGCAGCCCGTGGGCGCCTCCGTCTGCCGCTCGGGCTCGACCACCGGCTGGCACTGCGGCACCATCCAGCAGCACAACACGAGCGTGACGTACCCGGAGGGCACGATCTCCGGCGTGACCCGGACGACGGTGTGCGCCGAGCCCGGCGACTCGGGCGGCTCGTACATCTCCGGCAGCCAGGCGCAGGGCGTCACCTCGGGCGGTTCCGGCAACTGCTCCAGTGGCGGCACCACGTACTTCCAGCCGCTGAACCCGATCCTGTCGAACTACGGCCTGACCCTGAAGACCACCGGCACCGACCCGGGCCCCGGCCCCGGCGAGCCGGAGCCGGGCGGCACGTGGAAGGCGGGCACGGTGTACGCGGCCGGCGCCACGGTCACCTACGGCGGTTCCACCTACCGCTGCCTCCAGGGCCACCAGGCGCAGGCCGGCTGGGAGCCGCCGAACGTCCCGGCGCTCTGGCAGCGGGTCTGACCCCGACCGCCCTCCACGACGGCGCCACCCGCCCCCGCCGGGCGGGTGGCGCTCCGGCATCCGGCGGGCCGCGGCCGGGCGCGGCGGCTCAGGAGGAACGGCCCTCCAGGGCCGCCGCGTAGGCGTCGTCGGGGTCGAGGTGGCGCAGCTCCTCGGCGATCAGCTCGGCGGTCGAGCGGACCTTGAGCGCCATGACGCGGCTGGGCTGGCCGGGGATGGCGAGCCGGGCGACCGGGCCCTCGGGGCGGTCGATCCGGACCTCGCCGTTCGGGGTGCCCATGCGGACGGCGGTGACGACCGGGCCCTCGGAGACGATCCGGTCGACCGGGACGCCGAGCCGGACCTCGAACCAGCGGGCCAGCAGCTCCGCGCTGGGGTTGGCCTCCTCGGCCTCCACCGCCGCCGAGACGACGTCCGTACCGGCCTGGTCGAGGGCGGCGGCCAGCATGGAGCGCCAGGGGGTGAGCCGGGTCCAGGCCAGGTCGGTGTCGCCGGGGGCGTAGGAGGCGGCCCGCGCAGCCAGCGCGCCCAGCGGGTCCTCGACCGCGTACGCGTCGGTGATCCGCCGCTGGGCGAGGGCGCCGAGCGGGTCCTTGGAGGGGACCGCCGGGGCGTCGACCGGCCACCAGACGACGACGGGCGCGTCGGGCAGCAGCAGCGGCAGCACCACCGAGTCGGCGCGGGCGCCGAGTTCGCCGTGGAGGCGGAGCAGCACCGTCTCGCCCGAACCGGCGTCGGTGCCGAGCCGGACCTCGGCGTCGAGCCGGGTCACGTTCCGCTCGCGGGGGGAGAGCGCCCGGCGGCGGATGACGACGAGGGTGCGCGAAGGGTGCTCCTTCGACGCGTCGTTGGCCGCCTTCACCGCGTCGTAGGCGTGCTCCTCGTCGGTGACGATCACCAGGGTGAGGACGACGCCGACGGCCGGGGTGCCGACGGCTCTCCGGCCTTCCAGGATCGCCTTGTTGATCGCGCTGGAGTTGGTGTCCGTGAGATCGATCTTCATTGCCCGGGGTCCGTCCCTTCCTCTGCGGCGAGCCTAACGCCCCGCGCGGGGTTCAGTGGTCGTCGCCCGGCCCCTCGCCGCCGCCGGCTTCGGCGGCTTCGGCGGCCGCCCTGGCCTGGGCGCGGCGGCCGACGACGGCCGCGGCGGCGACCGCGGAGCCGAGGAACGCGGTGGCCACCACCCAGGGGCGGTCGAGGACGTGGCAGGTGGCGTGGTCCAGGGAGTAGCGGCCGGCGCCGGTGATGCCGATGGCGGCGGCGGTGAAGCCGAGGAAGGCGGGGTACTCGTAGCCGCCCGCCTGGGCGAAGAAGCCGGCCGGGGCGTGCACGGCGACGGCGCCCGCCATCGCCCCGGCGGCGGCCGCCCCGGCGGCGGGGGTGGCCAGGCCGAGGGCGAGCAGGGCGCCGCCGCCGGCCTCGCCGAGACCGGCGGCGATGGCGGACTCGCGGGCCGGATGGAAGCCCATGGCGGCCATCCCCTGGGCGGTGCCCTCGATCCCCCCGCCGCCGAACCAGCCGAAGAGCTTCTGGGTGCCGTGCGCGGCGAGCACGGCGCCGGTGCCGACCCTCAGCACGAGCAGCCCGAGGTCGCGTCGGTTCATGGGGTTCTCCAGGTGCGGGAGGGGTCGCGTACGCCTCCACTGTCGGCGCGCCCCCCGTCCACCGCCGCCCGGAACGACGTCTGATACTCCACATGAGTCATGTTTTGCGGCGTTTGCCCCGTGTTGCTTGACTGGGGTGGCCGTCGCCGTCCCGGCCGTCCGGGAGCGGCCCGAGGGAAGTGGGTACGCATGACCGCCGAGTCCACCGACACCGCCGCGCTGCGGGAGCGCGTGCGGGCCCTGATGCCGCGCGCCGAGGAGGATCTGACCGCCCTGGTCGCGATGCGCTCCGTGGCCGACCCCCGGCAGTTCCCGCCCGAGGAGTGCGCCGAGGCCGCGGACTTCCTGGTGCGGGCCTTCACCGAGGCGGGGTTGAGCGACATGCGGCGGGTCACCACGCCGGACGGCACGGACGCGGTGGTGGGGCACGGGCGGGGCCCGGAGGGCGCGCCGACCGTCCTCCTCTACTGCCACTACGACGTGCAGCCGCCCCTCGACGAGGCCGCCTGGGAGACCCCGCCGTTCGAACTGACGGCCCGCGACGGCCGCTGGTACGGGCGCGGCGCCGCCGACTGCAAGGGCAACATCGCCATGCACCTCACCGCGCTGCGGGCGCTCGGCGGCCCGGACGGCGCGGGCTTCCCGGTCAACCTCAAGTTCGTGGCGGAGGGTTCGGAGGAGCAGGGCACCGCCGGCCTGGAGCAGCTGGTGCCTTTGCAGCCCGAACTCTTCGACGCGGACGCCCTGTTGATCTGCGACACCGGCAACTTCGCGCTCGGGCTTCCCACCACGACGACCTCGCTGCGCGGGCTGGCCAACGTGGTGGTGACGGTCTCCACGCTCAAGGGCGAGATGCACTCGGGCATGTTCGGCGGACCCGCGCCGGACGCGCTGGCCGCGCTCGTGCGGATGCTCGACAGCCTGCGCGACGAGCACGGCAACACGGCGATCCACGGGCTGGCGGGCGACGGGCTGTGGGACGGCGTGTCCTATCCGGCCGAGCAGTTCCGCGCCGACGCCGGGGTCCTGGACGGGGTGCAGCTGGTGGGCACCGGGGCGGTCGCCGACGAGCTGTGGGCACGGCCCGCGGTCACCGTCCTCGGCATCGACTGCCCGCCGGTGGTCGGCTCCTCCGCCGCCGTGCAGGCGAAGGTGCGGGCCCGGGTCAGCCTGCGGGTCCCGCCGGGGGCCGACGCCGAGGAGGCCCGCAAGGCGCTCACGGACCACCTGGTGGCGGCGGCGCCCTGGGGCGCGCGGGTCGAGGTCGAGGCGGAGGGCACCGGACAGCCGTTCCGGGCCCGCACCGACGGACCCGCCTACACGGCGCTCGGCACGGCGCTGCGCGAGGCGTACGGGAAGGCCATGGTGCAGTCGGGGCAGGGCGGTTCGATCCCGCTGTGCAACGTGCTGGCGGACCGCTTCCCGTCGGCGGAGATCGCGCTGATCGGCGTGGAGGAGCCGGGCTGCCTCATCCACGCCCCGAACGAGAGCGTCGACCCGACGGAGATCGAGCGGATGGCGCTGGCGGAGGCGCTCTTCCTCCGCTCCTACGCCGAGGCGTTCGCGCGCTCGGCCGGCGCGTGAGAAAGGGGTTGCCATGACGCAGACGCATGAACGGCCGCACGGCGGCCGCAGCGGGAACGATCTGCCGCAGGGGCCGCTGGCGATGCTCGCCGGCGCGGCCTGGCAGGCCCTGCTGCTCGCCGGTGTGGTGGCGCTCGTCCTCGGGGTGCTCGTGCTGGTGTGGCCGGGCGCCTCGCTGGTGGCGGCCGGGGTGCTCTTCGGCCTGTACCTGCTCTTCAGCGGTGTGATGCAGCTGATCGCCGCCTTCGGCACGCACGCCACGACCTCGCTGCGCGTGCTGGCCTTCATCAGCGGCGCCCTGTCGATCCTGCTCGGCCTGTTCTGCTTCCGGGGCGCGACGCAGTCGATCCTGCTGCTCGCGCTGTGGATCGGCATCGGCTGGCTCTTCCGCGGCATCACGCAGACGGTGGCGGCGGCGTCCGACCCGGCGATGCCGGCCCGCGGCTGGCAGGTCTTCCTCGGGATCGTGAGCGCCGTCGCCGGGGTGGTGCTGATCGTGTCGCCGCTGGAGTCGGTCGCGGTGCTGACCCTGCTCGGCGGGATCTGGCTGATCGCGGTCGGCGCGGCGGAGATCGTCACCGCGTTCCAGATCCGTTCGCGGGCCAAACGACTGCCGCCGGGCGCCTGATCCGTCCCGGCTGGTCCGGCTCGTCCGGTCCGTTCTCCGCCGGCCCTTCCGGTCCGCCGCCGGCCCGATCTCCGGGCGGGCGGCGGACCGGCGTGTTCCGTGCGCTAGATTTTGCCGGTCCTCGACCGTCGATCGCTCGCGATCACCACTCTCCGGAGCCGGCTTCCCATGACCGACATCGTCAACGGCCTCGGCCGCGCCACCGCCTACGGCGCCCTCGGCGTGGTCCTGCTGATCCTCGGCATCGTCCTGGTGGACATCCTGACCCCCGGCAAGCTGGGCCGGCAGATATGGGAGGACCGCAACCGCAACGCGGCCATCCTGCTCAGCTCCGCCCTGCTCGGCATCGGCGGGATCGTCTTCACCTCCATCTGGACCACCTACGACAACTTCGGCAAGGGCCTGGTCTCCACCGCCGCCTTCGGCCTCCTCGGCCTGGTGATGATGGCGATCGCCTTCCTCGTGGTGGACCTGGTGACGCCCGGCAAGCTGGGCGCCACGCTGGTGGACCCGGAGCCGCACCCGGCGGTCTGGGTGACCGCGTCCTGCAACATCGCCGTCTCCGCGATCGTCTCCGCCTCGATCGCCTGACGCGCCGCGCCCCCGAGCGCGTCCCCCTTCCCGGCCCGGTGCCCGTCCGCTCAGGACGGGGCCGGGCCGGGGGCCGTCGCGGCCGGTTCCACCTCCAGGAAGCGGCGGCCGCGCGGGCCCTTGTAGAGGAGGGCCTCCCAGCCGAGCCGGGCGAGGGCCTCGGCGCACTCCGTCAGGGCGCCGGCCTCCTGCCCCGCGGCGCCGGAGCCCGGCGGCCCCAGCCACTCGACGACGGCGGTGGCCGGCCGCTCCCCCGCCCTCACCCGGTAGCCGGCCGCCGTCCTGGCCCCGCCGCCGTCCACCGCCGACGGCACGAGCCCGCCGGCCTCCAGGGCCAGCGCCACGGCCCGTACCGGCTGCCGCCGCTCCCACTCGGCGGGGACGGCTCCCCCGGCGCCGTCCCGGCCCGCGGTCAGGCGCCGGATCTGACGGAGTCCGTCGAGCGCGGACCTGACCTCGCGGGAGCGCTGCTCGGGGTCGCCGGCGAACGGCGGCCCGTCGCCCGTCGCCGCCTCGAAGGCGCCCTTCCCGCCCGGGTCCGGGCTCACAGCAGCCGCCGGATCTCGCCGCGCACCCGGTAGAAGCCGCCGGCCGCCGGATGCAGCGCCTCGACGACGTACCGGGCGCCGGGCTCGCGGATGGCGCGCGGGAACTGCACGTTCCACGACGGCTCGTAGCCGTGGCTGACCACCCGGACGCGGCTCCGGCCGCCCTCGCGGACGCACTCGACGACGATCGAGCCGCTCGGCGCCTCGCTCACGGAGACGACGGTGGCGACGGCGGAGGCGGTGGTCGCCGGGGTGTAGGTGGGCAGCGCGGCCGCCAGCTTGACGTCCCGTACGACGGGGACGCTGCCCTGCTGGGCGGCGGCGATCGCCGCCTCGCTCGCGTCCACGCAGACGAGCGAGCCGTCGGTGGTCACCAGGTAGAGCCGCTCGTCGCGGTACTGCATGGAGAGCGCGGAGCCGCCGCCGGTGGAGAGCTTCCACAGCCGGGTGCCGTCCTCGGCGAAGCAGTAGACGGAGGAGGCCGAGTCGCCGGCGAAGACGAACCGGCCGCCGGGCGAGGTGGCGCAGGAGTACACGCTCGCGTCGCAGGCGTAGACGGCCTCGACGCGGCCGTCGGCCTTGGCGAGCCGCTGCACCTTGCGGTGGCCGGTGCCCGCGTAGACGGAGCCGGTCTCCTGCCAGCCGAAGAGGACCGCGCCGTCGGTGGCGGTCCGCCACAGCTCACCGGTGCCGTCCGCCGCGTAGGCGGTGACGCCGCTGGTGTCGCCGTAGTAGACGGCACGGCTGTCCGCCCGGACCATCCAGGCGAACTCGCCGCGGCCGGAGCGGGACCACTGGTGCTCGTCCTCGTGGTCGATGACGGTGAGCCGGCCCGAGCGGTCGGCGACGTCGAGGACGCCCTCGTGGATGTCGAGCCAGAAGATGTCGACGTCGGCGCCGATCTCGTAGGCGGCGAAGGGCAGCTTGGAGGAGAGGTCGTAGACCTTGCCGTCGTCGCAGCCCGCGTAGATCCAGAAGTCGTCGGCGACCAGGCACTTCACGCCGTCGGGCAGGCCGAAGCGGGCCAGCACCTCACCGCCGTGGTCCAGCGTGAAGACGTCCCCCGCCTGATTGCCGACCCAGATCCGCTCCTCGTCGACGTGGATGCCGAAGGCGGCGGATCCGGTCCGGAAGCGCCAGAGGACGGGCGCGACGGCGCGGGCCGTGGAGGGCGCCGAGCCGACCTCCCGGCGGGTGACGGCACGGGCGGCGCGCTGACCGGGGACGGCGGGGGCGTATCCCTTGCGGACCTTCTCGCCGATCTTCTTGGCCGCGGCGGCCCGGGCCTTGTCGGCGGTGGCGAAGGTGGAGCGCTGGGTCTGGCCGGACGCGCCGATCCGGCCGTAGCGGACCGACACCTCCAGGCCGTCGACGGTCACTTCGTAGAACTTGTGGGCACCGCCGCCGTCCTGCGACAGCTCCAGATAGGTCGTCGTCGTCATGATCCGAACGGTAGGGGCTGCCACTGACAACGGCTCCCCGTCCGTCCGTGAAGCTCTGGCCGAGGGACCTTCGTCCCAGGCATTCGGGACCTTTGTCGCGGCAATTCGGACATACGCCGCTGTGACGATGGAGGACGAAGATCATCCGACGTGCCGTCACCTCCCGTGCGGCCGGAAGGGCCTCATGACCGAGCAACCCCCACGGGCCCTGCCCGTCCGCGTGCGGCGACACTCGAACGGCATCGCCGGCATCGCCATGGACGACCTCTTCCGGTCGGAACCCGCCTCCGGCCACCCCCTCGCCGACGCCGACGCTCTCCCGCGCCGCCACCCGCCCGCCGACGCCGGCCTGGTCGAACGCCCCGGCCCCGCCGCCCCCGGCTGGCTCGCCGTCCTCACCGGGACGGCCGCCCTGGGCAGCGCCGCCGCCCTGCTGTGGCGCGCCCGGCCGCTGCCCCCCGCGCACCCGCTCCCCTGGCAGTGGGCGGCGCTGGCCGGGCTCGGCGGCCTCGCCGTCGTCTGCTTCGGCGGCCTCGCCCGCGGCCGCACCGGATCCGCCTGGGTCCTCTCCCTGTTCGGCCGCTACCGGGGCAGCGTGCGCCGCACCGGACTCACCTGGATCAGCCCCTTCGTGCTGCGCCGCCGGGTCGACGTGCGGCTGCGGCACTGGCGCAGCGAGCCCATCGCGGCCGTGGACGCGGAGGGTTCGGCGCTGCGGGTGGTGGTGCTCGTGGTGTGGTCGGTGCGGGACACGGCTCGGGCGCTGTACGCCGTCGACGACCACCTCGGCTATCTGCGGGAGCAGGTGGAGGCGGCCACCGCGCGCGTGCTCTCCCAGCTGCCCGCCGACGCCTTCCAGGGCGGGGCGCCGACGCTGCGGAACGCGGAGGCGGTCGGCGACGCGCTGACCCGGCTGCTCGCCGCCGAGTGCCGCGCGGTCGGCGTCACCGTCTTCTCGGCGCAGCCGACCCGGATCGAGTACGCCCCCGAGGTGGCCGCCGCGATGCACCGCCGGCGACTGGCGGTCCTGGACGCCCGCCACCGGGAGTCCGTGCTGACGGGCGTGATCGACGCCGTCGACGACACGGTGACCCGGCTGACCTCGCGCGGCCTGGTCGAACTCGACGACTTCGAACGCCAGGCGCTGGTCAAGGACCTGACCGTCGCCTTCTACACCCGGCGCGGAGACCTGCCCCGGCAGCAGCACGAGGAGTGAGGGCATGAAGACGGAACGCACCCCCGACGCCGTGGGTGTCCCCGACGCCGTGGGTGTCCCCGACGCCCTGCGGGCGCCCTCGTTCGCCGAGGAGACGCCCGAGGACTGCGCCTGCGCCGGCTGCGCGGCGGGGGAGCTCGCGGCCCGGCTCGGGGCCGCGAGGGCGGCGCACTCCGTGACGTCCCTGCACGGGGTGCGCCGCGCCGTGGTGACGGCGGCCGGGCTGGTCGCGCTGACGGCCTCCGGCACGGCCACGGCAGCCGCCGAACCGGCGCCGGCGCACGCCGGCTGGGACGGCTCGCGCTACTGGTTCCGCAACGCGGCCGGCGAGTGGCGCTGGACGAGCCACCAGGAGGTCTACCGGCAGCGCGCGGGCGCGGCCGCCGCCCCCGCCGCCGCCCGCCCGGCGCGGGAGCCGGTCTTCCGGGGCCGGCAGGGCTGGGACGCCCGGGACCGGGTGTACTGGTTCCGCTCGGACGGGCACTGGTACTGGACCTCCCACCGCTGGAAGTACGAGCAGCGCACCGGCCGGGTCCCCGCGCGCCCGGCGCCGCCCGCCCCGCCCTCGCGACCCGCGCCGGGCGGCGGGACGGCGGCGCGCGGCTGGACGACGCCGGTGGAGTCGTACGTCTTCACCGGCGTCTACGGGGAGCGCGGCACCTGGTCGCGCGGCTACCACACGGGCCAGGACTTCGCGGTGCCGGGCGGGACGCCGGTGCGGGCGGTCGGGCCGGGGCGGGTGGTGCGGGCCGGGTACGCGGGCGCGTACGGCTACGAGGTGGTGATCCGTCACCCGGACGGCCGCTACACGCAGTACGCCCACCTCTCCCGTGCCGACGTCTCCGCCGGGCAGAGCGTGTCGGGCGGGCAGCGGATCGCGCGCTCGGGGGCGACGGGCCGGGTGACCGGTCCGCACCTGCACTTCGAGGTGCGGACCGGCCCCTCCTTCGGCTCGGACGTGAACCCGCTGGCGTACCTGCGCGGGCACGGCGTCCGGATCTGAGGCCCGCGCGCCTCAAGCCCGCGCCGGGGCCGCCGACCTGGGGTTCTCCGTGACCGTGACGCGGCCCTTGCGGAGGGTCGCGAGGCGAGGGGCGCGGCGGGCGAGGGTGCTGTCGTGGGTGACCATGACGAACGTCAGCCCGTGTTCCTCCCAGAGCCCTTCGAGGAGATCGGCGATCTCGTCGCGGGTGGACTCGTCGAGATTGCCGGTGGGTTCGTCGGCGAGCAGCACCCGGGGCCGCTTGACCAGCGCGCGGGCGATGGCGACGCGCTGCTGCTGGCCGCCGGACAGTTCGGACGGCAGATGGGCGAGGCGCTCGCAGAGGCCGACCGACTCCAGCGCCTCGGCGGCCCGGCGGCGGCGCTCGGCGGTCTTGACCCCGAGCGGGACCAGGGCGGTCTCCACGTTCTCCTGGGCGGTGAGCGTGGGGATGAGGTTGAAGCTCTGGAAGACGAAGCCGATGTACCGGCTGCGCACGGCCGTGAGCCGGCTCTCGGAGAGCTTGCCGAGATCGGTGCCGTCGAGGAGGACGCTGCCGGCGGTGGGGCGGTCGAGTCCGCCGAGCATCTGGAGGAGGGTGGACTTGCCGCCGCCGGTGGGGCCCTGGACGACCAGGCGGTCTCCCTGGGCGATGGTCAGGTCGACGCCGGCGAGGGCGTCGACTCTCGTCTGGCCGCGCCGGTACTGCTTGGTGACGCCGGTGAGTTCGTACATGGAGGGGACTCCTGGGGTTCGGAAACGGTCGGGGTGGCTACTCGACGCGGCGCAGCGCGTCGGCGGGGCGCAGCCGGGAGGCGCGCCAGGCGCCGAAGGCTCCGGCGACGAGGCCGCCGACGAGGGCGAGGAGCACGGCGAGGCCGACGGTGGTGAGGCTGACGGGGGCGGTGAGCGCGATGTCGACGCTGCGGCCCGCGGCGGTGCGGGTCATGCCGGGGCCGCCGGCGCCGCCGCCTCCGAAGACCATGCCACCGCCACCGCCGCGACCGGCGAACCCGCCCGCGCTCGCGCCGAGTTCGGCGGTGAGCGTGGGGCTGACGGCGGTGACCGCGTACGCGCCGGCGAGACCGACGGCGATGCCGAGGGCGCCGCCGATGACGCCGTGGACGAGGGCCTCGCCGACCACCTGGCGGGTGACCCGGCCGCTCTTCCAGCCGAGCGCCTTGAGCGTGCCGAACTCGCGGACGCGGCGGCTGACGGCGGAGGAGGTGAGGAGGCCCGCGACGAGGACGGCGGCGAGGAGGACGGCGTACGAGAGCCACCGGCCGACGTCGGAGGCGAGACCGGCGGCGGTGTCGAGGGAGCCGGACACGGTCTGGGCGAGGTCGGCGGAGGTGGTGACCGTGGTGCCGGAGACGTTCTTCTGGATCGCGGCCTTGACGGCGTCGATCTTCGTCGAGTCGGTGGCCTTGACGTAGACCGTGGTGACCTTGCCGGCCGAACCGGAGAGGGTCTGCGCCCGCTTGAGCGGGAGGTAGACCTGGGCGGCGGACTGGCCGCTGTCGGCGGTGGCGATGCCGATGATCGCGAACTTCACGCCCTTGACGGTGAGTTCGCCGCCGACGGCGAGGTCCTGCTGCTGGGCGTAGGCGCTGTCGACCACGACGACGGCGGCGTCGGTCTCGGTGGTCTCGAACGTGCGGCCCTCGGTGACGGTGGAGGTGGTGAGGGGGCCGAGGTCGGGGGTGGTGACGTCGGTGCCGTAGAGGGTGAAGGAGTCGACGTCGAAGGCGGCGCCGCCACCGGTGACGGTGTCGCCGGGACCGCCGCCGGTCCCGCCCTGGCCCTGGGGCTGCCCCTGCCCCTGGCCCTGGCCCTGCCCCTCGCCGCGCTGGATCCGGCCGCGCCGGAACTCGCCGTCGATCTTCAGGTTGACGAGGCTGAGGCCGCCGACCGCGCGGTCGACTCCCGCCTGCTTCGCGACGGTGGCGACGGTGGAGTCGGCGAGGGTCTGGAAGCCCTGGACCATGAGCCGGTCGCTGCTCTGCTCCTCGCCGTCCTCGCCGCCCTGGAACTCGAACCGGGGCCGGGCGGGCTGCGCACCCTCGGCGGGCCGCTCCTGAGCCTTCGTCACCGTCAGGTCCGTGCCGAGCCCGTAGAGGGATTCGAGGACCTTGCCCTGGGCCTGCTTCATGCCGGCGGAGACCGAGGTGACGACGATCACCAGCGCGATGCCGAGCGCGAGCCCGGAGGCGACGACGAGCGCCGCCTTTCTGCGGCGGCGCAGTTCGCGCCGGAGGTAGGTGAAGAACATGGGCGCGAAGGTAGGAGCGCCGCGTGAGGCCGGGATAAGGCCCGCGTGAGAGCGGGATGAGACCTCTGGACAAGCCCCGCCCCGAAACTTACCCTCCAGTACACCTATTCAATTCGTTGAGTATTCGTGGATGCCGTGGAGGCCCCGTGCACCCCTTCCGTACCGCCGTCGAGAACCGCGACGAGGCCGCCGTCGAGGCGCTGCTCGCCGAGGACGTCGTCTTCACCAGCCCGGTCGCCTTCAAGCCGTACGCCGGGAAGGCGATCACCGCGGCGATCCTCCGCGGGGTCCTGCGCGTCTTCGAGGACTTCGCCTATGTCCGCGAGATCGCGAATCCGGACGGGCGCGACCACGCCTTCGTCTTCACCGCGACCGTCGACGGCAAGCGGATCCAGGGCTGCGACTTCCTGCACTTCGACGAGGACGGGCTGATCGACGACTTCACCGTCATGGTCCGCCCGCTCTCCGCCGCCCAGGCCCTCGCCGCCGCGATGGGCGCGCAGTTCGACCGGATCGCCCGGGAGGCGGCGGAGGCCTGAGCGGAGGGGCGGCGGCGGAGGCCTGAGCGGACGGGCGGGCGTCAGGCCAGCTTCTTCAGGACCTCGGCCGCGAGGGCGGTGGAGGAGGCGGGGTTCTGACCGGTGACGAGGTTGCCGTCGACGACGACGTGCGGGGCCCACGGCTCACCGGCGTCGACGTCGACGCCGGCCTCGCGCAGCCGGGTCTCCAGGAGCCACTCCGCCCGCTCGGCGAGACCGGCCTGGATCTCCTCGGCGTCGGTGAACGCGGCGACGCGGCGGCCGGCGAAGGCGTTGGCGCCGTCCTCGCCCACGGCGGCGAGGAGCGCGGCCGCGCCGTGGCAGACGACGGCGAGCGGCTTGCCGGAGTCGAGGACGTCGATCAGCAGCCGGCCGGAGTCGGCGTCCACGGCGAGGTCCTCCATGGGGCCGTGGCCGCCGGGGTAGAGGACGGCGTCGTACTCGGCGAGGTCGACGTCCTCCAGGCGGAGCGGCTTCCGCAGCGCCGCGAAGGCGTCGAGGGCCGCGGCGACGCGGTCGGCGCCCTCGGGGCCGCCGTTGGCCTCGGGGGCGAGGCTGCCCCGGTCGACGGTGGGGACGACGCCGCCGGGGGTGGCGACGACGACCTCGTGCCCGGCCGCGGTGAACGCCTCGTACGGCGCGGCGGCCTCCTCGGCCCAGAAGCCGGTCGGGTGCTTCGTACCGTCGGCGAGGGTCCAGTGGTCGGCACCGGTCAGCACGAAAAGGATCTTCGACATGGGTCTGCGGGCCTCTCGATCGTGGGAGCGGACCGGCCCGTGCCCTTCCGGGGGCCGCCGGGCCGGCGATGGTTCGACCGTAGGCGCCACGACCCATGGGAATCCAATAGGCTCGGACATGTGGACGATAGGAATTCCGATGGCTCGCGGGGAGCGTCGGCGGGCGCCCCGGGGCCGGACGGCGGACCCGGGCCCGGGACGGGGCCCTGGATGGGGCCCGGCGCAGGGAGTGGCGCGGGGCCCGGCGCGGGGAGCGGCGGGTTGCCCGATCTGCATCAGCTGCGGACCTTCCTCGCCGTGTACCGGGCGGGGGCCTTCACCGCGGGGGCGCGGGTCCTGGGGCTGTCGCAGCCGACGGTGACCACGCAGATCAGGGCGCTGGAGGGGCGGCTCGGGCGGGAGCTGTTCGAGCGGGGGCCGCGCGGGGTGACGGCGACGCCGTTCGCGGACGACCTCGCGGCCCGGATCACGGGCCCGCTGGACGCGCTGGGCGCCGCCGCCGGCGCGGCGCTCGGCTCGCCCGGCGAGGAGGGGCCGGCCGAGCCGGTCCACCTGGCGGGCCCCGCGGAGTTCCTCGCGCAGAGCGTGCTGCCGACGCTCGCGCCGCTGGTGGAGCGCGGGGTGCGGCTGCGCGTCTCCTTCGGCCTCACCGACGGGCTGCTCGACGAGCTGCGGGCCGGACGGCACGACCTGGTGGTGGCGACGGTACGGCCCCGGGGCCGCAGCCTCGCCTGGCTGCCGCTCTCCGACGAGGAGTTCGTCCTCGTCGGCGCGCCGGTGTGGGCGGAGCGGCTCGGCGACCGGATCGCCGCGGAGGGGCCCGCCGCGCTGCACGGCGTCCCGCTCGTCGCGTACGCCGAGGACCTGCCGATCCTGCGCCGCTACTGGCGCCACGTCTTCGGCCGGCGCCTGACCGCCGTGCCCGCGGTCACCGTCCCGGACCTGCGGGCGGTGCGGGCGGCGGTGGCGGGCGGCGCCGGGGTGAGCGTGCTGCCCCGCTACCTGTGCGCGGCGGAGCTGGCCTCGGGCGCCCTCGTACCGCTCCACCTGCCGGAGGACCCGCCGATCAACACCGGATTCCTGGTGCACCGGCCGGGCCCGCCGGCCCACCCGCACGTGGCCCTGGTCCGGGACCATCTGATCCGGCACGAGCGGGCGCCCGGCGGACAGGCGGCCGGCGGATAGGCGGGTGACGGATAGGCAGGGGGGCGGACAGGCGGCCGGTGGATAGGCGGGGGCGGCGGCGGGTGGCGGGTGGCGTGGTCAGTAGGTGACGGTGATCCGCCGGGCGGGGCCGTCGACGCGGACCGTGCCGCCGTACGGGATCACCACCTGCGGGTCGGTGTGCCCGAGGTCCACGTCGAGGACGGCCATGGTGTCGGGGGCGTACGCGTCGAGCGCGCGCAGCACGGCGGCGCGCTGGGCCTCCCGGTAGGCGGCCCGGGCGGCGGCGTCGTTCGGCGACTCGAAGGACCAGGCGCGGGCCCGGCCCATGAGGAGGGCGGAGAAGCGGGCGAGCAGGCCGCGCTCCCCCATGGCCCGCAGGATCCGGAAGACCTCGTCGGCGGAGGGCAGCTGCTCGGAGGTCTCCAGGAACAGCACCCCGCCCTCGTACGCCGCCGGCTCCGCGATCTCCCCGCCGGCCATGAGGAGCTGCGAGACGATCTCCAGGCAGCCGCCCCAGGAGCGGCCCTCGACGACCCGCTGGGCGCGGTGCCAGTGCCAGGGGCCGGCCGGCTCCATGACGGGCGCGGAGTCGAAGGTACCCGGATCCTCCCAGGGCCGTTCGACGTCGTTGGTGTCGGTCGGGGCGGGGAGTTCGTACGGTCCGGAGCCGAAGAGCGCGGCCCGGACGGAGGCGTCGGTGACGGGGTGGACGGCGCCGGGCCGGCCGAACTGGGTCATCACCGAAGCCCCGTGGTAGCCGACCACCCCGAGGTTCCACAGCCGCATCAGGAGGTTGGTGTTGTCGCTGAAGCCGAAGAACGGCTTGGGGTGCGCGCGGATCAACTCGTCGTCGAGGTACGGCAGGACGGTGATCTGGTCGTCGCCGCCGATGCTGGCGACGATCGCCGCGACCGCCGGGTCGGCGAAGGCCGCGTGCAGATCCGCGGCCCGGTCCTGGGGTGACGCGCCGAGCTTGCGCGTGGTCGGGTACTCGACGGGCACGAGCCCGTACTCCTCGGACAGCCGCCGCACGCCGAGGTCGAAGGGGAGCGGCAGCACTTCGGGCAGCCCGGCGGCGGGCGACAGCACGGCGATCCGGTCCCCGGGACGCGGCTTGGGCGGGATGACGATCTGCGACATCCCCGCACCCTAGCCGTGCCCCGCCCGGACCCGCCCGGCCATTTCCGCCGGCACGCGCGCGTGGGCCGAGCGGGGCACGCGCGCGTGGGCCGAGCGGCGTGGGCCGCTCGGGGGTGGGCTCAGGGGATGTGGGCCGATCAGGGGTGGGCTCAGGCGGTGTGGGCCGCTCGGGGGTGGGCTCAGGGGGTGTGGGCGAGGGGGTCGGCGAGGATGTCGTGGAGGACGAGGGCCGCGGCGCCGCGCGCCGCGTCGGTGGCCGGGGAGGCGGCCCGCAGGCGGCCCGCGTCGGCGGGCCAGAGGCCGGAGACGACCCGCTCGGCGAGTTCGGCGGTGACGGCGGGGGCCAGCCAGGGCATCAGGCGCGGGTAGATGCCGCCGAGGACGACGGCCTCGGGGTCGAGGAGGTTGACCGCGCCCGAGAGGGCCCGGCCGAGCATCCGGCCGGCCTCGGCGAGGGCCGCGAGCGCGCGCGGGTCTCCGCGCTCGGCGCGGGCGGCGAGCTCGTCGACGTCAGGGGCGCCCGCGGCGCGCAGCAGCGCGGCCTGACCGGCGTACTGCTCCAGGCAGCCGCGCGAGCCGCAGCGGCAGCGGGGGCCCTCGGCGTCCACGACGAGGTGACCGATCTCGCCGGCGAAGCCGTGGGCTCCGCGCAGGAGTTCGCCGTGCACGACGACCGCGCCGCCGACGCCCGTCTCGCCGGTGAGGTGGAGGAAGGTGCGGGGCGCGCCGGCGGTGCCGAAGCGGAGCTCGGCGAGCGCCGCCATGTTGGCCTCGTTGTCGGAGGCGACGGCGAGCCGGCCGGCGGCGGGCCGCAGCGCGGCGAGCGCCTCGCCGAAGAGCCGCTCGGCGGGGGTGTCGTGCCAGCCGAGGTTGGGGGCCTGGCGGACGGTGCCGTCGGAGACCAGGCCGGGCAGGGCGAGCGCGGCGCCCGCCGGGGCGAGGCCGAGGGCGTCGGCCTCGGCGAGCGCCTCGGCGGCGACGCCGGCGGCGCGGGCGAGGACGGCGGGCGCGTCGGCGCGGTTGTCGAGCCGCACGGTGCGGCGGATCCGGTCGGTGCCGGTGAGGTCCACGAGGCAGACGGAGACGTACGCGACGTTGATCTCGACGCCGAGCCCCGCCGGCCCGGTCCCGGCCGGCTTGAGGACGGTGCCGGGCCGGCCCGCCTGGCCGCTGAAGGTCTTCCCCGACTCGACCAGGAACCCGAGGTCGAGCAGCTGCTCCACGAGCGAGGAGACGGCGGGCCGGGTGAGCCCGACGCGGGCGGCGACGGCGGCCCGCGTGGTCTCGCCGGCGTCGTGGACGGTCCTGAGGACGAGGCTCAGGTTGTGCCGGCGCACGCCCGACTTGTCGGCCTTGGGTTCCGTGGGCTGGTTCATGGTGAGCGAGAGCCTAGTCGCCCCTTTCACTCGAACAGAAATGCCCCGGACGGCGATCCGGCGCACACCGCTCCCCCCAAAACAGTTCGGTGACCGAACTGTTTTGGGGCTACGCTGCCGCCCATGAGCCTTCCCCGCCACTACCGCGGCCAGAGCTGCTCCCTCGCCCGCGCGATGGAGATCGTCGGCGAGCGCTGGACGCTGCTGATCCTGCGGGACGCCTTCTACGGGGTGCGCAGGTTCGGCGAGTTCGCCGCACACCTCGCCGTACCCCGGTCGGTGCTCACCGAGCGGCTCGCCGGGCTGACCGAGGCCGGCGTCCTCGACCGCCGCCGGGAGCCGGGCGGCGGCCGGCGCGAGGTGTACGTCCTCACGGAGAAGGGCCTCGGGCTCTGGCCGGCCGTCCGTGCCCTCACCGACTGGGGCGAGGCCCACTACCCGGCACACGGCGACGGGCCCCGCCGGGTCTTCCTGCACCACGCCGACGGGGCGCCGACCGGCCCCGACGGCCGCTGCTCCGGCTGCGGGGCCACCGTCCCGCCCGGGGACCTCCTGGTCGCCCCCGGCCCCGGGCTCGCCCCGCCCGGCGACGACGCCGACCCGGTCACCGCGGCCCTGGCCCGCCCGCACCGCCTGCTCACCCCGCTGCTCACTCCGTCGCTCCCCACCCCCCTGCTCCCCACCCCGCTGCTCCCCACGAGAGGAACCCCATGAAGATCCTGGTCGTCGGCGCCGGTGCCACCGGTGGTTACTTCGGCACGATGCTGGCCCGCTCCGGGCAGGACGTCACCTTCCTGGTCAGGCCCGGCCGCGCGGCGGCGCTCCGGGCGGGCGGGCTGCGGGTGGCGGGACGGGACGAGGAGTGGGTCCTGGACTCGCCCCGGCTCGTCACGGCCGGCGAGACGCCGGCGGGAGGTCCGTACGACCTCGTCCTGCTCGGCGTGAAGTCGACCGCCCTCGACGCGGCCCTGACGGACCTGGCCCCCTTCGTCTCCCCGGGCACGGCGGTGCTGCCGCTGCTCAACGGCATGGCCCACCTCGACGCGCTGGACGCCCGCTTCGGCGCCGGCGCGGTCCTCGGCGGCGTCGCGAAGGTGGTCACGACGCTCGACGACTCGGGGACCATCCGGCGGCTCGCGCCGCTGGCGCACCTCGCCCTCGGCGAGCGCGACGGCGCGGTCTCGCCGCGCGTCAAGGAGATCCGTACGGTCCTGGAGGACGCCGGCATCGACGCGCCCGTACCCGCGTCGATCGTCACCGCGATGTGGCACAAGTGGGTCTTCATCACCACGATCGGCGCGGTGACGAGCCTGGTGCGCGGCACCGTCGGCGAGGTGTACGACGCGCCCGGCGGCCCCGAACTCGGCCCCGCGGTCCTCGCCGAGGGCGCGGCGGTGGCCGCGGCGGCCGGGCACCCGCTGCCGGAGGGGGAGCGCGCGGCGACCCTCGCCGTCGTGTCGGCCCCCGGCTCCCCGATGGTGCCGTCCCTCTACCGGGACCTGGTGGCGGACCGGCCGACGGAGGTCGAGCACCTCTTCGGCGACCTGACCGCGCGGGCCCGCGACCTCGCCGTGCCGACCCCGCTGCTCGACCTGACCACCCTCCACCTGCGGGTGCACCAGCGGCGGATCGACGCCGCCGGACGCGGTCAGTAGGCTCGACGGCGCCGGGACGGGAGCAAGGGAGCGACAGAGTGTTCGTCAAGGTGTGCGGGCTCGCCACGACCGCCGACATCGACGTGGCCGCCGAGGCGGGCGCGGACGCGATCGGCCTCGTCATCAGCGGGACCAGCGTCCGGGGCCTGGACCGGGACCGGGTGCCGGCGCTCGTCGCGCGGGTCCCGGACGGGGTGCTGTCGGTCCTCGTCGTCAACGACACCCCGGCCGCCGAGGCCGCCCGGATCGCCGCCGACCTGGGCTTCGACGCGCTCCAGCTGCACGGCCGCGCCTACGGCCCGGCGGAGTTCGAGGCCGCCGCGGCCGTCCACCCGCGCCTGTGGCGGGCGACCGCGCTCGCCGACGGTCCCGACACGCGCGTCGGCGCGCTGGGCGAGGAGGTCCTGCTGCTCGACTCGCCCAAGGCGGGCTCGGGTTCGCGCTGGGACCTCTCGCTCCTGGACACCGCCCGCCCCGAGGGCCACTGGCTCCTGGCGGGCGGCCTCGCCCCCGGGAACGTCGCCGAGGCGATCGCCGCCGCCCGCCCCTGGGGCGTGGACGTCTCCAGCGGCGTCGAGTCCGCGCCCGGCGTGAAGGACCACGCCCTGGTCCGCGCCTTCGTGGCCGCCGCGAAATCCGCCCCGCCCGCTCAACCTTTCGACGTCTCCGCACGTCAGTAGGGGTGAAACACGTCGTACTACCGAGTACGACCAAGAAGCGCCGAAGTGCAAGGGGGCCGTGATGGTGGAGGAACTGGCGGAGGCAGTGGTGCGTGCGGCCGGTGTGGCGGCGCGTGGTGTGGCCGCGATGCTGTCGGTCCCGGAGACCTACTCGGCGGCGACGGAGTTCGCCATGGCGAAGGCGGAACAGCGCCCCGACGACACCGACGAGAAGGACGCCGAGAAGGGCGACGCGAAGGACTCGGGGGACTCGGGGGACTCGGCGGGTGGCAAGGATGCCTAGCTGATCGATCTCAGGGGGTCAGTGGCCGTAGGCGGCCGGTGAGCGTAGGACGGGCCGGCCGGTGCGGTCGCAGGACCGGCCCGCTGCCGTCCGTGCGAGGACGCCTCGCATGCCGCGGGCGGCCACGCCCCCGGTGTGCGGCCTCGGTGCTGTTCGAGGTCAAGCCGGCCTTCAGCAGGCCGTCGGTCTCCACGGAGAGCGAGCGCGGTGGCGAGGGAGTCCGACTCCCGCGGTGGTGAGGGAGTCCGACTCCCTCTTCACCCACGGACGTCGGACTCCCTCCTTCCAACCCCGCGGGGGATTCCCCGGAGCGGACGAGCGCGTGGAGATCGACGGCTCCTGCCGGTTCAGGCGCCCACGGTCCCGTCGACGCCTTCCCGCAGGAAGTCCGCGTGCCCGTTGTGGCGGCCGTACTCCAGCAGTACGTGCATCATCACCATCCGCAGCGACACCTCCTCGCCCCATCGAGGCTGATGCCCGGCCTGGTCCAGAGACTCGGCCTCCCGCTCGATACGGCGCGAGTTCTCCACCTCGGCATCCCAGGCCGCGAACGCCTCGTCCCTGGTCGACGCGCTCGCGTCGTACGCCGCCTGAAAGTCGATCTTGTCGGACCAGACCATGGGCGCGTCGTTGTCCTCGAACACTCGACGGAACCATGCACGCTCCACCTCCGCCATGTGCCGCACCAGACCGAGCAGCGACAGCGTGGACGGCGGCATCGACTTCTGCCGCAGTTCCTCGTCGGTCAGCCCGTCGCACTTCAGGGCGAGGGTTGCGCGGTGGTAGTCGAGGAACGCCCGCAGCATGTCGCGTTCGCTGCCGAAACCGGGCGGTCCGATGCGATGGTCGCTGGTCATCAGCCGTGCTCCTCATCCGTGCCTGTGGTGAGGGCAAAGTATCCAATCCCGTCGGCCGTCCCCTGCGAGGCCGTCGACCGGACCTGACGGTTCCCACCGAGCCCGCCAAGCACGGGAGTTCAAGAGGCTCATTGGATCCCACGTCGCAACTACCCCTGGGAATCGCTCACCTGGGCCGCCGCCGCGCCCTTGGGGGCGGCGAAGACGCGGGCCAGGTGCGCGGCCAGGCGGGCCGGGTCCGGGTCGGCGAGCCGGGCGCCGAGGTGGCCGTCGGGGCGGACCACGAAGGCGATGCTCCCGTCCCCTCCCCCGGTCGCGTAGCGGACGGCGAACTCCCCCGCCGCGTCCCGGTACACCGGGATCGGCCCCGCGTCGCGGACGGTCTCCGGCGCGCCCGGCGGGACGAGCGCGCAGACGTCCACGCGGCCGCCGGTGGCGCGCCACGCCGTCGCCGCCAGTTCGTCGCGGCCGGCGACGCCCCCGGAGCCGTACCCGGTCCCGTACAGGAGAAGGACCGTCGGCCGGTCGCGGAGGACGTCGAAGAGCCGTACGGGGTAGGCGGCGATGGGACCGAGGAGACCGCCGCAGTCGGGGGCGCGGTCCCCCGGCCCTGGGCCCGGGCCGTCGTCCGACGGGTCGACGGACGGGCTGCCCCGGTATCCGACGAGCAGCTGGGCCTCACGGAGCATCAAGGTCCGGGATTCGTCCGGGTCGTCCGGGTCGTCCGCGGCGGCCTGTACGCCGCCGGCGGTGGCGTGCCGCACGGTGCGGCCGACGACCTCCTCCCCGACCGGGCGGCGCTCGGCGTCGTAACCGGCGAGCAGGCCGGGTGCGGCACGGCCCTTGACGGCGAGCGCGAGCCGCCAGGCGAGGTCGTACGCGTCCTGGACGCCGGTGTTCATGCCCTGGGCGCCGGTCGGCGGATGGATGTGGGCGGCGTCCCCGGCGACGAACACCCGGCCCTCGCCGTACCGGTCCACGATCCGGTGGCTGATCCGGAACACCGAGGCCCAGCGGAGCGCGGACGCGGTGGTGCGCTGCGGCGAGAGCCGGTCGAGCACGCCCTGGATGTCGGCGAGACCCGGCGCCGTGCCGCCGCCGTCGAGCCCGTGCGCGATCCCGTCGGCCGCGGACCCCCGCGGGGCGGACGCTCCGGGCGCGGCGCCGGGGACGGCGCCGGGGACGCGCATCGACATGCGGTAGCGGCGCCGGCCGGGCAGCGGGATGCAGACGAGGACGTCGGCGACGGCCCCGGCGTCGTCGAGCAGCATCGAGCGCAGGCCGTACCCCTCGGGCAGGTCCCAGTCGACCTCCACGTCGCCCAGCATGTACGCCTCCGGGAACGCCCCGCCCTCGAACGAGAGCCCGAGCCCCTTGCGGACCGTGCTGTGCGCGCCGTCGCACCCGACCAGATACCCGACCCGCAGCTCCTCCCCGACCCCCGCCGCGTCGGTGAGCCGGGCGGTGACTCCGTCCTGATCCTGCTCGAACGCGTCGAGGACCGTGCCGCGTTCGATCCGGGTGCCGTGCCGGCCCAGCGCCTCCTCCAGCAGCCGCTCCGTCTCGTACTGCGGCAGCGCGGCGAAGCCGTACGGCACCTCCGGCGGCAGCACCAGATCGAAACGCCCGCGCTCGACGCCGTCGACGTACACGTACTGCCCCCGCATCGGCACCGCCGCCTCCAGCACGGCCCGCACGATCCCCATCCGGTCCCAGACCTCCAGCGTCCTCGGCTGGACACCGACGGCCTTCGCATACGGCTGCCGCTCCGGCAACCGGTCGACGATCCGGCACGCCACCCCCTGCCGCCGCAACTCCAGCGCAGCCGTCAGCCCCACCGGCCCCGCCCCGACGACCAACACCTCGGCCCCGCCCGAACGCGCCGCCGACGGCCTGCTGTCTGTCACGGCGCCTCCAGGGCGTGCGGCCCCCGAACGGGTCGTTGTCTTCCGTCCCATGGTCACGCCGGGGCGGGGAGCGGCGCCAGTTGAGCCTGGATCCAACATCCCGGATCCGGGACGTCGGATCCGAAATGTTGGATCCAGGAGGTTGGATCCGAGATGTTGGATCCAGGAGGTTGGATCCAGGATCCGGGAGGTTGGATCCGGGATCCGGGAGGCTGGATCCAGAGGCCAGGAGGTTGGATCCGGGATCCAGTCAGGCCAGCAATCCCGTCCTCGCTGCCGCCAGCACCCCCTCGATCCGGTCCCACGTCTCGGTGTCCCGGGGGATCGCATCCAGCGTGTCCCCGGTTCCGGTGCCCCAGGCCCTGGCGATGGCCACGGGGTCCTCGCCGGTGGTCGTGGCGACGGCGAGGGCGGCGGCGCCCAGGGCGACGAGTTCGGTGGCGGTGGGGAGGACGAGGGGGCGGCCCGAGAGGCGGCGGATGGTGTCGGTCCAGGTGCGGCCTCGGGCGCCGCCGCCGATGAGGCGGAGGGGGCGGGCGCGGACGGAGGGGTCGGTGGGGTCGAGACCGCAGGCGGTGAGGAGGCCGTCGAGGGCGCGCAGGACGGTGAAGGCGGCGCCTTCGTAGGCGGCGCCGAGGACGGCGCGGGGGTCGGTGGCGTGGCGCAGGCCGGTGAGGAGGCCGGAGGCGGCGGGGAGGTCGGGGGTGCGTTCGCCGTCGAGGTACGGGAGGACGACGGTCTCGCCGCCGGGGAGGGCGTCCTCGCGGTCGAGGCCGAGGAGGGTGGCGAAGCGGTCGACGGCGAGGGTGCAGTTGAGGGTGCAGCCGAGGGGGAGGTACGTGCCGTCGGTGGCGGCGAAGCCCGCGAGGGCGGGGTCGGCGGGGCGGGCGCGGGTCGCGGCGAAGACGGTGCCGGAGGTGCCGAGGCTGACGACGGGGTGGTCGAGGAGGCCGGCGGCGCCGAGGCCGAGGCCGACGGCGGCGGCCATGTTGTCGCCGGTGCCGGCCGCGACCGCGACGGTGCGGGGCAGGCCCAGGGCCTCGGCGGCGGCCGCCGTGAGGGTTCCCGCGCGGGTGGCGCCGGTGGGGGCCACCCTCGGCAGCTGCGCGGGGGTGAGGCCCAGGAGGTCGAGGACCTCGGGGGCGTAGGCGGCGTCGGCGGGGGCGTACCAGCAGGTGCCCGAGGCGTCGCCGGGGTCCGTCACGGCCTCGCCGGAGAGGCGTTCGGTGAGCAGGTCGTGCGGGAGGCGAACGGCGGTGGCGGCCTCGGCGTGGTGGGGTTCGTGTTCACGCAGCCACTGCCACTTGGCGGCGGTCATGGAGGCGACCGGGACGGATCCGGTGCGGTCCAGCCAGGGCTTCGGGCCGCCGAGGGCGTCGGTGAGGGCGGCCGCCTGGGGGGCGGAGCGGGTGTCGTTCCAGAGGAGGGCGGGGCGCAGCGGGCGGTGGTCGGCGCCCAGGGCGACGAGGCCGTGCTGCTGTCCCGCCACGGCGATGGCGGTGACCTGCGCGGGGGCGGCGCCCGCTTCGCGTACGGCCGTGCGGACGGCGGTGACCAGGGCGGTCCACCACTCCTCGGGGTCGCTCTCGCGGGCGCCGTTCGTGCCGGTGACGGTGTGCGGGGCGCGGCCCAGGCCGAGCACCTCGCCGGTGGCGGTGTCGACGGCGACGGCCTTGGTGGACTGCGTGGAGCTGTCCACACCGATCACGATCGAGCCGGTCGCGATCGAGCCGTTCGCGGCCGGGCCCTTCTCGGCCGGGCCCCTCGGGGTCGAGCGGTTCACGGGCGGCATGCCCTCACCTCTTCTCTCTCTGTCTTCTCGTCTCCGTGGCCCTGCGGTCTGGCGTTCCCAGCCGCCCGTGGCGTATTAGTTATCTCAGAAAACAAATCCGGCCGCCAGCATCCGTGAGCAGCCCGCCAGAGAAGGATCCGCCCATGCCCGAGCGTTTCTCCCCCACCCCCGAGGACCGTTTCACCTTCGGCCTGTGGACCGTCGGCTGGCAGGGCCGCGATCCCTTCGGCGACGCCACCCGGCCCGCGCTCGACCCGGTCGAGTCGGTCGAGCGGCTGGCCGGGCTCGGGGCGTACGGCGTCACCTTCCACGACGACGACCTGATCCCGTTCGGCGCGCCGGAGGCGGAGCGCGAGGCCGTCGTGAAGCGGTTCCGGGACGCCCTCGACCGCACCGGCCTCAAGGTCCCCATGGCGACCACCAACCTCTTCACCCACCCGGTCTTCAAGGACGGCGCCTTCACCTCCAACGACCGGGACGTCCGGCGTTACGCGCTCCGCAAGACGATCCGGAACATCGACCTGGCCGTGGAGCTCGGCGCCACCACCTACGTCGCCTGGGGCGGGCGCGAGGGCGCCGAGTCGGGCGCGGCGAAGGACGTGCGGGTGGCCCTGGACCGGATGAAGGAGGCCTTCGACCTGCTCGGCCAGTACGTCACCGAGCAGGGGTACGCGCTCCGCTTCGCCATCGAGCCGAAGCCGAACGAGCCGCGCGGCGACATCCTGCTGCCCACGATCGGCCACGCCCTCGCCTTCATCGAGCGCCTTGAGCGGCCCGAACTCGTGGGCGTGAACCCGGAGACGGGGCACGAGCAGATGGCCGGGCTCAACTTCCCGCACGGGATCGCGCAGGCGCTGTGGGCGGGCAAGCTCTTCCACATCGACCTCAACGGCCAGTCCGGCATCAAGTACGACCAGGACTTCCGCTTCGGCGCGGGTGACCTGCGGCAGGCGTTCTGGCTGGTCGACCTGCTGGAATCCGCCGGTTACACCGGGCCGCGCCACTTCGACTTCAAGCCGGTGCGCACCGACGGCTTCGACGGCGTGTGGGAATCGGCGAAGAACTGCATGCGCAACTACCTGATCCTGAAGGAGCGGGCCGCCGGGTTCCGCGCCGACGCCGAGGTGCGGGAGGCTCTCGCCGCCTCCCGGCTGCCGGAGCTCGCCGTGCCGACCGCGCCCGAGGGCCTCGCGGAGCTGCTGGCCGACCCGACCGCCTACGAGACCTTCGACGTCGACGCGGCCGCCGCGCGCTCGATGGCCTTCGAGCGGCTCGACCAGCTCGCCCTGGAGCACCTGCTCGGCGTACGGCGCTGAGCCCGTCGCCCCCCGGGGGGCGACGTCAGTCGGGCGGCCTCAGCGGGTCGTGAGGGTGGAGCGGCGGACGACCAGCTCCGGCTGGAGCACCACCTGCTGGTGCCGGTGGTCGGCCGCCTCCTCGCCGGTCTCCTCCAGGAGCAGTTCGGCGGCCCGGGCCCCCAGGGTGAGGGCCGGCTGGCGCACGGAGGTGAGCGGCACGGTCGCTGCCGCCGCGAACTCGATGTCGTCGTAGCCGACGATCGCCATGTCCTCCGGGACCCGCACGCCGGCCGCGTACAACGCCTGGAGGACGCCGAGCGCGAGCAGGTCGTTGGCGCAGAAGACGGCGGTCGGGCGGTCGGCGAGGCCGAGGAGCCGGGAACCGGCGTCGCGGCCCGAGGCCACGTCGAGCCGCTCCGCCGGGAGCTCCCGGAGCGCGGTCGCGGGCAGGCCGGCCTCGGCCAGGGCGAGCAGCGCGCCCTCGCGGCGGTCCCGCACCTGCTGGAGGTGGGCCGGGCCGCTGACGTACGCGAAGGTGCGGTGACCGGTGGCGACGAGGTGGCGGATGGCGAGCGAGCCGCCGACGACGTCGTCGACGGAGACCGAGCAGCCGCCGCCGTCCCCGCCGACCCGGTCGACGAGGACGTACGGGATGCCGTGGCGGCGGAAGTCGCGGAGGTTGCCGCCGCCCGCGTCGGCGGGGGTGACGAGGACGCCGCGGACCCGCTGCTCGGCGAAGAGGGAGAGGTAGTCGGCCTCGTCGGCCGGGTTCTGGTCGCTGTTGCAGACCATGACGCCGAGACCGGCGGCGCGGGCGGTGCGTTCCGCGCCGCGCGCGATGTCGACGAAGAAGGGGTTGCCCATGTCGAGGACGAGCAGCGCCATGATCCGGCTGCGGCCCGCCCGGAGCTGGCGGGCGGACTCGCTGCGGACGTAACCGAGCCGGTCGATCACCCGGCGGACGTGTTCCAGGGTGGACGGGGAGACCCGGTCCGGCTGGTTGATCACATTGGACACCGTCCCGACGGAGACCCCGGCCTCCCGCGCCACGTCCTTGATCCCGACGGTCCGGCCGGCGGCCGGGGGCGTGGTGGGGGTGTGCGGGGCGGGGTTCCGGCCGGAGGCCGATCGCCTGGCGGGCTCGGGGCCTGCGGGCATCTGCCCGGCGGGGTTCCGGCCGGTGGCCGCTCGCCCTGCGGGCGCCTGACCTGCGGGCGACTGACCTGCGGGCGACTGACCTGCGGAAGCGTCCTCACCCTGCCCCTGACCGGCGGAAGGCCGACCGACGGCTGCCGGCCCGACAGGCGCGTGACCGGCGACCGCTTCCCCGAGCGGCGGCTGCCCGGCGGGCGGCCGCCCGGTGGCTGCCCGGTCCGCGGGAGCAGCGGCCGGCCCGCCGGCCGCTGCTCGGGCGGTCGTCGTCCGGCTGCCGGCCGGTCGGCCGTCGCCGGTCCTCCCGGCGTCGTGCGCGGGGCCCGTCACCCGTTCCACCTGCGTGCCACCTGGTCGTCCGTCCTGCCCGTTCCGCCCCGTCCGTGCGGGGTCGCCGCCACCTGTCGCATCCTATGCGGCCCGCGCTCACGCGAGGTGGAAGACCTCGGTCAGGGGACGCATCGCCTCGTCCGGGCGCCGCCCGTCGAGTTCCTCGAAGAAGCCGCCCATCTCGGCCTGCCAGCGGGCGTTCACCTCGCTGGCCTCCATCGCGGCCTTCGCCCGCTCGAAGTCCTCGGTCTCCAGGTAGCCGACGAGGAGGCCGTCCTCGCGGAGGAAGAGCGAGTAGTTGTGCCAGCCGGAGGCGGTGAGCGCCTCGCGCATCTCCTGCCAGACCTCGGCATGGCGCGCCCGGTACTCCTCCGTCCGTCCGGCGCGGACCTTCAGCAGGAAGCAGACCCTCTGCACGACGGCTCCTCGATTCTCCGGCTCTTGAGCTCTCCGGCTCTTCGACTCTTCGGCTCTTGGGCTCTTGGGCTCTTGGGCTCTTCGGCCCTTCGGCCCTTCGGCCCTTCGCCTTGAAATGTTTCAGAATCTCCGCTCCCGGACGCTAGATCCCCGCCGCCTCCCCGGTCAAGAACCTTGACGGCACCTTGGGTGCAGGCTAGCTTCCGTGGCGAATGAATCGATTCATTGAACTCGACCGAACACACCGAGGTGGACATGCCCGACATCGCCGCCGTGAAGGCCGCCCTCGCCGCCCAGCGGATCGAGACCCCGTCCTGGGGTTACGGGAACTCCGGCACCCGCTTCAAGGTGTTCGCGCAGCCCGGCGTCCCCCGGGACCCGTACGAGAAGCTCGACGACGCCGCCGAGGTGCACGCCCGCACCGGCGTCGCCCCGAAGGTCTCCCTGCACATCCCCTGGGACCGGGTCGACGACTACGCCGCTCTCGGCGCGTACGCGAAGGAGCGCGGCCTGGAGCTGGGTGCCGTCAACTCCAACACCTTCCAGGAGGACGACTACCGCCTCGGCAGCGTCTGCCACCCGGACCCGAAGGTGCGCCGCAAAGCCGTCGGCCACCTCCTGGAGTGCGTCGACATCATGGACGCCACCGGGTCGACGGACCTGAAGCTGTGGTTCGCCGACGGCACCAACTACCCCGGCCAGGACGACATCACCGCCCGCCAGGACCGCCTCGCCGAGTGCCTCGCCGAGGTGTACGCGCGGCTCGGCGACGAGCAACGGCTGCTCCTGGAGTACAAGTTCTTCGAGCCGGCCTTCTACACCACCGACGTCCCGGACTGGGGCACCGCCTACGCCCACTGCCTCACGCTCGGCCCGAAGGCGCAGGTCGTCGTGGACACCGGGCACCACGCGCCGGGTACCAACATCGAGTTCATCGTCGCGTTCCTCCTGCGGGAGGGGAAGCTCGGCGGCTTCGACTTCAACTCCCGCTTCTACGCCGACGACGACCTGATGGTCGGCTCCGCCGACCCCTTCCAGCTCTTCCGGATCATGCACGAGGTCGTCGGGAACGGCGGCCTGGACCCGTCGACGAACGTCGCCTTCATGCTCGACCAGTGCCACAACATCGAGGCGAAGGTCCCGGCCGTCATCCGCTCCGTGATGAACGTCCAGGAGGCCACCGCCAAGGCCCTCCTCGTCGACGCCGACGCGCTCGCCGCCGCCCGGGCCGCCGGTGACGTGCTCGCCGCCAACGCCGTCCTGATGGACGCCTACAACACCGACGTACGCCCACTGCTGCGCGAACTCCGCGAGGAGCAGGGCCTCGACCCCGACCCGGTGGCCGCCACCCTCCGCTCCGGACGCCTGGAGCGCGTCGCCGCCGAGCGCGTCGGCGGCGCCCAGGCCGGCTGGGGCGCCTGACCCCGTACCCCTCCCTCCACCCGCCTTCCGCGAAAGAAGACCGCCATGACGTCCGGCACCCACCCCGAGGTCGCCGCCCTCCTCGCCCGCGCCCACCGCCTCGGCGCCGACCCGACCGTCACCAACTACGCGGGCGGCAACGCCTCCGCGAAGGGAACCGCCACCGACCCGGTCACCGGCGGGGACGTGGAGCTGATGTGGGTGAAGGGCTCCGGGGGCGACCTCGGCACCCTCACCGAGGACGGACTCGCCGTCCTCCGGCTCGACCGGCTGCGCGCCCTCGCCTCCGTCTACCCGGGGGTCGAGCGCGAGGACGAGATGGTCGGCGCCTTCGACCACTGCCTGTACGGGAAGGGCGGCGCCGCCCCCTCCATCGACACCGCGATGCACGGCCTGGTCGACGCGCCGCACGTCGACCACCTGCACCCCGACGCGGGCATCGCGCTGGCCTGCGCCGCCGACGGCGAGAAGCTGACGGCGGAGTGCTTCGGCCCCACCGTGGCCTGGGTGCCGTGGCGGCGGCCCGGCTTCCGGCTCGGCCTCGACATCGCCGCCGTGCGGGACGCCCACCCGGAGGCGATCGGCTGCGTCCTCGGCGGACACGGCATCACCGCCTGGGGCGCCACCTCCGAGGAGTGCGAACGCAACGCGCTGCACATCGTCCGCACCGCCGAGGCCTTCCTCGCCGAGCGGGGCCGCCCCGAGCCCTTCGGCCCGGTCGTCGACGGGTACGAGCCGCTGCCGGAGCGGCTGCGGCGGGAACGGGCCGCCGCGCTCGCCCCGTACGTCCGCGCCCTCGCCTCCCGGGACCGGCCGCAGGTCGGCCACTTCACCGACTCCGCCCCCGTCCTCGACTTCGTGTCCCGCTCCGGACACCCGCGCCTGGCCGCCCTGGGCACCTCCTGCCCCGACCACTTCCTGCGCACCAAGGTGCGGCCGCTCGTCCTCGACCTGCCGCCCGCCGCACCCCTCGACGAGACGGTGGCCAGGCTGCGGGAGCTGCACGCCGCCTACCGCGAGGAGTACGCGGCCTACTACCGCCGACACGCGCTGCCGGACTCGCCGCCGATGCGCGGCGCCGACCCGGCGATCGTGCTCGTGCCCGGCGTCGGGATGTTCTCCTTCGGCAAGGACAAGCAGACGGCCCGCGTGGCGGGCGAGTTCTACGTGAACGCGATCAACGTGATGCGCGGCGCCGAAGCGGTGTCGGCGTACGCCCCGATCGAGGAGGCGGAGAAGTTCCGCATCGAGTACTGGGAGTTGGAGGAGGCGAAGCTGCGACGGATGCCGAGGCCGAAGCCCCTGGCGACCCGGGTGGCGCTGGTGACCGGCGCGGGCAGCGGCATCGGGCGGGCGATCGCCGCGCGGCTCGCGGCCGAGGGCGCGTGCGTGGTCGTGGCGGACGTGAACGCCGGGACCGCGGCGGAGGTCGCGGCCGAACTGGGCGGGCCCGACCGGGCGGTGGCCGTGCCGGTGGACGTGACGGACGAGGCCGCGATCGAAGCCGCCTTCCGGGAGGCGCTGTTGGCGTTCGGCGGGGTCGACCTGGTGGTCAACAACGCCGGGATCTCGATCTCCCGGCCGCTCCTGGAGACCACGGCGGAGGACTGGGACCTCCAGCACGCCATCATGGCCCGGGGCTCCTTCCTGGTCTCCCGCGAGGCGGCCAGGGTGATGACCGCCCAGGGGCTGGGCGGCGACATCGTGTACATCGCGTCGAAGAACGCGGTCTTCGCCGGCCCGAACAACATCGCCTACTCGGCGACCAAGGCCGACCAGGCCCATCAGGTCCGGCTGCTCGCCGCCGAGCTGGGCGAGCACGGGATCCGGGTGAACGGCGTGAACCCGGACGGGGTGGTGCGCGGTTCGGGGATCTTCGCCGGGGGCTGGGGGGCCCGGCGGGCGGCGACGTACGGCATCGAGGAGGAGAAGCTCGGCGAGTTCTACGCCCAGCGGACGCTGCTGAAGCGGGAGGTGCTGCCGGAGCACGTGGCGAACGCCGTCTTCGCGCTCACCGGCGGGGACCTCACCCACACGACCGGTCTGCACGTGCCCGTCGACGCGGGCGTCGCCGCGGCCTTCCTGCGATGAGCGGGCGCACCGGCACGTTCGCGGCGGCCGACCTCGGGGCCACCAGCGGGCGGGTCATGGTCGGCCGGGTCGGTCCCGGCGTCCTGGAACTGACCGAGGCGCACCGTTTCCCCAATGTGCCGGTCCGGCTGCCGGACGGGCTGCGCTGGGACGCGCTCGGCCTGTTCCAGGGGATCCTGGACGGGCTGCGGACGGCGGCCCGTTCGGGGCCGGTGGACTCCGTCGGGGTGGACACGTGGGCGGTCGACCACGGGCTGCTCGACGCCGACGGGGCGCTGCTCGGCGCCCCGTTCCACTACCGGGACGCGCGGACGGACGGGGTCGCGGAAGGCGTGTGGGAGCGGGTCGGGGGTGCGGCGGAGCTGTACCGGACGACCGGACTCCAGCACCTGCCGTTCCACACGGTCTTCCAGCTGGCCGCTGCCGCCGGATCCGCGCAACTCGCCTCCGCACGGACGTTGTTGCTCATGCCGGATCTGTTCACGTACTGGCTCACGGGGTCGGTCGGGGCGGAGGAGACGAACGCCTCGACGACCGGGCTGTTCGACGTCGGAACCGGCGCGTGGTCGGCGGAGCTGCTCGGGCGGCTCGGCATCGATCCGGGGCTGCTGCCGGCGCTGCGGGCGCCCGGCGATCCGGCGGGGACGCTGCTGCCGTACGTGACGGAGTACACCGGGCTTCCGGCGGGGACACCGGTGACGGCGGTCGCCTCGCACGACACGGCGTCGGCGGTCGTGGCGGTGCCGGCCACCGAGTCCGGGGCCGGGGCGGAAGCCGGGGCCGTCGCGTTCGTCTCGTGCGGCACCTGGTCGCTCGCCGGGCTCGAACTGCCGGGGCCGGTGCTGACCGAGGAGGCGCGGGCGGCGAACTTCACCAACGAGCGGGGCGTCGACGGCACCGTGCGGTTCCTGCGGAACGTGATGGGGCTGTGGCTGTGGGAGGAGTGCCGCAGGACCTGGGAGGGGCGGGGACACGTGGTGGAGCTGCCGGTGCTGCTCGAACGGGCCGCACGGGAGCGGCCGTTCCGGTCCCTGGTCGATCCGGACGCGCCGGAGTTCCTGGCGCCCGGGGACATGCCGGAGCGGATCGCGGCGTACTGCCGGCGCACCGGGCAGCCGGTGCCCCGGTCCCCTGCGGCGGTGCTGCGGTGCGTCCTGGAGTCGCTGGCCGTGGCGCACCGACGCACGCTGCGGGAGGCCGCCGAGCTGTCGGGGCGGGAGCTCCGCGGGCTCCATCTGGTGGGCGGCGGCGCGCGGAACCCGCTGCTGTGCCAGTGGACGGCGGACGCGTCGGGGCTGCCGGTGACGGCGGGCCCGGTGGAGGCCACGGCGCTGGGGAACGTGCTGGTGCAGGCGCGGGCCGCGGGCCTCGTCGGGGACCTGGCCTCCGTGCGTCGCCTGGTCGCCGGGACCCAGCCCCTGCGACACTACGAGCCGCAGGGCGACGGTTCCGCCTGGGACCGGGCCGCCGCCCGCTTCGAACCGTCCCCGAGGAACTGCTGATGCGTGTCGCCCTCTTCGTCACCTGCGTCAACGACGCCGTCTTCCCGTCGACGGGGGTGGCCACGGTCCGGCTGCTCGAACGGCTGGGCGTCGACGTGGACTTCCCGGCGGCGCAGACCTGCTGCGGGCAGCCGCAGTTCAACACCGGCTACCGGCGGGAGACCGAGCCGCTGGTGCGGCGCACGGTCGGCGCCTTCGAGGGGTACGACCACGTCGTCGTCCCGTCGGGCTCGTGCGCGGCGATGGTCCGCCACCACTACCCGGCGTTCGGTCCGGAGGCGGCGGCGCTCGGGCCGCGCACGTACGAGCTGACGGAGTTCCTCGTCGACGTGCTGGGCGTGACCGACGTCGGCGCGTGGTTCCCGCACAGGGTCACGTACCACCCGTCCTGTCACGGCCTGCGGATGCTGGGCCTGGGCGACCGGCCGCGCCGGCTCCTGGAGGCGGTGAAGGGCCTGGAGCTGGTGGAGCTCCCGGGGGCGGAGGAGTGCTGCGGCTTCGGCGGCACCTTCGCGGTGAAGAACCCGGACGTGTCGGCCGCCATGGGCACGGACAAGATCCGCAACTCCCTGTCCACCGGCGCCGAGGTCCTGTGCGGCGCGGACAACTCGTGTCTGCTGCACGTCGGCGGCATGCTGAGCCGGCAGGGGGCGCCGCAGCGGGCGGTGCACCTGGCGGAGATCCTGGCGAGCACGGAAGAGGAGCCCTGGACGTGAGCGGTACCTTCATCGGCATGCCGGCCTTCCCCGCGGCCGCGCGGTCGGCGGTGCGGGACGAGCGCCTGCGGGCCAATCTGCGGCACGCCACGCACACGATCCGCGACAAGCGGGCGCGGGCGGTCGCGGAGCTGGCCGACTGGGCCGAGCTGCGGGAGGCGGGGAAGCGGATCAAGGACCGGACGCTCCGTCACCTCGACACCCATCTCCTCCAGTTGGAGGAGGCGGTGACGGCGGCGGGCGGGACGGTGCACTGGGCGGCGGACGCGGCCGAGGCGAACCGGATCGTCGCGGACCTCGTGAAGGCGACCGGCGAGACGGAGGTCGTCAAGGTCAAGTCGATGGCCACGCAGGAGATCGGGCTCAACGAGGCCCTGGAGGCGGAGGGGATCCGCGCCTACGAGACCGATCTGGCCGAGCTGATCGTGCAGCTGGGCGAGGACCGTCCCTCGCACATCCTGGTCCCCGCCATCCACCGCAACCGGGGCGAGATCCGCGACATCTTCCGCACGGAGATGGGTCGTTGGGGGCGTCCGGCGCCGGAGGGGCTGTCTGACTCCCCCGCCGAGCTGGCGGAGGCGGCGCGGCTGCACCTGCGGGAGAAGTTCCTGCGGGCCAAGGTCGGGATCTCCGGGGCGAACTTCATGGTCGCCGAGACCGGCACGCTCGTGGTCGTGGAGTCGGAGGGCAACGGCCGGATGTGCCTGACCCTCCCCGAGACGCTGATCTCCGTGGTGGGCGTGGAGAAGGTGGTGCCGCGGTGGCGTGACCTGGAGGTCTTCCTCCAGACGCTCCCCCGCTCCTCGACGGCCGAGCGGATGAACCCGTACACGAGCATGTGGACGGGGACGGCGGACGCCGACGGGCCGCGGACCTTCCATCTGGTACTGCTCGACAACGGCCGCACCGACACCCTCGCCGACGAGGTCGGCCGGCAGGCGCTGCGCTGCATCCGCTGCTCGGCCTGCCTGAACGTGTGCCCGGTGTACGAGCGGGCGGGCGGGCACGCGTACGGCTCCGTCTACCCGGGCCCGATCGGCGCGATCCTCACCCCGCAGCTGCGCGGCACCGCGAGCGAGGTCGACGCCTCCCTGCCGTACGCCTCCTCGCTGTGCGGGGCCTGCTACGAGGTGTGCCCGGTCGCCATCGACATCCCGGAGGTGCTGGTGCACCTGCGGGAGAAGGTCGCCGACCGGGGCGGGAAGGGGCACCGGCTCGAAAAGGCGGCGATGAAGGCCGCCGGGTGGGTCCTCGACCACCCCGGGGTCCTCGCGGCCGGCGAGCGCGTCGCGTCGAGGACGCGCCGACTCCACCCCAGGAAGCTGCCCGGGCCGGGCGCCCGCCAGTGGACGGACCACAGGGACCTGCCCGCGCTGCCCGCCGAACCCTTCCGGGACTGGTGGAGGAAGAACCGCGCGGGAGGACCCGCGGAACCCACGAGCGGGCCCGTGGACGAACCCACGAGCGGGCCCGCGGACGAACCCACAGGAGACCGCCCATGAGCCGGCACTCCCGCGAGCGGATCCTCGCCCGGATCCGGGCCGCCGTCGCGGACGCCCCCGAGCCGCCGGAGGTGCCCCGTACGTACCTCACCCGCCACACGCCGGACGACCCGGACGCGGTGCTCGACCTGCTGCACGAGAACCTCGCCGACTACCGGGCCCACGTCCACCGCACCGACGAGGCCGGGCTGCCCGCGCTGATCGCCCGGCTGCTTCGGGAGCGCGGGGCACGGAGTGTCGTCGTGCCGCCGGGGCTGCCGGCGGAGTGGCCGGCCGCCGCGACGGCGGAGCCCGTACCGGACACCGGGCTGACCCCGGCGGCCCTGGACGCGGTCGACGCCGTGGTGACGGGCTGCGCGCTCGCGGTCGCCGAGACGGGGACGATCGTCCTCGACGGCGGTCCCGGGCAGGGGCGGCGCGCCCTCACCCTCGTACCGGATCTGCACGTGTGCGTGGTCCGCGAGGAGCAGGTCGTCGCCTCCGTGCCGGAGGCGCTGCCCAGGCTCGACCCTCGGCGGCCGCTGACCTGGATCTCGGGGCCGTCGGCGACGAGCGACATCGAGCTGGACCGGGTCGAGGGCGTGCACGGGCCCCGGACCCTGGAGGTCGTCCTGGTCCGGGGCGCGCGGCGCACGACGGGGTGATCAGGCGGACTCGCGGATCACCAGTTCCGTGGGGAGGATGACGGTCGCCGGGTCCTCGCCCGCGATCCGGGCGAGGAGGGTGCGGACCATCTCGGCGCTGATCCGGTCCCAGGGCTGCCGGATGGTGGTCAGCGGCGGCTGGGAGTCGTGCGCGGCCGGGGAGTCGTCGAAGCCGCCGACGGCGATGTCCTCGGGGACCCGCTTGCCGGCGCGGGCGAGGGCGTCGAGGACGCCCTGGGCCATGAGGTCGGAGGCGACGAAGACCGCGTCGGTGTCGGGCGCCCGCTCCAGGAGGGCGCGGGCCCCTTCGGCGCCGCTGGCGCGGCTGTAGTCGCCGGTGACGATCAGGTCCTCGTCGACGGGGAGTCCGCAGTCGGCGAGGGTCTCGCGGTAGCCGGCGAGCCGTTCGACGCCGCCGGGGGTGTCGAGCGGGCCGGTGACGGTGGCGATGCGGCGGCGCCCGGTGGCGTACAGGTGGCGGACCATCTCGCGGGCGCCGTCGCGGTCGTCGGCGGCGACGTACCCGACGCGGGTGGTCTGGCCGAGCGGTTTGCCGCAGGCGACGACGGGGACGCCGGCCTCGTGGAGCCGGGCCACGACGGGGTCGCCGGAGTGGCTGGAGACGAGGAGGACGCCGTCGACGTGGCCGGCCTCGATGTAGCGGAGGTTGCGGCGGCGTTCGTCCTCGGTGCCCGCGATCATCAGGATCAGGGGGATGTCGCGGTCGGCGAGGGCCTGGGTGCAGGCGCGCAGGAGGACGTTGAAGTTGGGGTCCTCGAAGAAGCGCTCCTGCGGCTCGGTGAGGAGGAAGGCGACGGAGTCGGACTTGCCGGTGATCAGCGAGCGGGCGTGCCGGTTGACGACGTACCCCGTTCTGCGGATCGCGGCGTCGACGGCCGCCTTGGCCGCGGGGCTGACGTAGTGGCCGCCGTTGAGGACGCGGGAGACGGTGCCGCGCGAGACTCCGGCCTCGCGGGCCACGTCGTGGATGGTCGCGGGACGGCGCCTGCTCGCTGCTGTGCTCATGCTGTGTGTTTCCCCTCGATCCCCTGTGCTCAGGACTTTACGGCGCCGGACAGCAGGTCGAGGCTCCAGAACCGCTGGATGACGAGGAAGAGGGCGATCAGGGGGACGACGGCGAGCAGCGCGCCGGTGATGACGAGGGTGTAGAGGGCGGGCTGGCTGGCACCCTGCTTGAGGAGGGTGAAGAGGCCGACGGTCATGGGGAACTTCTCGTCGTCGCCGAGCATGATGAACGGCAGCAGGAAGTTGTTCCAGATGGCGACGAACTGGAAGAGGAAGATCGTCACCAGGCCGGGGGCGAGCATCGGTACGGCGATCCGGCTGAAGATCCGCCATTCGCCGGCGCCGTCGACGCGGCCGGCCTCGACGAGCTCCATCGGGATGGCGGCCTCGGCGTAGATGCGGCCGAGGTAGACGCCGTACGGGGAGAGGATCAGCGGCAGCAGCACGGAGACGTAGCTGTCGGTGAGGTCGGCCTCGGCCATCAGCAGGTACTGCGGGATGGCGAGGATGACCGGGGGCATGAGGACGCCGGTGAGCATGACGTTGAAGAAGAGCTCGCGGCCGCGGAAGCGGTAGACGGCGAGGGCGTAGCCGGCGAAGGCGGAGACGACGGTCGACAGGAGGGCGCCGAGGCCCGCGTAGAGGACGGAGTTGCCCATCCACTTCCAGTAGATGCCGTCGCGGTAGGAGGTGAGTTCGCCGAGGTTGTCGGCGAAGCCGCTGCCGGGGAGGAAGGTGAAGGTGGAGAAGAGTTCGTCGTCCGCCTTGGTGGCGGCGACGACGACCCAGGCGACGGGAAGCAGGCAGTACAGGGCGCCGAGGACGAGGGCGGCGGTGGGCAGCAGGGCGGTGCGGCGGGGCCGCGGGGGCGCCTGCGGGACGCCGGGGGTGGTGCCGGGCGCGGGGGGCGCCTTGCGGAGCGGCGGGGAGGCGAGCCCGGTCATCGGCTGGCTCCTTGTGTGGTGCGGCGGTTGGAGATCCTGAGGAGGGCGAAGGAGAACGCGAAGGTGACGAGGGCGAGGACGACGGCCGTGGCGGAGGCCGCGTGGATGTTCCCGCCGGTGAACGCGTCGTTGTAGACCTTCATCAGGGGGCTCCAGGTGGAGGGGATGCCGTTGGTGAGCGGCTTGAGCGTCATCGGCTCGTTGAAGACCTGGAGGGTGGCGATGATGGAGAAGAAGAAGGTGAGGACCAGGGAGGGCACCACCATCGGGATCTTGATGCGGAGCGCGATCTGGAGCTCGGAGCAGCCGTCGAGCTTGGCGGCCTCGTACACCTCGGCGGGCAGGGCGCGCAGCGCGGTGTAGATGACGATCATGTTGAAGCCGGTGCCGCCCCAGACGGCGATGTTGGACATCGCGAGGTAGAGCGGGCCGCCGTCCATGAGGTCGGGCTGCGGGAGGCCGGCCTTCTCCAGGAGGTAGTGGAAGGGGCTGACGGCGGGGAGGTAGAGGAAGCCCCAGAGGACGGCGGCGATGACGCCGGGGACGGCGTACGGGAGGAAGATCGCGAGCCGGGCGAAGGAGCGGCCCCGGACGCGCTCGGAGTCCAGCAGGAGCGCGAAGAGGAGGGCGAGGCCGAGCATGACGGGGACGACGATGGCGCCGTAGCCGAGGACGCGCAGGGCGCTCGCGAGGAACTCGGAGTCGGTGAGGGCGGAGGCGTAGTTCTCCAGGCCGGCCCAGACCTCGGACCTGGCGCCCTTGCCCAGCCCGAGGCCCTTGATCTCGACCTTGTGGAAGCTGAGCCAGACCGCGTAGCCGATGGGCAGCGCGAAGAAGAGGGCGAAGAGGACGGCGGCCGGCAGGAGGAAGCCGTACGGGGCCGCCTTGACCCCGTACGACCGGCGCGCGCCCTTGGGGGGCTGCGTCACCGGACTCCTCCCGGGAAGTCTCGGTATCCGGCCCGGGGAGGCACAGGCTTCCCCTGCGAGGCCGCGATACGGCAGATCGTGCTGCGCATCTGTGGTGACCTGGACTTTCGTTCGTTGTCAGTGGGGGTTGCTAGCTTTGGGGACATGACGACCGCGGTAGTGGCCGGGGATGGTGCCGGGGTTGCCCGGTTCACGTTCCGGTTGCGTGTGTCGTCGTCCGCGCGCCGGACCCTGGAGGGTGAGTGGGCGCGGTGCCGGTGGGTGTGGAACGAGTGTGTGGCGATGTCCCGCAGGGTCCACCTGCGGAACAGGGTCGGCGAACACAGGACCACGTGCGGTCCGGCGCAGCTGGACAGGCTGCTGACCGAGGCCCGTCGGTCGATGGCCTGGCTGCGGGAGGGCTCCTCGGTCCCTCAGCAGCAGACGATCAGGGACTTCGGCACGTCCCGGGCCAAGGCGCTCAAGGACATCAAGGCGCGGCTGCCCGCACGGCAGCGGGCCGGCATGCCCCGCATCAAACGCAAGCGTGACGCCCTGCCGTCGTTGAACTACACCCGGCGCGGCTTCCGTCTCAAGGACGGCCGTCTGCACCTGGCCGGCGGCATCGTGCTGACGGTGGTGTGGTCGCGGCCCCTGCCGACGGTGCCGTCGTCGGTACGGGTCTACCGCGACAGCCTGGGCCACTGGTACGCCTCGTTCGTCGTGACCGTCCAGGCCGAACCGCTGCCCGCCACCGGCCGTGCCATCGGAGTCGACTGGGGCGTCCGCGAGACCGCGACCACCACCAGCGACGTGCATGACCTGCCGCACGCGCAGCACGGCCGTACGGTGGCGCAGAGGCTCGCTCGCTACCAGCGGATGATGGCCCGCCGGAAGACCCCGAGGAGGCAACCCGACAGCGCCGGATACCGCCGCGCCCGCAAGGCGGCGGCGAAGGCGCACAAGAAGGCCGCCCGGCAACGGCAGGACACCGCCAGGAAGTGGGCCAAGGCCGTGGTCCGCGACCACGACGTCCTCGCCGTGGAGGACTTCCGGCCCAAGTTCCTGGCGAAGACGACGATGGCCCGCAAAGCGGCCGACGCCGCGATCGCGACCGGCAAGACCGCGCTGGTCGAGATGGCACGTAAGCACGGTCGGACGATCCATCTGATCCATCCCGCGCACACCACCAGGGAGTGCGCGCAGTGCGGAGCGAGAGCCAAGCACGCGCTTCCCCTTTCGACGAGAACCTTCATGTGCGCCGCGTGCGGAGCGGTGTCCCCCAGGGACAAGAACTCCGCACGCGTGATGCTCGCCCGGGCTGGTCTCAACCCGGCCGGTGTCGATCTCATCAGCCCCGCCACCTGCTAGGTGTCGGGCGGAGTGAGCCGGAAATCCCCTCCCCCAAGGGAGGGGAGGTTTCAATTGGCGACCTCGAAGCCCTGCTTGTCGAGGTCGTTCACGGTGGTGTCGCGGACGGTGGTGAGGGCCTTGTCGAAGGCGGCGGCGGTCCTGGCCTTGGCGGCCTTGCCGAACTCGTCCTTGAAGGCGGTGTAGGCGACGTTCACGTTGGGGCCCCAGGCGGCGGGGGCGGTGGTCTTCGCGATCTCGGCGGCCTTCGTGTAGAAGTCGGGCTGGTTGGCGAAGTAGTCGGGGGCCTTGGCGAGGGCGCCGCTGGTCTGGGCGGCGGTGGCGGCCGGGTAGATGCCGCTCTCCTTGACGAGGGCGGCGAGCGCCTCGGGGTCGGTGTTCAGCCAGACGGCGAACTGGGCGGCGGCCTCCTTGTGCGGGGAGTGGCTGGTGACGGCGGTGGAGGAGCCGCCCCAGCTGCCGGTGGCGTTCTCGCCCTCGCTCCACTGCGGGAGGGGGGCCATGGCCCACTTGCCCTTGGTGGCGGGGGCGGCGGTGGTGAGGGTGCCGGGTGCCCAGACGGCGGAGACCCAGGCGATCTGCTCGCCGGTGTCGAGGGCCTTGTTCCAGGCGGGGGTGTACATGGGCTGGTTGTCGATGGCGCCCTCGGCGACCAGGCCGCCCCAGAAGTCGGTGACCTTCTTGGTTGCGGCGTCGTCGATGCCGACCTTCCAGGTGTCGCCCTCGAAGGTCCACCACTGGGCGCCGGCCTGCTGGGAGAGGCCGGCGAAGAGGCCGGCGTCGTTGGCGGAGAAGGTGGTGAGGGACTTCTTGGGGGCCTTCTTCTTCAGCGCGCGGGCGGTCTCGGCGAAGGCGTCCCAGGTGGTGGGGACGGTGAGGCCGTACTGCTTGAAGAGGTCCTCGCGGTAGAAGAACATCAGCGGGCCGGAGTCCTGCGGGAGGGCGTAGACCGCGTCGCCGCCGAGGGTGGTCTGCTGCCAGACGCCGGGGGCGAACTTCTTCTCGGCGCCCTGCACCTCGCCGCCTATGTCGGCGAGGGCGTCGTTGGTGACGAGGGTGGGGAGGGCCTGGTACTCGGCCTGGACCAGGTCCGGCCCCTTGCGGGCCTTGGCGGCGGTGATGATCTTGGTGACGAGGTCGTCGCCGGAGGCCTGCTTCTGCACCGTGACCTGGATGTCGGGGTGCTTGGCGTTCCAGAGGGCGGCGACCTTGTCCATGCCGGGCGCCCAGGCCCAGTAGGTGAGCTTGACGGGGCCGGACGCGGCGCCCGTCCCGTCGCCGGAGTCGGATCCGCAGGCGGTGAGCGCGGTGGCGCCGAGGAGCACGGCGGTGGCGGCGGCGAGGCTGCGGCGCGTGAACTGGGGCATGGGTGGTTCTCCCTGACCGAAAGGGGCCTCTCCTTCGGACGGAGAGGCCGACCATGCATCTGTGAGCGTTCACAGTAGAGAAACGTTCCGGACACTTGTCAATGGTTGTTCCTGTGCGGTTATGTTGCGTTGCCACTTCGAAATCTGATGTGTGTACGTTCACAGCTACGGCGATCGAACACCCCCTTCCGTTTCACAGGTGCTCAGGAGAGACTCATGTCTGCCACGACCCCCAAGGGCCTGACCCGGCTCGCGTTCGGCGGGGACTACAACCCCGAACAATGGCCGGAAAGCGTCTGGCAGGAGGACGTGCGGCTGATGCAGGAGGCCGGCGTCACCATGGTGAGCGTCGGGATCTTCTCCTGGGCGCTCCTGGAGCCCGAGCCCGGCCGGTACGACTTCGGCTGGCTCGACCGGGTCCTCGACCTGCTGCACGCCCACGGCGTCCGCGTCGACCTCGGCACCCCGACGGTCGCCCCGCCCGCCTGGTTCTACCGCGCCCACCCCGAGGCGCTGCCCGTCACCCCGGACGGCGTCCGCCTCACGTACGGCTCGCGCGGGACGATCTGCCACAGCTCCCCCGCCTACCGGGAGGCCGCCGCCCGGATCACCACCGAGCTGGCCCGCCGGTACGCAGGCCACCCGGCGCTCGCGCTCTGGCACGTCCACAACGAGTACGGCGTCCCCGTCAGCGCCTGCTACTGCGACACCTGCGCCGCGCACTTCCGCCGGTGGCTGGACCGCACGTACGGCTCCGTCGAGGCCGTGAACGAGGCATGGGGCACCGCCTTCTGGGGGCAGCGGTACGGCACGTACGAGGAGATCCTGCCGCCCCGCACCACCCCGACCGTCGGCAACCCGGCCCAGCAGCTGGACTACCGGCGCTTCGCCGACGCCACCATCCGCGAGAACTTCCGCGCGGAGCGGGACATCCTCCACGAGCTGTCCCCGGGCGTCCCGGTCACCACCAACTTCATGACCGCGCTCAGCCAGTGCGACTCGATCGACTACTGGGCCTGGGGCCGCGAGGTCGACCTCGTCACCAACGACCACTATCTGATCACCGACGGCCGCCGCACCCACGTCAACCTCGCGATGGCCGCCGACCTCACCCGCTCCGTCGCCGGCGGCGCGCCCTGGCTGCTCCTGGAGCACTCCACCTCGGGCGTGAACTGGCAGCCGCGCAACCCGGCGAAGCGGCCCGGCGAGATGGCCCGCAACTCCCTGGCCCACGTCGCCCGCGGCTCCGAGGGCGCCATGTTCTTCCAGTGGCGGCAGTCCCGGCGCGGCGCCGAGAAGTTCCACTCGGCGATGGTCCCGCACGGCGGCACCGACACCCGGATCTGGCGCGAGGTCGTCGGGCTCGGCGCCGGGCTCGCCGCCCTGGAGGAGGTGCGCGACAGCCGGACCGTCCCGGACGTGGCGATGCTGTGGGACTGGCAGTCCTGGTGGGCACAGAAGCTGGAGTGGCGGCCGAACGAGGCGCACGACGCCCGCGAGCGCGCCGACAGCTTCTACGAGACCCTCTACGACCGGCACCTGACGGTGGACTTCGCGCACCCCGAGGCCGACCTGTCCGCCTACCCGCTGGTCGTCGTCCCCGCGCTGTACCTGATGACGGAGGCGGCCGGGCGGAACCTGCGGGAGTACGTGGAGAACGGCGGCACGCTCGTCGTCTCGTACTTCTCCGGGATCGTCGACGAGCACGACGCCGTCCACCCCGGCGCCTACCCGGGCGCCCTGCGGGACGTCCTCGGACTCACCGTCGACGAGTGGTCGCCGCTCCTCGACCACCAGCGGGTCGGCCTCTCCGGCCCCGGCGGCGCGGCGCTCACCGGCGACGTGTGGACCGAGTTCGTCCGCCCGCGCGGCGCCGAGACCGTGTGGACGTACGCGGACGGCCCCGCCGCCGGCGGACCCGCCGTCACCCGGCACCGGCTCGGGCGAGGCACCGCCTGGTACGTCTCCACCCGCCTCGACGCGGCCTCGCTGGACGCGATCGTGGCGGCGGCCGCGGAGGACGCCGGCATCCCGAGCCGCCCCTCGCTCCCGCGCGACGTCGAGGTCGTCCGCCGCGCCGGCGCCCACGGCCACTACGTCTTCGTCCTCAACCACACGGACGCGGAGGCGAAGGTCCCGCTGGACGGCCCGGGCACGGAACTGCTCGCCGACGGCGCGGTGCACGGCACGCTCACCGTCCCGGCGGGCGGCGTCCGGGTCGTCCGGCTGGACGGCTGACGGTCGGTCCGGACGGAGGGCTCCGGGCCGTCCGGCTCAGGTCGTAGAGCCCGTGGGCCATGGGCCGTGGGCCACGACCCATGGCTGACGCCCGGATCTTGGATCCAAGATCCAAGATCCAAGATCCAAGATCCAAGATCCGGGATCCGGGATCCGGGATCCGGGATCCGGGATCCGGGATCCGGGATCCGGGATCCGGGATCCCGCACCTCACGCCCCGAGCTCCCCCCTCCGCCGCTCGCCCGCCTCCCCGTATTACGCCCCCGCCTCTCTCCCCCCTCCCCCTCCCGGCCCCGTCACGGGGCCGGCCCCCGATCTCCCCGGGGGCGGCACGCACCCGCTGCGCCGCCCCCGGGTGAGCCGTACCACCCCGATCCCGTCCCCGAGGAACAGCGCCACCCCGAGCACCACCACTCCCCCATCCGTCACCGTCGAAGGGACTCGACGATGCGTACCACCAGAGGCCGATTCCGGCTTCGTTCCGCCGCTCTCGCCGCCGCGCTCGGCGCGGGGCTGCTGCTCGCCCCGCTGCCCGCGCAGCAGGCCGTGGCCGCGAGCACGCTCACCAACACCGGCTTCGAGGCCGACGGCGCCGGCACGGCGACGCCGTCCGGCTGGTCGACGTACTCCGCCGCCGGGCAGAACGCCGCCTCCTTCACCGAGGCCGGTGGCCACGGCGGCGGCTACCGCCTCTCGCACTGGTCGTCGTCCGCGTACAAGGTCGAGACGTACCAGTACCTCAGCGGGCTCGCCGACGGCACGTACACGCTGAGCGCCTGGGTGCGTTCGGGCGGCGGTCAGAACGCCGCGTATCTCGCCCTGCGCAACTGCGGGTCCGCCGAGCAGCGCACCGACTTGCCGGTGACCACCAGCTCCTGGATACGGGTCGTGACCTCGGTCAAGGTGGTCGGCGGCGGCTGCACCGTCAGCGTCAACTCCGACGCCAACGCGGGCAACTGGCTCAACGTGGACGACCTCACCTTCACCTCGGGCTCGACCGGGCTCGGCGTGAAGGGCGTGGACCTGTCCGCCCTGGAGAAGAACGAGGACTTCGGCGCCACGTACAAGAACGCCTCGGGGACGGCCGGCGACCCGGTCGCGCTCCTCAAGGGCGCGGGCGCCAACTACGGGCGGCTGAAGGTGTGGGTGAACCCGGCCGACGGCTACAACACCAAGTCCCAGGTCCTCGCCACCGCCAAGCGCATCAAGGCGCAGGGCATGAAGCTGCTGGTGGACTTCCACTACTCGGACATCTGGGCCGACCCGGGCGCCCAGACGAAGCCGGCGGCGTGGGCGGGGCACTCGTACACGCAGCTGAAGACGGACGTGTACAACCACACCTACGACGTCCTCGACGCGCTGAAGGCGCAGGGCACCACGGCCGACATGGTGCAGATCGGCAACGAGATCAACACCGGCATGCTGTGGCCCGAGGGGTCGACGAGCAACTGGACGCAGCTCGCGGGGCTGCTCGACTCGGGCATCTCGGCGGCGAAGGCCGTGTCCTCCTCGACCCAGATCGCGCTGCACCTGGCGAACGGCGGCGACAACGCGCTGTACCGCACGTGGTTCGACAACGCCACGGCGCAGGGCGTGAGTTACGACGTGATCGCACTGTCCTTCTACGGCTACTGGCACGGGGCGCTGTCCTCGCTCCAGGCCAACCTGGACGACATAGCGGCCCGTTACGGCAAGAAGGTGATGGTCGCGGAGACGGCGTACCCGTTCCGGCTGGACAGCAAGGACGCGCACGAGAACATCATCGATCTGTCGTCGGAGCTGATCTCCGGCTACCCGGCGTCCTCGGCGGGGCAGTCGGCCTGGCTGCGTGACGTGATGAACGTCGTGGAGGCCGTGCCGGGCGGCCGCGGTCTCGGCGTCGTCTACTGGGAGCCGGCCTGGACGGCGGTCACCGGCAACGGCTGGGACCCGACGGACCCGTCGTCGGGCAACGCCTGGGAGAACCAGGCCCTGTTCGACTACGACAGCAGGCTGCTTCCGGCGGCGTCCTGGTTCGCCCACCGGTAGGGCCGGCACGCCCTGAAGGGCCGGACTCCTCGTCGGAGTCCGGCCCTTCACCCGTGTGCTACCACTCCGCGAGGGAGCCGTCGTCGCGCCGCCAGGCCGGGTTGCGCCAGCGGTGACCGGTCTCGGCGGCCCGCTCCACGGCCTTCGCGTCGACCTCGATGCCGAGGCCGGGGCCGGTGGGCAGGGCCACGTGTCCGTCCTCGTAGCGGAAGACCGAGGGGTCGACGAGGTAGTCGAGGAGGTCGGAGCCGGTGTTGTAGTGGATGCCGAGGCTCTGCTCCTGGATGAGCAGGTTCGGGGTCGCGAAGCCGACCTGGAGGCAGGAGGCGAGCGCGATGGGGCCGAGCGGGCAGTGCGGGGCGAGGGAGACGTCGTACGCCTCCGCCATCGCGGCGATGCGGCGCGTCTCGGAGATGCCGCCGGCGTGCGAGAGGTCCGGCTGGGCGACGGCGATGCCCTGACCGAGGACCTTCTTGAAGTCCCAGCGGGAGTAGAGGCGTTCGCCGGTGGCGATCGGGATGGAGGTGGAGCGGACGATCTCGCCGATGTGGTCGCTGAGTTCGGGGACGACCGGCTCCTCCACGAAGAAGGGGAGGTACGGCTCCAGGAGCGGCAGGACCCGGCGGGCCATGGGGAGGGTGAGCCGGCCGTGGAAGTCGATGGCGATGTCGAACGCGTCGCCGACGGCCTCGCGGAGGGAGGCGACCCGGTCGACGATGGCCTGGGTGGCGGCCGGGGTGTCGATGAGCCGCAGCTGCGCGGAGGCGTTCATCTTGATGGCGGTGAAGCCCTCGGCCTTGCGGGCCAGGGCCTCGCTCGCGACCTCGTCGGGGCGGTCCCCGCCGATCCAGCTGTAGACGCGGACGCGGTCGCGGACGTGGCCGCCGAGGAGTTCCCAGACGGGGACGCCGAGGGCCTTGCCCTTGATGTCCCACAGGGCCTGGTCGATGCCGGCGACGGCGCTGGAGAGGATCGGGCCGCCCCGGTAGAAGCCGCCCTTGGTGAGGACCTGCCAGTGGTCCTCGATGCGCATCGGGTCCTGCCCGACGAGGTAGTCGGAGAGTTCGTCGACGGCGGCGGCGACGGTGTGGGCGCGGCCCTCGACGACGGGTTCGCCCCAGCCGGTGATCCCCTCGTCGGTGTCGATCCGCAGGAAGCACCAGCGGGGGGCGACGAGGTAGGTCTTCAGGGAGGTGATCTTCACTTGGAGTCCTTCTTGACGGTCCAGCCGCCGTCGACGACGAGGTTGGTGCCGGTGATGTAGGCGGCGTCGGCCGAGGCGAGGAAGGCGACGGCGGCGGCGACCTCCTCCGGGCGGCCGAGGCGGGCCAGGGCGGTGGCTTCGGCGGAGAGGCGGCGGCCGTCCTCGTCGACGTCGTTCCAGACGTCGGTGAGGATCGGGCCGGGCAGCACGGAGTTGAAGCGCACGTCGGGGCCGTACTCGACGGCGAACTGGCGGATCAGGGCGCACATGCCGCCCTTGGCGGCCGCGTAGGCGGGGTAGCCGGGGAGGCCGAAGGCGGCGTGGACGCTGGAGGTGGCGACGAGGCTGCCGCCCTCGGCGCGCAGGTCGTCGAGGAAGGTGCGGGCGGCGAGGTAGAGCGAGCGGAGGTTGACGGCGAGCTCGCGGTCCCAGGTGTCCACGGGGAGTTCGTGGGCGGCGGCCGGGGTGTGGACGAAGGCGTTGCTGTGGAGGACGGAGACGGGGCCGAAGCGCTCGTGGGTCTCCTCGCGCAGCGCGGTCCAGTCGGTCTCGGAGGAGACGTCGCAGCGGATGTACGCGGCGCGGCCGCCTTCCTCGCGGATGCGGGCGGCGACGGCCTCGCCGGCGGTGGCGGCGATGTCGGCGACGACGACGGCGGCGCCTTCGCGGGCGAGGCGGGCGGCGCTGGCCGCGCCGATCCCGTGGGCGGCGCCGGTGACGACGGCGGTCTGCCCGGAGAAACGGTTCATGGGAGGGGCTTTCTGGGGCTGGGGGTCAGCGGGTGATGTCCTGGGCGGCCAGCAGGCCGAGTTCGTTGCGGTGCGGGATGCCCTCCCAGTCGCCGGGGACGGAGACGGCGAAGGCGCCGCAGAGGGCGGCGAGCCGGAGCCGTTCGGGGACCGGGGAGCCGTCGAGGAGGGCGGCGAGGTAGCCGGAGACGAAGGCGTCGCCCGCGCCGACGGGGTCGACGGCGGTGACGGGGATCGCGGCCCGGAGGTGGCACGCGCCGCCGGTGACGGTGAGGGCGCCGTCGGCGCCGAGCTTGAGGACGGCCTCGGCGGGGCCGAGCCGGGTGAGGGCGAGGGCCATCTCCTCGGGTGCGCCGTCGGGGACGAAGAGGGTGGCCTCCTCGGGTCCGGCGAAGACCAGGTCGGTGTACGGGAGGAGTGGGCCGAGCACCTCGGCGGCGTCGGCGCGGCTCCACAGGCGGGCGCGGTGGTTGACGTCGAGGGAGACGGTGACGCCGGCGCCCCGGGCGAGGGCCACCGCGTGGGCGACGGCGGCGCGTGCGGTGGCGCTCAGCGCGGGGGTGATGCCGGTGACGTGGAGGATCCGGGCGCCGGTGACGAGGGACTCGTCGAGGTCGCCGGGGGCGAGCCGGGAGCCGGCGAGGCCGGCCCGGTAGTAGCCGACGCGGAGCCGGTCGGCGGTGCGGCGCTCGCGGAGCATCAGTCCGGTGGGGGCGTCGGGGTCGGTGCGGGCGCCGGTGACGTCGACGCCCTCGGCGCGGAGTCCGGCGAGGATCATCGCGCCGGCGGCGTCGTCGCCGACCCGGCCGGTCCAGGCGGCGGTGTGGCCGAGCCTGCTGACGCCGACGGCGACGGTGGCCTCGGCGCCGGCCCAGCCGAGCCGCATCGGGGCGCCGTTGGCGAAGGGTCCGGGGGTGGTGGCGGCGACGACGGCCATGGCTTCCCCGAGGGTCACCAGGGCGGGGGCGGGTCCACGCGCGCGTGCGGGGTGCGTCATCGGAGCCGTATCCCGTCCAGGAAGGCCGCCGCCCGCTCGGTGAGGGCCGTGAGCGAGCCGCCCTCGCAGGCGTCGCCGACGAGGGGGCCGCCGATGCCGAGGGCGGTGGCGCCGGCGGCGAGGTAGGCGGGGGCGTCGGCGGCGCCGATGCCCCCGGTGGGGACGAGCGGGATGTCGGGGAGCGGGGCGCGGACGGCCTTGAGGTGGTCGAGGCCGCCGGTCGAGGCGGGGAAGAGCTTGACCATGGTCGCGCCGGCCCGCCAGGCGGTGAGGATCTCGGTCGGGGTGTACGCGCCCGGCAGCACCGGCACGTCGAGGCGGACGGCCTCGGCGATGACGTCGGTGCAGGTGGCGGGGGTGATGAGGTAGGTGGCGCCGGCTTCGACGGCGGCCTGCGCGTCGGCGGGGGTGGTGACCGTGCCGGCGCCGAGGGCGAGGCCGGGCGGGGCGTCGGCGGCGTACTCGCGGAGCGCGTCGAGGACCCCCGGGGTGGTGAGGGTGAACTCGGCGGCGCGGACGCCGGAGGCGAGGAGGGTGTCGGTGACCTCGGCGAAGCGGGTGGCCGAGGAGGAGCGGAGGATCGCGATGACGGGGGCGGCGGCCAGGGCGGCGCGCAGTCCCTCGTACGGGCTGGTCATGGTGGGTTCCTGAGGGTGGGTCACTGGTGGTCGGCGTACGGGGTGGCGGGCAGGCCCGTGACGCCCGGGCGGCAGACGAAGAGGCGACCGGCGTCGGGTTCGGCGCGGCGGCGTTCCTCGGGGAGGTGGTGGGTGGCGGTGGTGATGACGAGGACGTCGAGGTCGGGTCCGGCGAAGGCGCAGCTGGTGACGTGGGAGGCGGGCAGCTCCACGCGCGCGTGCGGGGCGCCTCCGGGGGTGAGGGCGAGGACTTCGCCGCCGCCCCAGACGGCGACCCACACGTTGCCCTCGGCGTCGACGGTGAGGCCGTCGGGGTAGCCGGTGTCGAAGGCGGCGAAGGGGCGGCGGCCGGAGACGGCGCCGGTGGCGGGGTCGTAGTCGAAGACGTCGACGCGGCGGGTGGGGCTGTCGGCGTAGTAGAGGAGGGTGCCGTCGGGGCTCCAGCCGAGGCCGTTGGAGATGGTGACGGGCTCGACGAGGGTGGTGAGGCCGTCGCCGTCGAGGCGGTAGAGGGCGCCGGCGCCGGGCCGCTCGTCGAAGGCCATGGTGCCGCCGAGGAGGCGTCCGGCGGGGTCGACGGAGGCGTCGTTCAAGCGGCGCGGGACGCCGTCGTCGGGGAGGGCGGGCGCGGCGAGCGCGACGGCCTCGGCCGGGGGCCGGCCGTCCTCCAGGCGGACGAAGGCGGTGCCGGCGGCGACGAGGAGGGCCCCGGAGGCGCAGGGGACGGCCGCGCCCACGGGGCGGTCGAAGCGGAGGGCGGCGGTCGGCACCACGTCGGTGCGGCCGTCCTCCCGGGTGAGGGCCGCGCGGTGGACGAGGCCCTCGGTGATGTCGACCCAGAGGAGTTCCCGGCGGGCGGCGTCCCAGACCGGGCCTTCGGGCAGGCGGCCGGGCGCGGGGGCGCAGGGCACGGCGCTGAGCTGGAGCATCGCTTCTCCTCCGGGGTGGGTGCTGAGGGGTGATGGGGTGACGGCAGAAAAACTACGGGTTCGTCTAACGGTTGTAAATAACCCTCCGGGCTCTTCTTCCAACCCTTCGAATAAGATCGGGTGACGACAGCGCACCGACGGAGGGCAGCAGGGATGATCAGGCGCACCTCGCAGGACATTCGCCGCCTCAACCGCTTCGAGGTGCTGCGCCGGGTCTACGCGGGCCCGGGCGCGATGAGCCGGCAGGACGTCGCCGCCGCCACGGGCCTCTCCTTCGCGACGGTCGCCAACCTCACCGCCGAACTCCTGGAGGCCGGCGTCCTCGTCGAGGCCGGGCACGAGGAGTCCGGCGGCGGGCGGCCGCGCGCACGGCTCGCCGTGAACGCCGAGCGCGGCGCGCTGATCGGCGTCGACATCGCCGAGACCTCCGTCCACGCGGAGCTGTTCGACCTGGCCCTGACGGTCCGGCACTCCGTGGAGCGGCCGCTGCCGCCGGGGGACGTCCGGCCCGCCGACGTCGTCGACACGCTCGCCGGGGCCGTGGAGGAGCTGCTCGCCGAATCCGGGACCGACCGCGCCCGGGTCCTCGGCGCCGGGGTGAGCGTGCCGGGCATGGTCGAGCGCGAGGGCGGGGTCTCGTCCTTCTCGCCGTACTGGTCCTGGCACGAGGTGCCGCTGCGGGCCCTGCTCGACGAGCGGCTCGGGCTGCCGCTGTGGCTGGACAACCCGCTGCGGGCCAGCACGGTCGCGGAGATGTGGTTCGGCGCGGGCCGCGAGGTGGACGACCTGGTGGTGCTGACGCTGCGGGCCGGTGTCGGCGCGGGCATCGCGGTCGGCGGGCAGCTGTACCGCGGCTTCACCAACAGCGCGGGCGAGTGGGGGCACACCTGCCTCGCCCTCGACGGCCGGCCGTGCACCTGCGGCAACCGGGGCTGCGTCGAGGCGTACGTGTCGCTGCGCGGGATCGCCGAGACCTGGCGGGAGCTCGCCCCCGGCGACGAGCGGGCGGCCGGGCCCGACGACGCGGCGACGGTCGCGGCGCTGGCCCGCGCGGCCGACGCGGACGATCCGGTGGCCGCCGCCGTCGTGGACCGCACGGCCCGCTACCTGGGCGCGGCCGTCGCCAACCTCGTCAACCTCGTCAACCCTCAGGTCGTGGTGGTCGGCAACCAGGTCGTCGACCTGCTGGGCGAGCGGCTGCTCCCGGCGGCGTACGAGGCGGTGGGCCGGCACGCCCTCGCCCTGCCGCACCGCGCGGCCACCCTGCGCCGCAGCGCCGTCCCGCACAACCCCGTGACCCGGGGCGCGGCGACCTTCGCCCTGGAGGGCTTCCTCGACGACCGCGAGGTCTTCGGCCCGGTCAGCCGCATGCGCAGGGCCGCGAAGGGCGGCGGAACCGCGAGTGGCTGAGCACGAGCTCCGGCCCTGGCCCGTGCGCGGGCCGGCGCCCACGGCCGGCCCGACCCAGGCGTACCGGGCCGCGTCCGCGCGCCGGCCGGTCGTCGCCCGCCGGCGGGCGACGGTCCCGGGGGGCCCGCCGGCGCGGGCGTGCGACGCCGGGTTCGCGCGCGGGCCGGGGCCCGTGGGCGCGCGCGGGCGGTACGGGGCGGCGCCCCTGCGGGCATCCGCGCCCGCCCGGGTGTCAGCGCACCGAGCCGCGGTGGCCGAGGCGGGTGGAGAGGTCGGTGGCGCCGTGGACGGCGAGGGCGGTGAGTTCGTTCTCGCGGGCCTCGTCCCAGCGGATGACCGGGACGGAGACGGAGAGCGCGGCGACGACCCGGCCCGTGCGGTCGCGGACGGGGGCGGCGACGCAGGAGACGTCCGGGTTGGACTCGCGCTGTTCGACGGCGACGCCGAGGATGGCGATCTCGGCGAGCGCGGCGCGCAGCACGTCCGGATCCGTGATGCTGTTCGGGGTCATGCGGGCCAGCTCGCGCCCGTCGAGGAGCGCGTCGAGCTCCTCGGCCGGCAGCATCGCGAGGAGCATCTTGCCGACGGCCGTGCAGTGGGCGGGGAGCCGCCGGCCGGCCGCCGACACCATGCGGACGGCATGGGTGGAGTCCACCTTGGCGACGTAGATGACGTCCGCGTCCTCCAGGAGCGCCACGTGGACGGTCTCCCCGCAGGTCTCGGCGATCTCGTGGGCGACCCGGCGCCCCTCCGCCGCGAGGTCGAGCTGCTCGGCGTACCGGCTGCCGAGCTGGTACGTGCGCACCCCGAGCCGGTAGCGGCCGGGCTGTTCCGGCACGGGGACCAGGTAGTTGCGCGCCACGAGCGTGGAGACCAGCTCGTGGGTGGTGGTGCGGGGCAGCCGGAGGCGGCGGGTGATCTCGGGCGCGGAGAGCGTGCCGTCCCCCTGGAGGAAGAGCTCCAGAATGTCGAATGCCCTGGCCACCGCGGGCACGAGTCGTCCCATGGCCCCCACCCCACCTTCACGCCGTTCGATATGTCGTACCACGACCGAAATCGCGGACAGAGACTAGCCCCCGACCGGAAACCGGGCAACGGCACCGGAGCGCCCTCGGTGACGCTCGGCGCCCCGGACAGCCGCTGCCCGCGCTCACGCCCACCCGTCGAACGCCGTTCGGCACGATGAACATCCTGGGAGCCTCCACCGTGCGCATCACGGGCATCACCACTCATGTCGTCGGCACCCCCTGGCGCAATCTCACCTATGTCCTGGTGCACACGGACGAGGGTCTGACGGGCGTCGGCGAGACCCGGATGCTCGGTCACACCGACGCCCTGCTCGGCTATCTGCGCGAGGCGGAGGCGAACCACATCGCGGGCTCGGACCCGTTCGCCGTCGAGGACCTCGTCCGGCGGATGAAGTACGGGGACTTCGGGCGGGCCGGCGAGATCGTGATGTCCGGGATCGCGGTCGTCGAGACGGCCTGCTGGGACATCAAGGGCAAGGCGCTGGGCGTGCCGGTCTGGCAGCTGCTCGGCGGGCGGGTGACCGAGCGGGTGCCCGCGTACGCGAACGGCTGGTACACGACCGAGCGGACGCCGGAGGCGTATCACGAGGCGGCGCGCGCGGTCGTGGCGCGCGGCTACCGGGCCCTGAAGCTCGACCCGTTCGGCGCCGGCCGCCTCGAACTCGACCCGGCCGCCTCGCGGTACGCGATCTCGCTCGTCGAGGCCGTGCGGGACGCCGTCGGCCCGGACACCGAGCTCATGGTGGAGATGCACGGGCGCTTCTCCCCCGCGACGGCGATCCGGCTCGCCCGCGAGCTGGCCCCCTTCCGCCCGGCGTGGCTGGAGGAGCCGGTGCCGCCGGAGAACCTGAAGGCGCTGGCCAAGGTGGCCGGGAAGACCGAGCTGCCGATCGCCACCGGGGAGCGGATCCACGACCGGATCGAGTTCCGCGAGCTGTTCGAGTCCCAGGCCGCCGACGTCATCCAGCCGGACGTGGGGCACATCGGCGGCATCCTGGAGGCCCGCAAGCTCGCCGCGACCGCCGAGACCCACTACGTGAGCGTCGCCCCGCACAACGTCGGCGGCTCGGTCCTCACCGCCGCCTCCCTCCAACTCGCCGCCTGCACGCCGAACTTCAAGATCCTGGAGCACTTCAACGACTTCGCCGACGCGGAGATCCGGAAGGTCGTGCGCGGGGCGCCGGAGATCGACCCGGAGACCGGCTGCTTCCCCCTCTCGTACGCCCCCGGCCTCGGCGTCGAGCTCGACGTGGACGCGGCGGCCGCATTCCCCCGGCAGCGGGCCAGGTTCGACCTGTGGGCCGACGGCTGGGAGAAGAGGCGGCCGCAGTGAGCGCCGGGGCACCCGACCGCGCGGTCCTCGTCGAACGGCCCGGCGTCCACCGGCTGGTGGCGCGCCCGCGCCCCGCACCCGGCCCGGGCGAGGTCCTGGTGCGGGTCGCCGCCGCCGGGATCTGCCTCAGCGACCGGGAGGTGTACGAGGGGAGGCGGGCGCCCGGCTACGTGCGCTATCCGGTGGTGCCGGGCCACGAGTGGTCCGGCACCGTCGAGGCGGTCGGCCCCGGCGTGGACCCGGCGCTGCTCGGCCGGCCGTGCGTCGCCGAGGGCTTCCGCCGCTGCGGGACCTGCGAGCGGTGCCGGTGCGGCGAGACGAGCCTGTGCACGGCCGGGTACGCGGAGACCGGCTTCACCGAACCGGGCGCCTTCGCCGACCGGCTGCTCGTGCCCGCCCGGCTCCTGCACCCCCTGCCGGAGGGCGCGGACCTGCGGGCGGCGGCGCTGCTCGAACCGGCCGCGGTGGTCGCCGCGGCGCTCCGGGCCGGGCGGCCGCGCCCCGGGGAGCGGATCGCGGTCGTGGGCGCGGGCACGCTCGGCCTGCTCGCCGTGCAGTGGCTGGCCGCCCGCTCCCCCGCCGAACTGGCCGTGGTCGACCCGCACGCGGCCCGCGCCGACCGGGCCCTCGGCTTCGGCGCGACCCGCGCCCTGGACCCGGCGGAGGCCACGGGCGCGCACGGGGAGTTCGACCTGGTGGTGGAGACGGCCGGGGCGCCCCCGACGGCCGCCTCGGCCTGTCTGCTGGCCCGCCGAGGCGGCCGGGTGGTGCTCACCGGGATGTTCGCGGAGGGTGCCACGGGCATCGACCCGGTGCACCTGTCGGTGAGTCAACTGGAGCTGCGGAGCGTCTTCGGCGCCTCCTCGGCCGCGTGGGCGGACGCGGTCGCGGCCTTCGCCCGCGGGCTGCTCGACCCGACGCCGCTGATCACCCACGCGTTCCCGCTCGACGGCTTCGCCGAAGCGCTGGCCCTGGTCGGCGGTGGCGACCCGGCGGTCGGCAAGGTCCTGCTGATCCCCTGACCCGCGTCACGGACGACCCACCTCACGGACGACCCACGTCACGGACCGAGCCGTTCGATGCGCTCCAGGTGTTCCTCGCCCCAGGCACCCAGCGGGGCGAGGGCCGTGTTCAGCGACCGCCCGAACGGGGTGAGGGAGTAGACCACCTTCGGCGGCACCTCCTCGTGCGCCTCCCGGTGCACGAGGCCGCTCGCCGCCATCTCCTTCAGCTGGAGGATGAGGATCCGCTCGCTGATCCCCGGGACGGCCCGGCGCAAGGCCCCGAAGCGCAGCGGCTGTTCCCCCAGGGCGAAGAGGATGAGCCCTTTCCACTTGCCCCCCCATGACCGCGATGGCCGCGTCCAGCCCGCAGGTGTACTTCCGTCCGCCCATCCCGCCCGCACCCTCCACGTACCTTCCTGTGCGTACCCGACAGAATTGTCGGTACTTGATCCAATGTACGGACTCTCGCACGATGGATCCGGGGCCGCGAACAGCCGCACACGCGCCCCGATCCACCGCACTTACTTGGGAGTTGGACATGCCGGAGCAGCAGCACCGCACACCCGTCACCGTGATCGGCCTCGGATCGATGGGCAGCGCCCTCGCGGGGGCGTTCCTCGCCGCCGGCCACCCGACGACGGTCTGGAACCGGACCCCGGAGCGGGCCGCGCCGCTCGCGGAGCGCGGTGCGACGGTGGCCGCGACGCCGGCGGCGGCCGTGGCGGCGAGCCCGCTGGTCGTCGCCTGCCTCACCACCTTCGACGCCACCCGGGAAGTCCTCGACGCCCCCGGGGCGGACCTGGCGGGCCGGACCCTGGTGACCCTGAACAGCGGGGCGCCCGCCGAGGCCCGGGACACGGCCCGGTGGGCGGCCGGACACGGAGCGCGCTTCCTGGCGGGGGCGGTCCTCGACATCCCGTCGGCGGTCGGCGCGGCCGGGACCCTCCTCACCTTCGCCGGTGAGCGGGCGGCCTTCGACGCACACGCGCCGGCGCTGCGGGCGCTGGGCGGGGACTCCGTCCACCTGGGCGAGGAGCCGGATCTGGCGGCGCTGTACGAGATGGCGGTGGGGGCGGCCCTGTTACCCGCGCTCGTCGGCTTCTTCCAGGGCGCCGCCGCCCTCCAGGCGCGCGGCCTGACGGCCGCGAGCATGGTGGGATTCACCGGCCGGCTGCTCGACATGACCAAGGAGCTGCTGCCGGTGTTCGCCGACGAGATCGACCGGCGCGACTACGGCGCCGGGGAGTCCTCCGTGAACCTCTTCCTCGCCGGCACCGCCCACGACGCGGCGCTGGAGCAGGAGACCGGGGTGGACGCCCGCTGGCTCGCGCCGCTGCACGACCTCGTGCGGCGGGCCGCCGAGGCCGGTCACGGCGAGGACAGCGTCGCCGCTCTGACCGAGCTGCTGCGGGGGCCGTCCGACGCCTCCTGACCGGACCCGGCCCCGGCCCCGGCGCCCCGGTCCCGACGGTCAGCCGGCCTCGGGCTCGGGGTCGGGGTCGGGCTCGGGGTCGGGGTCGGGCTCGGCGAGGAGGTCGTCGACGAGGGTGAGGCGGGTCTCGGGGTAGTACTCCGCGATGGCCTCGCGCATCATCGCCTCGCCCTCGGGGTCGGGCGTACCGCACTTTTCGCGGGTCTCCCGGTCGGGCCAGCGGGCGTACGCCACCCAGGTGCCGTCGTCGGCGCGGTGGAGCCGGGAGCCGTAGCTCCCGCACTCCTCGTGGATCGCCACGGTGACCCGGTGCCAGCCGTCCATGAGCTGCTGCTCCCGGCCGGGACGCAGCCGCCACCGGTACACCACCGCGAACATCCGCCGACCCCCTCGTCCTCTGCCTCGCACGAAGGAACTACACCGACCAGTTCACTGTCAAGACTGAACAGTTCGGTCCGGCCCCGCCGAGGCTTTCGTCGAAGCGCTTCGATTTTTCGCCGCCGACAGTCTGGACACGTCAACTCCCCCGCGTTACCGTCTCGCTGAGCGTCGAAGCGATCTTTCGACGGCACCGTCGAAGCGATTCACCAGTCCTGGCCGCGGGGAGATCGGATGGTCACGCTTGCCGAGGTCGCCCGCCACGCCGGGGTGTCGGCCAGCACGGTGAGCTATGTCCTGAGCGGCAAGCGGCCCATCTCCGAACCCACCCGGCGGCGCGTGCGGGCCAGCATCGAGCAGCTCGGCTACCAGCCGCACGCCGGGGCCCGGGCGCTCGCCAGCAGCCGGTCGCGGATCATCGCCCTGATGGTGCCGCTGCGCACCGACATGTACGTGCCGGTGATGCTGGAGATCGCGGTCGCCGTCGCCACCACGGCCCGGGCACGCGGCTACGACGTGCTGCTGCTCACCGGCGAGGAGGGCCCCTCGGCGCTGCGCCGGGTCAGCGGCAGCGGGCTCGCCGAGGCCGTGATCCTCATGGACGTGCAGCTCGACGACGGACGGCTGCCGGTGCTGCGGGGTGCGGCGCCGCCGGCCGTGCTCGTCGGGCTGCCCGCCGACCCGGCCGGACTGAACTGCGTGGACCTGGACTTCGCCGCCGCCGGGGCACTCTGCGTGGAGCACCTGGCCGGGCTCGGGCACCGGGAGATCGCCGTCGTCGGCGGCTCGCCCGGGGTGTACGCCCGGCACACCGGCTTCGCCGAGCGGACCCTCCGCGGGCTGCGCGAGCGGGCCGCGCGCCTCGGCGTGGGGCTGCTGCACCGGCCGTGCGACGGCGGTCACGACGCGGTCGCCGGGGTGCTGGCCCGGATCCTCGACGAGCGCCCGGCGGTCAGCGCCTTCGTGGTGCAGAACGAGAAGGCGGTGGAGCCGCTGCTCGCCCTGCTGCGGCGGACCGGGCGGGCGGTGCCGGAGGACGTGTCGGTGGTCGCGGTCTGTCCCGAGGGGGTGGCCGCGCAGGCGTCGGTGCCGCTCACGTCGGTGGCGATCCCCGCGCAGGAGCTGGGCCGGCGGGCGGCGGAGCGGCTGTTCGCCCGGCTCACCGACCCGGACGGGCCGGCAGCGACCGGGGTGGAGCTGCTCGCCCCGGTGCTGACGGTCCGGGAGAGTTCGGGTCCGCCGCCGGCCGGCCGGTTCACGGACTGACGAGGACGTGGTCCTCGCCCGCCCGCAGCGCGAGCCGCCGCCTTCCCTCGGGGGCGCAGAGTTCGATCGCGGCGTCGCGGTCGGGGCGGAGCACGGCCCGGTACGTCCCCGGTGCCCAGGTCAGGTCGATCCGGGCGCCGAAGCGGGTGCGCACCCCGGTGAGCCGGCCGCGGGCACAGAGCCCGGGCGGCGGCGCGGGCAGCAGGACGAGCCGTCCGGGCGTGGAGCGGACCAGTGCCTCGACGAGCAGAGCGGGCAGGGCGTGGGCGGCGTCGGCGTTGTAGACGTCCCGCTTCGGGTAGTGCGCGCTCATCAGGGAGGCGTGGAAGTAGTCGCCGCCGAGGACCCGGCGGAGGGCGTCTCCGGTGCGGCCGGGGTCGCCGAGCCGGGCGGCGATGAGCCCCTGGTGGAGGTGGCCGTGGGCGGAGTCGTTCTCGCTGCCGCGCAGGGCGAGGGCCCGGGCGGCGGCGCGGGCGAGGCCCGGGGTGTCGTAGGGGGTGATGGCGTCGAGCGGCCAGACGGGGTAGAGGTGGCTGAGGTGCCGGTGGTCGTAGCGGTCGCCGAGGCCGGGCCAGGCCCATTCGGCGAGGGCCCCGTCGCCGTTGACGCGGTAGGGAGGGAGCCGGTCGGCGAGGGCCCGCAGCCGCACGGCCCGGTCCGCGGGGGCGCGGTCGGCGGCGGCCCTGAGGGCGTGACGGGCGGCGGCGAGGTCCATGGTGGCGTTGACCGCGCCCCAGCTACCGCCGCGCGGGCGGTTCTCCGGAGAGTAGGAGGGGACGACGGCGAGGTTCCCGTCGGGCCCGGTGCGGGTGAGGAAGTCCTCGTAGAAGTCGGCGAGTTCGAGGAGGAGTCCGGTGAGCCAGGGATCGCGCCGGCCGTCGGCCTCGTCCGCTTCGACGAGCGGGAGGAGGAGCCAGTCGGCGGCGGCGGTCCACAGGTGGAGGGGGTACGCGCGGTCGAAGTGGTACGTGTGGCCGCTCTCGCCGTCGGTGTGGGCGGGGGCGACGACGCCCCGGGTGCCGAAGACGGCGCGGGCGTTGTCCCGCCAGTCGGCGACCTGGCCCCGGACGAGGTCGCGGTGGGCGTCGAGGACCTCGGGCAGGTCGGCGGCGACGGCGGAGGCGGTCTGGAGGGCGAGGTTGGCGTCGGTGGTGAAGCCGCCGGACCAGGCGGTGTCCCAGTCCCCGGTCCACAGTCCGCAGAGGCGGGGCGGGTAGAGGCCGGACGAGGAGAGCAGGTGGTGGCGGCCGGCGGCGAAGAGCCGTTCGAGGAGGGCGGGCCCGGCCGGCCGGCCGAGCAACTCGCTTCCGGACAGGGCACGTTCGTCGGGGTCGGCGCCGAGGTCGAGGGTCACCCGGTGGTAGGCGGCGCCGTGGAGTGCGGTGTGCCGGCCGAGGAGGCGGGCGTACGCGGCGGCGGGGCCGTCGTCCCCGGCGAGGGCGCGCAGGGCGGCGGCCTCCTCGGCGGGGTCGTAGGGGCCGTCGTGGCGGTGCACGCGGGTGAGCAGCAGGAGTCCGCCGGCGCCGTCGACGCGGATGCCGCGGTCGGTGAGGGTGGTGCGGCCGGTGTCGGCGACGACGAGGGTGACGCCGGTGTAGCCGAGGGTGGAGCCGGGGTAGCGGGCCTGGAGGGTGAGGAGGGTCTCGCCGTGGGCGGTGGCGAGGCCGCGGCCGGTGGCGAGGCCGGGCGGGACGCCGTCGAGGCGGTGGTCGAGCGCGACGGCGACACGGGGGCCGGGCTCCGTCACGTACTGGACGAGGACGTCGTCGGCGCGGGAGGCGAACACCCGGCTGGCGCGGGTGCCGGCGGTGGCGGCGGCGACGCCGGTGGCGAAGTCGACCTCGCGTCGGGTCGCGCCGGTCACCCCGCCGGTCGCGGCGCGGACGCGGGTGAGGAAGCCCGGGTGGAAGGGCTGGATCCAGCGCAGCGGGCGGCCGTCGGTGAAGGCCTCGGCGGCGGTGAGGTCACCGGCCAGGAGGGCGTCCTGGAGGGCGGGTAGCCGGTCGGCGAGGCGGGGCGGGTCGGTGTCCCCTGGCCGGTGGTGGGGGCGTACGAGGGTGTGGTGGGTGACGATCACCCGGTCGTCGGCGGGGTCGCCGTACACCAGCGCCCCGTGCCGGCCGTTCCCGGTGAGGAAGGCGTCCTCCCAGCGGGCGGCGGGGGCGGGTTCCCAGGTGCCGTGCACGGGTCCGGTCATGGGTGCACCTCCAGGACGGCGGCGCCGAAGCGGTCGAGGGTGAGGGCGGAGTCGACGGTGGTGCCGGTGAGCAGGTCGCGGTGGCGGCCGGGGACGGTGACGGTGACGGGCTCGCGGCCGTGGTGGAGCAGGAAGAGGAGGTCGCCGCGGCGGACGGCCTCGACGCCGTCGGGGAGTCCGGCGAGGACCGGCCGGACGCCCGCCTCGGTGGCGGCCTCGGCGAGGAGGGTGCGCAGCGCGGCGGGTTCGGGGAGGGTGGAGAGGTAGCGGGTGCGGCCGTGGCGCAGGACGGCGGGGCGGCCGTCGAGTTCGCCGCCCCGGTAGGCGGCGAGGATCTCGGTGCCGGGGGCGGGGACCAGCTCCTCCGACCAGAGGGTGCCGTGGAAGGTGCCGCAGTCGACGCGGTCGCCGGGGGCCAGGGGCCACCATTCGTCGACGCGGTCGATGCCGAGGAGGGCGCGGAGGCGGGCGTCCATGCCGCCGGGGCGGACGCGGTCGTCGGGGTCGGCGACGCCGGTGAAGAAGCCGCAGACGAGCCGGCCGCCGCCGGCCGTGTACCGGCGCAGGTTGTCGAGGGCGGTGTCGTCGAGGAGGTAGAGGTGGGGGACGACGACGAGGGGGTGGGCGGTGAGGTCGTGGTGGGGGTGGGCGAGGGTGGTGGGGAGGCCGGCCTCCCAGAGGGCGCGGTGCCAGGTGCGGACGAGTTCGCCCTGGTCGAGGTGGGCGGAGAGGGCGCCTTCGTGGCGCTGGGCCCACCAGGAGTCCCAGTCGTGGAGGAGGGCGATGCCGCCGGCGGGCAGGCGGCTGCCGGCGACGCGGGGGCCGAGGCGGGCGAGGTCGGCGCCGATGCGGACGGTCTCGCGGAAGCCGCGTCCCCGGGGGCCGCTGTGGCCGAGCATGCCGGAGTGGAACTTCTCGGCGCCCTGCCGGGAGGCGCGCCACTGGAAGAAGTGGACGGCGTCGGCGCCGCGGGCGACGGCCTGGAGGGTCCACAGCCGGTTGAGCCCTTCGGGCTTGGGGTGGTTGACGGGGCGCCAGTTGACGGCTCCGGCGGCCTGTTCCATCACCATCCAGGGGCGGCCGCCCGCCTCGGCGCGGGTGAGGTCGGCGAGGAAGGCGTTCTCGTGGGCTCCGGCGCGGGGTGCGGCGGGGTCGGGGTAGACGTCGACGGAGACGAGGTCCTGTTCGGCGGCCCAGGCCCAGCCGTCCTGTCCGGACCAGAACGGCATGAGGTTGGTGGTGACCGGGAGGTGCGGGGTGTGGCTGCGGACGATGTCGCGTTCGGTCCGGTAGCAGTCCAGGAGCCGGTCGGAGGTGTAGCGGCGGAAGTCGAGGAGGTGCGCGGGGTTGCGCAGGTAGTGGGCGCGGCGCGGCGGCAGGACCTCGGCCCAGTCGGCGTAGCGCTGGCTCCAGAAGTCTCCGCCCCAGGCGGTGTTGAGGGCGTCGAGGGTGCCGTACCGGTCCTGGAGCCAGGTGCGGAAGGTGCGGGCGGCCTCGTCGCCCCAGTCGTAGGTGCAGTACTCGTTGTTGATGTGCCACATGACGAGCGCCGGGTGGCGGGCGTAGCGGGCGGCGAGGTCCTCGGTGAGGGCGGCGGCGTGCCGGCGGTAGGCCTCGCTGGAGTGGGAGAAGTGCTGGCGGGAGCCCCACCATTCGGTGCGGCCGTCCTCGTCGCGGGGCAGGGTCTCGGGGTGGAGACGGCCGAGCCAGGGCGGCGGGGAGGCGGTGGGGGTGGCGAGGACGACGCCGACGCCGTGGTCGTGGGCGAGGTCCATGAGCCGGTCGAGCCAGCCGAACTCGCGGGCGCCCGGCTCGGGTTCGAGCCGGGCCCAGGAGAAGACGCCGAGGGTGACGGTGGTGACGCCGGCCCGGCGCATCAGCCGCAGGTCCTCGGTCCAGGTGCCCTCGGGCCACTGCTCCGGGTTCCAGTCGGCGCCGTAGAGGAGGCGGGGCGGGCGGCCGGGCGGGTGGGTGAGGTCGTCGAGGCCGGTCATCGGGGCTCTTCCGTGAGGTGGGGGTGGGGGGCGGCCCGTGACGGGCTCAGCCCTTGACGGCGCCGGTGAGCATGCCCTTCTTGAAGTGCTTCTGGACGAAGGGCGAGAGGACGGCGACGGGCAGCAGGGCGAGGACCATGACGGCCATCTGCACGGCGAGTCCGGAGAGGTTCCCGGCCTTGACGGCCTGGCCGAGGCCGACGGGGATCTCCTGCTTCTGGGCGAGCTGGATGAGCACGTTCTGCAGCGGCATCATCGCCTGGTCGTTGAGGTAGATGGAGGCGTTGAACCAGGCGCTCCAGTAGCCGACCGCGTAGAAGAGGGTGATGACGGCGATGACCGCGCGGGAGAGCGGCATCACGATCGTCCACAGGATGCGCAGGTCGCCGGCGCCGTCGATGCGGGCGCTGTCGACGAGTTCGGGCGAGATGCCCATGAAGAAGGCGCGCAGCACGAGGATGTTGAAGACGCTGACGGCGCTGGGGAGGATCAGCGCCAGGTAGGTGTCGGTGAGGCCGAGGGTCTGCACCAGCAGGTAGGTGGGGATGAGTCCGGCGCCGAAGAACATGGTGCCCATCAGCGTGAAGAGCAGGGCGCGGTGGCCGAAGGAGCCGGGCCGGGAGAGGCCGTACGCGCAGAGCACGGACACCGTCATGGAGAAGAGGGTGCCGGCGAGGGTGACGCCGAGGCTGACGGCGACGGCGCGGGTGACCTGGCCGCCGCTGAGCAGCTCCCGGTAGGCGATGAGGGTGAAGTCCCGCGGCACGATGACGAGTCCGCCGGCCTCGGTGATCGTCCGCTTCGAGGAGAGGCTGGTGACGACGACGATCCACAGCGGGAAGAGGACGGCGAGGCAGGCGAGGACGAGGAGCGTGGCCTTGGCGGTGAGCCCGGCGCGGGTGGGCGGCTCCTCCCAGACGGGCCGGGCGGGCGCCGCCCACCGGGAGGGCCGGGCGGTCGCGCCGCGGGCGGGGCGCGCGGGTCGTTCGAGGACGCGCGTGGTCATTTCCGGTACACCCCCTGCTCGCCCATGAGGTGGGCGGCCTTGTTCGCGGTGAGGACGAGGGCGAGGCCGACGATCCCCTTGATGAGCCCGGCGGCGGCCGCGTAGCTGAAGTCCTGGCTGCGCAGTCCGGTCCACCAGACGAAGGTGTCGAGGACCTCGGCGGCCCCGGGTCCGACGGCGTCGCGCTGGAGCAGCAGCTGTTCGAAGCCGACGGTGAGGGCGTCGCCGACGCGGAGCACGAGGAGGAGGGCGACGACGGGCCGCAGCGCGGGGAGGGTGAGGTGCCACATGCGGCGCCACCGGTTCGCGCCGTCCATGGCGGCGGCCTCGTACAGCGCGTGGTCGACGGCGGCGAGCGCGGCGAGGAAGACGATCACGCCCCAGCCGGCGTCCTTCCAGATGCCCTCGGCGGTGACGAGGTACTTGAAGACGGCAGGGTCGGTCATGAGGTCGAAGCCCTCGTGGCCGTGTTCGCGGAGGGTCTGGGCGATGACGCCGGCGCCGCCGAAGATCTGCTGGAAGACGGTGATGACGATGACCCAGGAGAAGAAGTGGGGCAGGTAGAGCACGGCCTGCACGAAGGCTCGGACGCGGGGCCGCAGCACGCTGTGCACGAGCAGGGCGAGGGCGATGGGGACGGGGAAGAAGAGCACCAGCTGGAGGAGGAAGAAGACCAGGGTGTTCTCGACGGCGGCCCAGAAGAGGGGGTCGGACAGGACGCGGTCGAACTGGGCGAGGCCGACCCAGGGGGATTCGAGGATGGCGGTGACGCCGTTGGTGGAGACGTACGGGTCGTAGTCCTGGAAGGCGACGACGTTCCCGAGGATGGGGAGGTAGTTGAAGACGAGGACGAGGACGAGGGCGGGGACCGTCATCAGCAGCAGGGTGCGGTCGCGCCGGAGCCGCCGGCCGAGGGGGATCCTCGGCCGGCGGTCGGTGGTGTCGTGCTTGGCCACGGTCAGCTCGCCGCGGATCCGGTGGTGTCGAGGAGCTTCTTGTACCAGTCGCGGAGCTGGTCGCCGCCCTTGGTCTTCCACTCCGAGACGGCCTGCTGCATGTCGGAGACCTTCTTGCGGCCGCGGACGATGTCCTTCTCCAGCTGCTCGAAGTCGTTCATGAGGCCGGTCCACTGGCCGGGTTCGGTGACGGTGAGGCCGTAGAAGGAGGACTTGCGGGTGACGGCGCCCATCCGCTGCTGCCACTCGACCTGCGCCTTGGTGATCTCCGGCAGGTCGGGGTGGGCGATGTAGGGGGCGGGGCTGGCGACGAACATCCAGGAGCTGCTGACCTCCTGGTTGCCGGCGTCGGTCTTGACCGGCAGGCCGTCCTTGATCGTGTGGTGGACGCCTTCGACGCCGTAGTCGGTGAGCATGCGCTCCTTGGTGCCGTAGGGGGCGGCGGTGAAGTTCGCGATGGCGAGGGCGTCCTCGATCAGCGCCTTGGGGGCGCCCTTGCGGACGAAGGCCCAGATGTTGGCGGGGTTGGTGGCCCACAGCGCCGGGGTGCCGCCCGCGTGGCCGGGGATGTCCATGGCGGCCATGGCGAACGCCGGGTTCTGCGCGGCCATTTCGGCGGTCTTGCCGTACCAGTGGGCGAGGTCGTTGTTGTAGATCAGGCACTGGCCGGAGGTGAAGCGGACGCTGGTGTCGCCCTGGTTCTGGGCCTTCTCGTCGGGGTGGACGACGCCGGCGTCGAAGAGCTTGCGGGTCCATTCGAGGGCTTCGAGGTACTCGGTGGTCTCGATGCGGTTGACCAGCTTGCCGTCGACGAGGTTCCAGCCGAGCGCCTTGTCGCTGCCGTTGAGGACGCCGAACATGTTGTAGGCGGTCCAGGTCATGTCGGCGCAGGCCCAGACCTTCGCCTTCGCGCTGGTGATCTCCTTGGCCAGGGCGAGGAACTCGGCGGCACTCGTGGGGAGTTGCCATCCCTTCGCCTCGAAGACGTCCTTGCGGTAGAAGGGCGCGATGTTGGTGACGTAGGAGGCGGGCATGGGCAGGCCGCGGAGGCTGCCGCCGAAGAGGGAGCGCTGCCAGGCGTCGGTGGGGATGGCCGCGAGGTTGGGGTAGGCCTTGACCTTGTCGCCGGAGAGGTACGGGCCGAGGTCCTCGAACTTGGCGTTGACGGCACTGGGGATCTTGCCGCCGAGGTTCCAGCCGGGGACGACGACGAGGTCGGGGATGTCACTGGAGGCGAGGACGGCGCCGAGCTTCTGGTCGTAGACGTTGCCGTCCTGGTTCTGCCAGGTGGCCTGGACGCCGATCGCCTCGTTCATGGCCTTGTAGTAGGGGTTGTCGGCGGCGGGCGGGGTTCCCCAGAAGGGGGCCATGACGGTGAGCGCGCCGCCCTTGCCCTTCTTCCCGTCGACGGACGCCTTGAGCTCGGCGCTCGGGATGGCGCGGGTGAAGCCGGCGGCGGAGCCGTTCTTCGCGGGGACGTCGGGGGTGACGACGCCGCTGGCGACATGGGCCGGGAGGAGCTTGGCGGCGTCCTTGCCGCTGGTGGTGCCGTCCTTCTTCCCGGTGCCGCCACCGCCGCCGCAGGCGGTGAGCAGCGGGGCCCCGCCGGCGACCGCGACGGCGGCGACGGCGCCGGTGGCGAGGAAGCCCCGGCGGCTCTGCTCGGTTCTCGGGGAGCCCGTGGAGGCGGCGTTCGGCGTCATTGCGTCAACCCTTCATGGCACGCGCCAGGACACACGGCGTCCGAGGGGTCGCCGGCCGGCTGCGGTGTGTGGAGGTGGAGCAGGAGCGAGAAGCGGGGAGGTCGAAGCGACGGATCCGGGAACACGGCAGTCGAAGCGCTTCGATGTTGCTGTGAGGTTAAGTGACGGCCACGGGTGCGGCAAGAGTCGTTCAGGAGTTTCTCGCAGCAGCGCGGAGGAAGGCCTGATGCCTTCAACTCCTGTGGACGAAGGGGAAAGTAGCGGGACCTTACGCCTTGACACCCACACGGGGGGACTGAAGCATCGAAGCGCTTCGAAACTTCCGGCCGCCGGACGGCGGCCGCCGTCCAAGGGACTCGTACGTGACCGCAGACCGGCCGCCCTTCCGTGACCCTGCCCTCCCCGTCGACGCGCGCGTCGCCGACCTCCTCGGCCGCCTCACCCCCGCCGAACGCCTCGCCCTCCTGCACCAGTTCACGCCCGGCGTCGACCGCCTCGGGCTCGCCGCCTTCCGCACCGGCCAGGAAGCGCTGCACGGCGTCGCCTGGATGGGCCCGGCCACCGTCTTCCCGCAGGCCGTGGGCCTCGGCGCGAGCTGGCACCCGGAGCTGGTGCGCCGGGTCGGCGAGGCCGTCTCCCGCGAGGCGCGGGCGATGCGCGCCAAGGACGAGCGGGTCGGCCTCAACGTCTGGGCGCCCACCGTGAACCTGCTGCGCAACCCGCTGTGGGGCCGCGGCGAGGAAGGCTACGCGGAGGACCCGGTGCTCACCTCCGCCGTCGCCGTCGCCTTCACCCGCGGCCTGCGCGGCGACCATCCCACGTACTGGCGCACGGCGCCGGTCCTCAAGCACTGGCTCGCGCACAACAACGAGACGGCCCGCGACACCTCGTCCGCCTCCGTCCGCCCGCGCGTGCTCCACGAGTACGACCTCCGGGCCTTCCGCGGCGCCGTCGAGGCGGGCGCGGTGGCCGGCGTCATGCCCGCGTACAACCTGGTCAACGGCCGCCCCAACCACCTTTCCCCGTACCTGGAGTCGGAGCTGCGGACGTGGACGGGCCAGGAGCTGCTCGTCTGCTCGGACGCGGGCGCGCCCAGCAACCTCGGTGACTCGCAGGCGTACTTCGACACCCACGAGGAGGCCGTCGCGGCGGCCCTGCGCGCGGGCGTCGACTCCTTCACCGACCACGGCACCGACAGCACGGTCATCCTGGGGCGGCTGGAACGGGCCCTGGAGCAGGGCCTGATCGACCAGGAGGACGTGGACCGCGCGGTCACCCGGCAGCTGACCGTGCGCATGCTGCTCGGCGAGTTCGACCCCGGACTCGACCCGTACGCCCAGGAGTCGGCGTACGACACGAACGCCCACCGCGAGCTGGCCCGCGAGGCGGCGGAGGCGGCCCTCGTCCTCCTCCGCAACGAACCCGCCGGCGGGACACCCCTGCTGCCGCTGCGGGAGGGCGGGCGGATCGCCGTCGTCGGACTGCTCGCCGACGCCGCCAAGCTCGACTGGTACAGCGGCGCGCTGCTGCGCCGCTCCTCGCCGCTGGACGGCATCCGGGAGCGGTTCGGCGCGGACCGGGTGGACTTCGCGGAGGGCGTGGACCGGATCCGGCTGCGCACCGCCGACGGCCGCGCGCTGCGCGTCGCCGAACCCGCGGCGGAGGAGTCCGTGCGGGACGCGGAGATCGCCCTCGACCCGGCGCTGCTCGCCGGCCGCACCGACCTGCCGCCCCTGACCGCCGACGCCGAGGGCACGGTCCTCGACCTGATCGACTGGGGCGACGGGGTGCTGACGCTGCGCGCCCCCGACGGCCGGTACCTGTCGGTGGCCGAGGACGGCCTCGTACGCGCCTCCGCGGACGAGCCGGGCGGCTGGGTCGTCCAGGAGACGTTCCGCTTCGAGGCCCACGGTGACGGTCACCTCCTTCTGCACCTCGGGACGGGGGGCTACGTCTCTGTCGCCGCCGACGGCGTGAAGGTTGCCGCCGCTCGCGGATCCGCCGAAGTCCTCACCGTGGAGACCGTCGAGCGGGGCGAGGACGCGGTGGCGCGGGCCGCCGCCGGGGCGGACACGGTGATCGTCGTCGCCGGGAACGACCCCCACATCAACGGCCGCGAGACCGAGGACCGCACGACCCTCGCGCTCCCGCCCCACCAGGACCGCCTGTGGCGGGCCGCGCACGCCGCCAATCCGCGCACCGCCCTCGTCCTCGTCTCCTCCTACCCGTACGCGGTCCCCGACGCGGCCGCCGCGCTCCCGGCCCTCCTGTGGACCGCGCACGGCGGCCAGGCCGCGGGCACGGCGCTCGCGCGGGCCCTCGCCGGGGACGTCTCCCCCGCCGGGCGGCTGCCGCAGACCTGGTACGCCTCCGACGCCGACGTGCCGGACCTGCTCGACTACGACGTCATCGGCGGCCGGCAGACGTACCTCTACTTCGACGGGACGCCGCTCTTCCCCTTCGGCCACGGCCTGACCTACACGCGTTTCGGCTACGACGCCCTGACGGCGGCAGTGGACGCGGAGGAGGTACGGCTCTCCTGCACCGTCACCAACACGGGCGCCGTCGCCTCGGACGAGGTCGTCCAGGTGTACGCGCGGCCCGTCGCCCCCTCGGTGCCGCGCCCGCACCGCGCGCTCGTCGCCCACGAACGGGTCCACCTGGCACCCGGCGCCGGCGCCGCGCTCGCCTTCACCGTGCCCCTGTCGGCGCTCGCGTACTGGGACGTGGCGCACGGCCGGTGGGCGGTGGAACCGGGCGCGTACGAGTTCCTGGCGGGCCCGTCGTCGGCGGACGTCCGCCGCACCGTCCGCGTGGCAGTGGACGGCCTGGTGCCGGGCCCGCGCCCGGTCCTGGAGGCGGGCCTGGAGGCCGCCGACTACGACGAGCAGACCGGCACGGCGATCGTCGACCGCGCCCGCGTCTCCGGCGACGCGGTGACCCCCGCCGGCCCCGGCGTGCCGGGCACGCTCCTCTACCGGGCGTGCGACTTCGGCGACGGGGTCACGGAGGTGGCGGTGACGGCGGCCGGTGAGGGCGAGGTCGTCCTCACCGCGGGTTCCGCCGAAGTGGCCCGCGTGACGCTGCCGCCGACCGGCGGCCGGTACGCGTACGCCACCGTCGGGGCCCCCTGTCACCTCCGCGACGTGACGGATCTGCGCGTCGAGCTGCGCGGCCCGCTGCGCCTGGCGCACCTCGCCTTCGCCGGCTGAGGGGCGGGGCGCGACTCCCCTGGGTCACGGCCCGGATAGGCTCGCCCGGCCCATGACCCAGGGGAGGGAACCCAGATGATCCACATGATCCGCAAGACGCCCGTACGCCGGGCCGCGCTGGTGGCCGCGGCCCTGGCGGCCCTGGCCGTCTCCTGCAGCACGACCCCGGAGCCCGACGACGCGGCAAGGGTCGCGCCGAAGGCCACGGCCACGGCGGAGGCGACGGCGGCACCGGAGGCGACGGCGACCGCCGCGCCCGACGGCGCCGACGCCCTGCCCGACGACGCGACGCGCTCCCCCGCGCCCACGCAGGACCCGTACGCGCCCGAGTCCGGCGAGAAGGTCCGCGACGCCTTCGCGACGCTCCAGGCCACGCTCAACGACTCCTGCGCGACGGACTGCTCCTATTTCCTCGGCCGGGTCCACAAGGAGCTCCAGGAGCTCGACATGGCGATGAAGTCCGACCCCAAGGGCCCGGGCCACTTCCCGGAGCCGATCGCGCGGATGGCGGAGCTGAACGAGACGCTCGCCGGGGACGCCTCCTTCCCGAACCTGAAGAAGCACCAGAAGGAGCTGATCGGCACCCGGGACTTCATCAACACCTGGATGCAGGACCACCCTGACGACTACCGCTGACGGCCGCGGCGGCCAGGGCGGCGGCGACGAGCCCCGCGCTCAGCAGGAACGGCCCCGTCGCCCGGTCCAGGGCCGTCGCGGCGAGCAGCGGCCCGGCCACCGCGCCCACGTTGAGCGCGGCCGTCGCGTACGCCCCCGCGAGCGCGGGCGCGCCGGCGGCCTCGTACAGGATGCGGGCGATGAGCGTGCCCCCGAGGGCGAAGGCCAGGGCGCCCTGGACGAGGAGCAGCCCGAGCAGGGCGGCCGGACGCTCCGCGAGCGCGGCGAGGCCGACCCAGCCGACGAGGAACAGCGGCCCTCCGACGGAGAGGACCCGGGCGGCGTGGCGGTCGGCCAGCCGCCCGGCCGCCGTGACCCCGGCGAAGGAACCCGCGCCGAACAGCACCAGGGCGACGGACACCCAGGCCGCGCCGAGTCCGGCCGGGCCGGTCACCACCGGCGCGAGGAAGGTGAACGCACCGAAGGTGGCGGCGTTCACCAGCGCGGCCGGCACCAGGACACGGAGCAGCCGGGGCGACCGGAGCACCCCGAACTCGGCGCGCAGCGAACGCCGTTCACCCCTGGTGCCGGGAACGCCCCGCAGGATCCCCAACGCGGCGGGCACACACAGCACGGCGACCGCCCAGAAGGCGGCCCGCCATCCGGCGACGGCACCGAGCAGCGCACCCCCGGGCACCCCGGCGACGGTCGCGACGGTCGTGCCGCCCAGCAGTACGGCGAGCGCCCGCGCCTTGCGGTCCGCCGGGACCATGGCGGTGGCGGTGGTGAGCGCGAGCGCGAGGAACCCGGCGTCGGCGAGGGCGGCGACGACCCGGCTGAGGAGCAGGACGGCGAAGCTGTCCGTCACCGCCCCGAGGAGGTGCGCGGCGAGGAAGACGAGGACGCACGCGAGCAGCCCGCCGCGCGCGGACCGCCCTCGGGTCAGCACGGCCATGAGCGGCGCGCCGACCACCATGCCGACGGCGAAGGCGGAGGTGAGCGCGCCGGCGGCGCCGACGCTCACGCCGAGGTCGCGGGCGAGGTCCGGCAGCAGACCGGCGAGCATGAACTCCGAGGTGCCCATGGCGAAGACGGCAAGGGCGAGCAGGTACAGGGGGAAAGGAAGGGGCACGGAGGCTCCGAGGTGAGGTGGGAAGGACGAAGGACGTCGTCGCGTCACCACCGCGGCCCCGCCTCACCGACCCCTCGGGAGCGCGCGGGTACACCGGACCGGCCGCACGGCGCGGGGCGCTGCGGCGGGTCGGTGACCGTTCACCGGCTCAGGGAGTACGGAGGCTCAGGGGCTGACGGCGTGACCGCAAGCCCCCCGCTCTGGATGCCTCGGGGCTGGACATGCCGGGCACGCTACCTCCCGGTCCCTCTCCCCCGCACCCGGTTTCCCGGCCCAGGCCGTTTCTTTCGGATCGGGCCGGATCGGGGAGCGGCGTCCGGTGCGTGCGCTCGCAAGGCGGAGGAGGGAGTCCATGCGGTGGGGGCACCTCCCAGCGGTAGCCGGGGGAGACGCGAGCCCGGCATGATCCGGAAGAGACGGCCTAGGAGCCGGCCTGTTCGTCGTGGGCTTCGAAGACCGCGCCGTCGGCACACGGCTTGCCGGCGAACCGCTCGGAGTCCGCCCCGTCCAGCCCGACCCGGTCGCCCTCCCGGACGTAGAGCCCGCCCCTCGGGCCGTACACGGCGGCCCCGCCGGCCTCCTCCCGGACCGACCAGCCGTGGCCCCAGGCGACGGCCGTCGATACGGCGCCCGCATCGGTCTTCACCGCGACGCAACGGTCGTCGGTGACCACGAGCGTTCCCGAGAGGTGCGCAGAGCGGCCGGGCGACGCGTCGCCCTCACCACGGGTGAGGACCTTCGCGAAGGGCTTTCCGTGCGGGGCGGCATCGGCCGGGTCCCGGCGGCCGGGTGCGGGAGGCGTGGTCGGCCGCACCACGCACGCCTCGGGCGGGAGTTCCCGGAGGGAGGGCCGCGGGGCGCCCGAGGCCGGGGCGGGCACCTCGAACGCGTAACAGCCGGTCACCCATCTCCGGTTCGGGAAAGGGATGCCGGCCGCCTCACCCTGACCGGCCAGTCCCGCGATCACGGTGACCGTCTCGCCCTGGCGCGTGGCACCGACGAAGCCCGCCGCGGGCTTCGCGGCGCCGCCGAAGACCTCGGCGATCTCACCGTCGGGAAGGCTGCCGTTGGCCGCCGCATCACCCAACCGCTCGCGGTGCGTCGCGACGTTCTCCCGCAGGTCCTCACGCGCCAGGGCCTCGGCCCGCGCCGGCCGCGTCTCCAGCCATACCAGTCCGCCGAAGACAGCCGCGAGCAGCAGCACCAGAACGGTCAGGCAGCCGTTGAACAGACAGCCGCCCGGTGTACCCGCCTGGACCTGTGGTCGTCTCGCCATGACCGCAGCGTGCACCACGGGGTGCCCGGCCGTCCCTGCCGTTTCCCCGATCGTGACCGAGAGCGCGTCACCACATCACGATCGGCAGAGCGTCCGGACGCCCATAGGCGAGGATGTGCTTGAGCGCCTCCCCCATGCGGGCGACGTCCTCGGGCGGCGCGTCCAGGACCACCTCGACCACGGGATCGTCCAGGCCCAGGTCGTCCAGGTGCGCGGGGTCGAACGTGACCCTCAGGAGGTCGCCCTCCAGCTCGACCGTGCGCAGGCATCCGTACGCCGTGTTCTGGTCGGGGGTGACGACGCAGTACGAGTCCATGCCCAGCCGGACGGCCTGCGCGTCCGGCTCCTCGACGCCGCCCTGGAATTCGAGCGCGAAGCTCTCCTCGCCCTCCGACTCGATGACACCCGCCGCCGGGACGAACGCGCCCGGCGGAATCTCCTCGTGCCATCCGTAGGCGATCGTCGCCACGAATCTGTAGGTCATACGCCCGTTCTACCAGGCCCGTTGAGACCTCACCCCACGGCCCATTCCCCGTCCGCCATCAGCCGCCGCCCCGCGAGCTCCGGCTCCTCGTGCCACGCCTGGAGATCCGTCGGGCGGACGCGGAACCAGCGGTAGGCCGGGCCGGCCTGGCGGGCGTTCCACCCGGTCTTGGCGTGGAAGCCCTCGGCGGCCTCCGCCGGGACCTCGTCGTGCGCGTACGCCGTGACCTCGCCGTCGAGGAGGACGACGTCCCGGGTGTCCCCGAGGGCGAGGCGGGTACGGGGATGGGCGACGAGGTTCCGTCCGGTCGGGTTGGACAGCCGCGTCACGAGCCAGACGTCCGTCCCGTCCCAGAAGAAAGACAACGGCACGAGGTACGGCACCCCGCCGTCGCCGGCGGAGGCGACCCAGACGTCCATCTCGCGCGTCAACCGCTCCCGCACGTCGCGGACGCGCTGCGCCCTGTCGCGTATCACTGCTTGACGGAATCGATGAAGACGGCGAACGCGGCGGCGGAGACGGCGAGTCGGGGGCCGGCGGGAACCTTCGAGTCGCGGAGGGGGACGAGGCCGGTGGTGGGGACGAGGTTGTGGGCGACTTCGACGCAGTCGTTGCCGCCGTTGCTGTAGGAGGACTTGAACCAGAGGGGGTACTCGTTGGTCACAGCAGGCCCTTTCGTACTTCCTTGATCATGGTCACGGAGTCCGCCTGCGAGAGCGATTCGGCGGAGAGCTGATGGTAGGCCGTAAACCCGGCCGCGACGGTGTCGACCTCACGTTCCAGGTAGCCCTGCGCCTGTGATTCGGTGTAGGCGAGAGTGGACCGGTCCGGCAGAGTCAGAAGAGTGAGAAGCCGATTGAGCGCGCGCCGCTCCCCCATGGCGAACGGTGCCACCTGAAGAACCGTGCGGGGGCGGGCCGCGAACTCGACAAGTCGGTCGAGCTGAGCGGCCATGACCCGCGGACCGCCGACCATCGTCCGGAGGCAACTCTCGTCCAGTACGGCGAAGACCATGGGCGGTCGGGCCCGGTCTAGGATCTGCTGCCGCTCCATCTGGAAGGCCACACGTCCCGCAGCCTCGTTCTCCGTGACTGATCCACGAGCCGCCGAAGCCGCAGCCAGTGCCTGTGCGTACTCCGGCACCTGGAGGAGACCGGACACGAGCCCAATCTCGAACATGCGGATCTCAACGGCTCGGCGCTCGTAGTGCGCGTACTCCGGGAAGCCCTCCATGAGCACGCCGTTCCGCAAGTTCCGCCACTCGTGCTCGAACGAATCAGCGCTGCCGATCAGGCCGAACGCATCGTCAAGCTCAATTGAGAGTTGGAGAGTTACCGTTCTCCGCGCCGTTTCCACGGCGGAAATGTGCTTGCCGGAGTACGACGTCCGGCCGGCCAGGTCCTCCTGTTTCCAGCCCCGCTCCTCGCGCAACCTGCGCAGACGTGCCCCGAACGCGGCTTCCGGGCCGTCGGTCGGCTCCAGCTGCTTGCGATTGACCACAACTCTCATCTCCAGCCTGCAATTTGGAGATTTGAAGACTAGCCGCTTTTGAGTCACGCTGATGGCTCCTCGTAGCGAACCGGCTACGGAAAGGAGAGGAGCGTGCGCATGCCCGCAACCGACCCCCCAACCCCCCTCCCCGACCTCGGCACCTACATGGCGGAAGACACCACCGAGGGGCACCCTCGGCTTGGCAGAGTCACCGCCTGGGACGGGTCCCTCCTCTACCTCATGCCGCCCGGCGGCGGCACCGTGTGGACGGCCCCGCCGGCGGGCCTGCGGCGGCCGAGCGAGAGGGAACGCGCGCTGATCCGGATCCTCACCCGACCCGTCACGCCGATGGAGCCACCGCCCCCTCCGCAGACCTGGCAGGAGGAGCCGGTCGTGCTCTCCGTGGAGCCCCTGCCTCCCGCCGTACCGGCACCGGGCTGCGCGCCGTGCGACCTCGCGGCCGACTGGGAGCGGCACCACCGCCGCCAGGAGGACCACTCCGCCGCCGCGGACTTCCGGATCGAGATCCGCAACCACCCGCACGCACCACCGAAGTTGACGCTTCCCCGCGAGGGGCCGGACTGATGGCGCGGGTCGCGCCGTGGATGATGCAATGGGCAGATGCCCATGCGCCCGGAGCATTGCGTGACGCGAAACCACATCGACGTGTGGCACCACAGGGCCCTGCCGTCGGGGCCGGGGCGGGTCAGGCTGCGGACGGTGCTGCGCGGCTCGCTCCTGCCGATCCTCGTCTGGACCGGCGTGGCCGCCGCCGCGTACGTCCTCTACGACCCGGTCGCGACGGCGGCCCTCGGCGGGGTCTTCGCCGCGGCGTTCCTCGTGGGGTTCGGGCTGCGCCGCAGGGCGGGGCACTCGGTGCGCTGCTGCGCGTACGGCGCGCTGGGCGGGGTTCTGGACAAGTCCCTCGCCTGGCTCTGACGCGGCGACCGCCGGCAGGGGCTCAGGAGGGGCGAGCGGCCTTCAGGACGGCCGCCAGCAGGCCGGGGAAGCGCGCGTCCAGGTCGTCGCCGCGCAGGCGGACCAGTCGGGAGCGGCCCTGGACGGTGGTCCAGGTGACGCCCGCCTCGCGGAGGACGCGGTAGTGGTGGGAGAGCGTCGTCTGGTGGACGTCCAGGTCGCCGGCGAGGGCGTTGCAGCTCTCCTCGCCGGTCTCGGCGAGCCGCTGGACGATCTCCAGGCGTACCGGGTCGGCGAGGGCGCGCAACACCTCGACCAGACGGATCGCCCCGGTCGCCGGGTGCGTGACCTCGCGCATCGCTCTCCTCCCGCCGTGCGTGGCGCGTTCCAGCCTAGCCACGCATGGATACATGGACAAGCATCCATGTGTTGCCTACAGTGCGGTCGTCCCCGTCTCCGTACCGCTCCGGAAAGGCGGCACGCGTCCGTGCTGAAGAGACTCCTCCCCCTGGCTCTGGCGACGTTCGCCGTCGGCACCGACGGTTACGTCATCGCGGGTCTGCTCCCGTCCATCGCCGCGGACCTGGGCGTGTCGACGCCGGCGGCGGGCCAGCTGGTCACGGTCTTCGCCCTGACGCCGGCGCTGTCGGCGCCGGTCACGGGTGCGCTGACGGGCGGTCTGGACCGGCGGTCGGCGCTGCTGGTGGCGCTGGGCGTGTTCGTGGCGGGGAACGCCGTGACCGCGCTGGGGACGAGTTACGGGGTGGTGATGGCCGCCCGGGTCGTCACCGCCGTGGGAGCGAGCGCGATCACCGCCGCCGCGTCCAGTACGGCCTCGGCCCTCGCGCCGCCGGAACGCCGGGGGCGGGCGCTGGCGTTCGTCCTGGGCGGTCTCACGCTCGCGACCGCGCTCGGGATGCCGCTCGGCACGCTGGTCGGCGGCGCCGACTGGCACCTGGCGCTGTGGGCCGTCGCCGGGATCGGCCTGCTCGCGGCGCTCGGGATCGCCGTCGCGCTCCCCCGGGTGGAGCTGCCCGCCGCCTCCCTGGCCGACCGGATGCGCCCGCTCGGGCAGGGCCGGGTCCTCGGACTGCTCGCGGTCACCTCGCTCGCCCTCCTGGGCACGTACACGCTGTACACGTACATCGCCCCCACGCTGGGGGATGCCACCGGCGGCAGCGGGTCCCTGACGACCCTGGTCCTGCTGGTCCTGGGCTTCGGCACGCTGGCCGGGAACATCGCCGCGGGCCGTCTGGTCGACCGCCACTCCCCCGCGCACGTCCTCACCGGCGCGCTGGTCGTCGCCGCCCTCGCCCTGGCGCTGACCCCCCTGGCGGTCCGCGGCCTTCCGTCCACCCTGGTCTGGGGTGCGGTCTGGGGCGCCGCCGTCGGCATCGTCGTCGTGCCCCAGCAGCACCGGCTCATCGCCCTCGCCCCGGCCTCCGCGCCGGTCCTGCTGGGCCTCAACTCGTCGGCGCTGTACGTGGGGATCGCGCTCGGCGGCGGGCTCGGCGGACTGGCGCAGGACCGGTTCGGGCTCGCTCCGGCCGAGCTGGGTCCGGTGGCCGCCGCCGTCACCGGGCTCGCCCTCCTGTGGCACTGGGGCACCGCGCGCCGGCCCGCCGAACCGGCCGCCTCCGCCACCGCCCCGGCGCCGGAGGCCGGGAGTGCGGAGCGCCGGCCGGTGCGATGACTGCCCAGGTCAGGACCGGGGCGTCATCGGGGTCGCGGACGCGTCCTGGGTGACGGTCTGGCGCCTTCTCGCCATAACTCCCGACTTGCCCTGTGGTCGGGTGACTTCGCCGGATACTGGGTCGTGCGCGCATCCTGTTCCGACGATCACACGGAGGACCACGCATGCAGGTACGTCGAAAGCCGGCGGGGCTCGTCGCGGGGGTGGGTCTGGTCATCGGTGGCCTTCTGGCCACCGTGCCGGCCCAAGCCGCCGCATCCGCCGACCGGTCGGTGGGGGACACCGCGCCGACGGTCACCGTCGTGCCGGCCGCCGCGCCGGCCGAGGTCGGCGTGCGGGCGACGGCACCGACGATCTCGCCGGCCGCCGAGCGCGTCCGCTACGTCACCGACGGCACCTACAGCTGCCCGTCCGGTCGCCTGTGCGCCCGCGTATGGGATCCGACCCAGGGCAAGTACAAGGTCTTCGACCTGTACCAATGCAAGACCTACTCGCTGTCCTACTGGAGCGGCGGCGGGGACGGCGGCGGCTTCAAGAACTCCCAGACCGATGGCACGGTCGCCCGGTTCTACAACTCCTCCGGCGCCGTCGCCCACAGTTCCACCGCGCCCGACATCGCCCCCTCCTGGTGGAACTGGGACCCGATCTGGAAGATCAAGAACTGCTGATCCGCACCCTCTGCACCACCCGCACCACCTGCACCACCCGTACCACCCGCGTGAAGACGCCCGCCCCGTCATCCGGGCGGGCGTCGTGGCGCGCCGGGCGTGCTCAGGCCAGGAACCGCGTCAGCAGGCGGTTGAGTTCGGCCGGCCGCTCGGTGGGGAGGGTGTGGTGGGTGGCGTCCGGCAGGAGGGTGACGGTGGCCTCCGGAAGGAGGGCACGGGCCTTTGCCGCGACGCGTCGCGCGTCGTGGGTCCGGCTGCGTCCGGCCAGGAGGACCAGGGTCGGCACGGTGCAGGCCCGGAGCTCCTTCGGCCAGGGGCGGCGCAGGGCGACGACCTTGGTGCGCACCGCCGTCGTGGTGCTGTCGAGGAAGTCCTGCCAGCCGGCGTCCTCGGTGGGCCGGCCGGTCTCCCACAACAGGAAGGCCCGCCGGCGCGCGACGGTGGGACGCAGGAGCGCGGGGAGCCCGTGCAGCAGATAGCGGGGGCTCGGCCCGGCGAAGCAGTTGGCGGGGTCGAGGAGGGCCAGCCTGCTCACGCGGTGGGGCGCGCGCAGCGCGTAGCGCAGGGCGATCGAGGCCCCGTAGGAGTGGCCGCACCACCGCGCCTGCTCCAGGCCGAGCCCGTCCAGGACCGCGTCCAGCCAGGCCATCAGATCGCCGGCGCCCCGCAGCGGTGCCCCGTCGTTGACGCTGCGGCCGACGTCGCCCATGACGTCGACCGCGTAGACGCGGTGGTCACGGCCGAGGTCCTCGACGTTGCCGAACCAGGCCATGGAGGTGGTGCCGCCGCCGGGCAGCAGCACGAGCGGGACGCCGTCCTCCGGGCCGCAGGCGTGGACCCGCGTAGGGCCGTACCGCGTCGGCACGTCGAGGGCGGCGACGTCCTCGGGCCAGCGCCGCAGCATGGCCTCGTACGCCGCGAAGAAGGCCGCCCCGTCGCCGGTGCGGCCGGAATCGCCGAGGTCTCCGGAGTCTCCGGGGTCTCCCTGCTCCATGGCGGGATGATAGCCGCTGCGCCTCCGGGAACCGGAGGGGCTGACTCGTCGCGGTCCGGGCCGAGTTCGCCCCTCTCCGCCTCAGACCTCCAGGTCCTCCGTCAGGACGCGCGTGCGGTACGGCAGGTCCGTTCCCGTCGCCGTGGCCTCCGGGCCCGTCTCCGTGTGCGTCACCGTGTAGACCGCCGCCGGGGCGCCCCGGTGGTCCGGGACCGTGACCGTGGTCGTCGTGCCGGCGGGGGCGCCGGGGGCGACGAGGAGGGTGAGGCCGTCGGGCCAGTCGGCGTCGGGGCGGTCGGCGGGGGCGGCCAGGGGGAGGACGGCGCCGGGGCGGACGTACAGGGGGAGGCTGTCCAGGGAGTGGGTCTCGCGGCGCCAGCACGGGCCGGTGACCCGTTCGCCGGTGAGGAGGTGGGTCCAGGTGCCCTCGGGGACGTACACCTCGACCTCGCCGCCGGGGGTCATGACGGGGGCGACCAGGAGGTCGGGGCCGAGCATGTACTGGCGGTCCAGGGTGCGGCTCGCGGGGTCGTCGGGGAATTCCAGGAGCATGGGGCGCATGACGGGGACGCCCGTCGCGTGGGCCTCGACGGCGGCGGCGTACAGGTAGGGCATGAGGCGGTGCTTGAGGCGGGTGAAGCGGCGGGCCACCTCCACCGCCGTCTCGCCGAACTCCCACGGGACGCGGTAGGAGTCGCTGCCGTGCAGGCGGCTGTGGGAGGAGAGGAGGCCGAAGGCGAGCCAGCGGGTGAAGACCTCGGGTTCGGGGGTGCCCTCGAAGCCGCCGATGTCGTGGCTCCAGAAGCCGAAGCCGCTGAGGGAGAGGGAGAGGCCGCCGCGCAGGGACTCGGCCATCGCCTCGAAGGAGGCCCAGCAGTCGCCGCCCCAGTGGACGGGGAACTGCTGGCCGCCGGCGGTCGCCGAGCGGGCGAAGAGGACGGCTTCGCCGGGGCCGCGTTCCTTCTCCAGGAGTTCGAAGACCGTGCGGTTGTAGAGGTGCGTGTAGTGGTTGTGCATGCGCTCGGGGTCGGAGCCGTCGTGCCAGGCGACGTCGGTGGGGATCCGCTCGCCGAAGTCGGTCTTGAAGCAGTCGACGCCCTGGTCGAGGAGGGGGCGGAGGGTGTCCTGGAACCAGGTGCGGGCGGCGGGGTTCGTGAAGTCGACGAGGGCCATGCCGGGCTGCCAGAGGTCCCACTGCCAGATGTCGCCGTTCGGACGCCGCACGAGGAACCCGGCGGCCGCGGCCTCGTCGAAGAGCGCGGACTTCTGGGCGATGTACGGGTTGATCCAGAGGCCGACGCGCAGGCCGCGGGCCTTGAGGCGGGCGAGCATGCCGTCCGGGTCGGGGAAGGTCTCCGGGTCCCAGGCGAAGTCGGACCACTGGTACTCGCGCATCCAGAAGCAGTCGAAGTGGAAGACGGAGAGCGGCAGGGAGCGGGCGGCCATGCCGTCGACGAAGGAGGTGACGGTCGCCTCGTCGTAGGGGGTGGTGAAGGAGGTGGTCAGCCAGAGGCCGAAGGACCACGGCGGGGGCAGGGCGGGGCGGCCGGTGAGGGCGGTGTAGCGGCGCAGCACGTCCTTGGGGGTGGGGCCGGCGACGACGTGGTACTCCAGGGTCTGGTCCTCGACGCTGAACTGGACCTGGCCGACGGCTTCGGAGCCGACCTCGAAGGAGACGCGGCCGGGGTGGTTCACGAAGACGCCGTAGCCGCGCGAGGAGAGGTAGAAGGGGACGTTCTTGTACGCCTGCTCGCTGCTGGTGCCGCCGTCGGCCTGCCAGATGTCGACGGTCTGGCCGTTCTTGACGAAGGGCGTGAAGCGCTCGCCGAGGCCGTAGACCTGTTCGCCGACGCCGAGGGCCAGCTGCACGGCCATGTGGTGGGCGCCGTCCGGGGTGGTGACGAAGGCGGTGCCCTTGCGGCCCGCCCGGGTGAGGGGGCGGCCGTCGGCGTCGAGGAAGTCGAGGCTCCAGGGGCGGGCGCGGTCGAGGCGGAGGCGGAGGGGGCCGGAGGCGAGTTCGACGGCGGTGCCGTCGTCGTGGACCGTCCCGGCGTCGGGGTCGGGGGCGGCGAGCGCGAAGTCCGGGCCCCGGTGGGCCTTGCCGGCGTGGTGGGTGATCCGGACGGCGATGACGCCCTCGGCGGGGGCGTGGCACTCCACCGTGAGCAGCGCCGAGTTCAGGGTGTCGCCGCGGGTGTGGACCCGCTTGACGGAGGCGTGCGCGGTGAAGCGGCCGGGGGCCACGCGCAGGTCGCGGACCTCGGTGGCGTACGAGGCGTGGACGCCCTCGCGCATCAGCCAGAAGCCGTCGGTGAACTTCATGCGGGTCCTCGCGGGGTCCGTGGGGCGGTGGGGAGCGGTGCGGGAGGCGGGGCGCCCGGGGAGGGGCTGCGCCCTCAATAGTTATCCCAGAAAACAAAACAGGGGAACAGCCCCTCCCGAGCCCCTGGCCGACCGAACGCAGAAAACGCTTTCTATCAACCCTGCGCGAAGCATTGACGAAACATCGGCGCCGCCTTAGCTTCATGGCCGTTGCACTTCGTACGTCATATATGAGACGCGATACACGAGACGTCGTACACGAGATCTGAGAGTGCTCCATGCCCTATGCCCCCAGCCCCATCCCCTCCCGGACCCAGTACGTCCTGGAGGCGATCAAGCACGACATCCTCACCGGGGGCCTCAGACCCGGGCAGGCCCTCGTGGAGGCCGAACTCGCCGCGCGCTTCGGGGTGTCCAAGACCCCGGTGCGCGAGGCGCTGAAGACCCTCGCGGGCAGCGGCCTCGTGGTGATGAACCAGTACAAGGGCGTCACCGTACGGATGGTGGACGCGGACATGGCCAGGGCCGTGTACGACGTCCGGCTGCTCCTGGAGCCGGAGGCCGTCCGCCGGACGGTCGCCTCCGGGGCCTCCCTCGACGCCGCCCACGAGGCGCTCGCCCGGGCCGCCGAGGCCGAGGACCCCGCCCAACGGTCCCTCGCCAACCGGGCCTTCCACCGCGCGCTCTACCTCCCCTGCGGCAATCCGCTGCTCGGACGGATGCTCGACGAGGTGCGCGACCAGGCGGCGCTGGTCTCCACGGTCGCCTGGGCCGCCGTCCCCTCCTGGGAGCGGGAGGCCGCCGAGCACGACGAGATCCTGCGGCTCGCCGCCGCCGGCGACGCCGACGGGGCGCGCCGGGCGGTGCACGCCCACATCGCCTCGTTCGTGGACCGCGCCTTCCCCGCGAACCCCCTGAACCCCCTGGACAGTGAGTGACAATGACTCATCAGACCCTTCGGGCCGCCCTCGCCGACGTCGTGGCCATCCCGGTCACGCCGTTCGCCGAGGACGGCCGGGTGGACTCCGCCGCCCACCGGGCGCTGCTGCGCCGGCTGCTCGACGGCGGGGTGCGCACCCTCACCCCCAACGGCAACACCGGCGAGTTCTACGCCCTGACGCCCGAGGAGCGCCGCTCGCTCACCGAGGCGACGGTCGAGGAGGCCGACGGCCGCGCCACGATCCTGGTCGGCGTCGGGCACGACCTGCCGACCGCCGTCGACGCGGCCCGGCACGCCCGGGACTCCGGGGCGCACATGGTGATGGTCCACCAGCCGGTGCACCCCTACGTCGCCGAGAGCGGCTGGGTCGACTACCACCGGGCCATCGCCGAGGCGGTGCCGGAGCTCGGCGTCGTCCCCTACATCCGCAACCCGCTGCTGAGCGGGGAGCGGCTCGCCGAACTCGGCGCGGACTGCCCGAACGTGGTGGGCGTCAAGTACGCGGTGCCGGACGCGGCGCGGTTCGCGGGCTTCGCCCGGGACGCGGGGCTCGACCGGTTCGTGTGGGTGGCCGGGCTCGCGGAGCCGTACGCCCCCTCGTACTTCTCGGCCGGTGCCACCGGCTTCACCTCCGGCCTCGTGAACGTGGCGCCCGCGCTCTCCCTGGAGATGCTCGCGGCGCTGCGGGCGGGCGACTACGGCACCGCGATGAAGGTGTGGGAGCGGATCCGCCGCTTCGAGGAGCTGCGCGCCGCCAACGGCAGCGCGGACAACGTGACGGTGGTGAAGGAGGCGCTGGCCTCGCTCGGGCTGTGCCGCCGGGACATCCGGCCGCCGAGCCGCGAGCTCCCGGAGGACGCGCGGGCCGAGGTGGCGGCGATCGCCGGCGGGTGGCCGGTATGAGCGAGGACCGCGAGGTGCGGCCCGGCGCGCCGGACGACGGCCCGGAGAAGCAGCCGCACGAGCTGCGCAGCCACCAGTGGTACGGCACCGACGGGCTGCGGTCGTTCAGCCACCGGGCCCGGACCCGGCAGCTCGGCTATCTGCCCGAGGAGCACCTCGGCAAGCCGGTGATCGCGATCCTCAACACCTGGTCGGACATCAACCCCTGCCACGTCCATCTGCGCGACCGGGCGCAGGCCGTGAAGCGGGGGGTGTGGCAGGCGGGCGGCTTCCCGCTCGAATTCCCGGTGTCCACGCTGTCGGAGACCTTCCAGAAGCCGACGCCCATGCTCTACCGCAACCTCCTCGCGATGGAGACGGAGGAGCTGCTGCGCTCGTACCCGGTGGACGGGGCGGTGCTGATGGGCGGCTGCGACAAGACGACGCCCGCGCTGCTCATGGGCGCGGCCTCGGTGGACCTGCCGACGGTCTTCGTGCCGGCCGGCCCGATGCTACCGGGGCACTGGCGCGGGGAGACCCTCGGCTCCGGCACCGACATGTGGAAGTACTGGGACGAGCGGCGGGCCGGCACCATCGGCGACTGCGAGATGGCCGAGCTGGAGAGCGGGCTCGCCCGCTCCCCCGGCCACTGCATGACGATGGGCACGGCGTCGACGCTGACGGCGGCGGCGGAGACCCTGGGCGTGACCGTGCCGGGCGCCTCCTCGGTGCCGGCGGTGGAGTCGGGGCACGACCGGATGGCCGCCGCGTCGGGGCTGCGGATCGTGGAGCTGGTCCGCCGGGACCTGCGGCTGTCGAAGCTGCTGACCCGGGAGGCGTACGAGGACGCGGTCGCCGCCGTCCTGGCGCTGGGCGGGTCCACCAACGCGGTGATCCACCTGATCGCGATGGCGGGGCGCTCGGGGGTGAAGCTGACCCTCGACGACTTCGACCGGATCGCGCGGACGGTGCCGGTGCTCGCGAACCTGCGGCCCGGCGGGGCGTACCTCATGGAGGACTTCCACTTCGCCGGCGGGATGCCCGGCTTCCTGTCGCGCATCGCCGACGTGCTCCACCTGGACCGGCCGACGGTCGGCCACGCCACCCTGCGCGAGCAGCTCGACGGGGCGCTCGTCCACAACGACGAGGTGATCCGGGAGCGGCACCGGCCGCTGGCCGCCGAGGGCGGACTGGCGGTGCTGCGCGGCAACCTGTGCCCGGACGGCGCGGTCGTCAAGCACGTCGCCATGGAGCAGAAGTTCCTCAAGCACACCGGTCCCGCAGTCGTCTTCGACGACTACCGGACGATGCAGCGGACGATCGACGACCCGGCGCTCGGCATCACCGCCGACCACGTCCTCGTGCTGCGCGGCGCGGGCCCCAAGGGCGGTCCCGGCATGCCGGAGTACGGGATGCTGCCGATCCCCAAGTACCTCCTGGAGCAGGGGGTGCGGGACATGGTCCGGATCTCGGACGCCCGGATGAGCGGTACGAGCTACGGGGCGTGCGTGCTGCACGTGGCGCCCGAATCGCATGTCGGCGGGCCCCTTGCCCTGGTCCGAACGGGCGATACGATCACCCTCGACGTCGCGGCCCGCTCCCTCCACCTGCACGTCACGGACGAGGAGCTGGCGCGCCGCGGGGCCGAGTGGACCCCGCCGCCGGCCCGGTACGAGCGCGGTTACGGCGCGCTGTACATGGAGCAGATCTCCCAGGCCGACACCGGCTGCGACTTCGAGTTCCTGGCCCGGCCGGGGACGACCCCCGATCCGTACGCGGGCTGAGCACCCGCCCTACCTCGCCACCGACCCCTTTGTTCGGTATATCGAACGCCGTTCGCGAAGCGCTTCACCACGGGTGGAACGCGCGCGGACCCCGCACCGCCCGCCCGAGAACGGAGCCGCCGTCATGGCCACAGCTGTGACCAAACCGCCCCGAGCCGCCACGGCACGGGGGCGCCGCCGCACGGGAGCGACCCCCCGCCGGCTGCCGTATCTGCTGATAGCCCCCGCAGGCCTGCTGATGCTGGGCTTCATCGCCTACCCCGTGCTGAGCGTCTTCTACTACAGCCTCCAGCACTACAACCCGACCAAGCCCTGGCGGAACGGCTTCGCCGGTTTCGACAACTTCACGAAGATCTTCACGGACGACCCACACTTCTGGGGCACGCTGACCTTCAGCCTCAAGTGGGTCGTGGTCGAGGTGACGCTCCAGCTCCTCTTCGGCCTGGCGCTCGCCCTCATCGTCAACCAGACCTTCTTCGGCCGGGCGCTCGGCCGGGCCCTGGTCTTCTCGCCCTGGGCCGTCTCGGGCGTGCTGACCTCCGCGATCTGGGTGCTGCTCTACAACTCCCAGACCGGCATCACCCGTTATCTGGCGGACCTCGGCATCGGCGAGTACGGCACCTCGCTGCTCTCCGACACCGGCACGGTCTTCTGGGCCGCGATCGTCGCGGACCTCTGGCGCGGCGTGCCCTTCTTCGCCATCCTCATCCTCGCCGACCTCCAGTCGATCCCGGGCGATCTGTACGAGGCCGCCGAGGTCGACGGGGCGGGCCGGCTGCGGCAGTTCTTCCACATCACGCTCCCGCACATCCGGGACGCGATCGTGCTCTCCACGCTGCTGCGCGCGGTGTGGGAGTTCAACAACGTCGACCTGCTCTACACGCTGACCGGCGGCGGGCCCGCCGGCGTCACCACGACCCTGCCGCTGTACGTCGCGGAGACCAGCGTCGACGCCCACAACTTCGGTTACGCCTCCGCCCTCACCACGGTGGCGTTCGTGATCCTTCTCTTCTGCTCGATCGTCTATCTGCGCCTGAGCAAGTTCGGAGGCGACAGCAAGTGACCGCCGCAGCCACCCGCACCCGCACCGCCCCCGCCGGCGAGGCCGCTCCCCCCGCCGACCCGCCGGAGGGCACCCCGCCCGCCGCCGCCCGCACCCGGCACCGGGCCTGGGACGAGGTCCCCCGCTGGCAGATCTACCTGCCGCTCGGCGTCTACCTCGTCTTCACCCTGGTCCCCTTCTACTGGATCTTCCTCTTCTCCGTCCGCCCGGCCGGATCGACCTCGCTGCTGCCCTGGCCGATGACGACCGAGCACTTCGAGAAGGTGTGGACCGAGCGCAGCTTCGGGGTCTTCTTCCAGAACAGCCTGCTGATCGGGATCGCGGTGCTCATCAGCACCACGGTGGTCGCGCTGGCCGGCGGATACGCCCTCGCCCGCTTCGACTTCCGGATCAAGAAGGGCTTCATGCTGGCCCTGCTCTGCTCCCAGTTCGTGCCGGGCGCCCTGCTCCTCGTCCCGCTCTTCCAGATCTTCGCCGAGCTGAGGATGATCAACTCGATCGGCAGCGTCATCCTCGCCGAGACGGTCTTCCAGCTGCCCCTGTCGATGATCCTCATCAGCGGCTTCATCAGGAACGTGCCGCCCTCCCTGGAGGAGGCCGCCTGGGTCGACGGCTGCGGACGCTTCCGCGGCTTCCTCATCGTGGTGCTGCCGCTGCTGCGGCCCGGCCTCGTCGCCGTCGGCTCCTTCGCCTTCGTGCACGCCTGGAACCACTTCCTCTTCGCCCTGATGTTCCTCAGCAGCCAGGACAAGCAGACCATCCCGGTCGGCCTCAACACCCTGATGGGCGCCGACAGCGTCGACCTCGGCGCGCTCGCCGCCGGCGGGGTCATCGCCGCCGTCCCCGTCGTGATCGTCTTCGCCTTCATCCAGAAGTGGCTCGTCACCGGCTTCAGCGCCGGGGCGGTGAAGGGATGAGCCCCATGCCCGTACGCGAACCCCTGCCCGTCGTCCTCGCGGGCGCCCGCGGCCACGGCCGCAGCCACCTCCTCAACATCCACCGGCTCGAACGCCTCGGCCTGGTCCGCCTCGCCGGCGTCTGCGAGCTCCGCCCGCTCGACGCCGCCGAGCTCGACGGGCTCGGCGAGCCCGCCCAGTCCGACGACTTCGAGGCGCTGCTCGCCTCCACCGGCGCACGCCTCGCGGTGCTCAGCACCCCCATCCAGACCCACACCGACATGACGCTGGCGGCCGCCCGGCACGGCGCCGACATCCTCCTGGAGAAGCCGCCCGCCCCCTCCTACGCGGAGTTCCGGCGGATGGCCGACGGGGTCGCCGCGGCCGGCCGCGCCTGCCAGATCGGCTTCCAGTCGCTCGGCTCGCACGCCGTCCCCGCCGTCCGCGCGCTCATCGCCGACGGGGCGATCGGCGAGGTCCGGGGCGTCGGCGCGGCCGGCGCCTGGGTCCGCGACGAGGCGTACTTCCGGCGCGCCCCCTGGGCCGGCCGGCGCCGCCTCGACGGCCTCGACGTCGTCGACGGGGCGCTGACCAACCCGCTCGCGCACGCCGTCGCCACCGCCCTCGCGCTCGCCGGGACCACCCGCGCCGAGGACGTCACCGGCATCGAGACGGAGCTCTTCCACGCCCACGCCATCGAGTCCGACGACACCTCCGCCGTCCGCGTCAGCACCACCGCGGGGCTCCCGGTGACCGTCGCGGCGACGCTCTGCGCCGAGAAGACCGGCGAGCCGTACGTGGTCGTGCACGGCACCCGCGGCCGCGTCACCTTCTGGTACCGCGAGGACCGGATCCTCCTCCAGCGCGCCGGACACGGCCCGGAGGAGCTCGTGTACGGCCGGACCGACCTCCTGGAGAACCTGCTCGCCCACGTCACCGACGGCACCGCACTGCTCGTCCCGCCGGACGCCACCGGCGCCTTCATGCGCGTCGTCGAGGCGGTCCGCACCGCGCCCGACCCGCTGCCGATGGACGCCGCCCACTGGCGTACGGCCCCCGGTGAGGGCGACGCGAGCGCCGAACGGCGGGTCGTGACGGGCGTCGAGGCGCTCGTCGACGCGAGCGCCGAGCAGCTGCGGCTCTACTCCGAGCTGGGCGCGCCGTGGACGGCACCGGCGCCGGCGGTGGTCCGATGAGCGCCGACGCGACGACCGGAGCCGCACTGCGGGTCGCGGGGCGCACCGTCGCCCGGTACGTGACCCGGCCGGGGCTCGCCGCCGACCACTCCCCGCGCCCCTACCTGCACCCGGTGACGACGCTCGCCGGGCGGGCCGTCACCGAGGTGCTGCCCGAGGACCACGTGCACCACCTGGGCGTCTCCGTCGCCGTCCCGGACGTGGCCGGACACAACTTCTGGGGCGGGCGGACCTTCGTCCGGGGCCGCGGCTCGGTCGAGCTCGACAACCACGGCACACAGCGCCACGACGGCTTCAAGCTGTGCGACCCGGACGGCTTCGTCGAGGAGCTGACCTGGACGGCCCGCGGCGAGCGACTGCTCGCCGAGCACCGCACGGTCGCCGCCGTCGCCCTCACCGACACGGCCTGGGCCCTGGACCTCACCTTCTCCGTCGCCAACGTCTCCGGCCGCGACCTGTCCATCGGCAGCCCGGCCACCAACGGACGCCCGGGCGCCGCCTACGGCGGTTTCTTCTGGCGCGCCCCCAAGTCCCCCGCCGCACCCGGGGTGTTCGGCCCCGACGCGACCGGCGAGGAGGCCGTGCACGGCGCCCGCGCCGACTGGGTGGCGATGTGCGGCGACGGCTGGACGCTGGTCTTCGCCGGGGCGACCGGGACGACCCGGCGCGACCCGTGGTTCGTGCGGGCCGCCGAGTACCCGGGCGTCGGCTCCTCCCTCGCGTACGGGGAGCGGCTCGCGGTCCCGGCCGGCGAGACCTTCGTACGGCGCGTGGTCACCGTCGTCGCCGACGGGCGCCTCGACCGGGACGGGGCCGCCGCCCTGGTCCGCAAGGCGGTGGCGTCGTGAACGCGACCGTGGTGCCCGGCGCCGGGGTGCCCATGGCCGGGGTGCCCGTGGACACCGGCGACCTGGGGGACGGCACGTACCGCAACCCCGTGCTCGCCGCCGACTGGTCGGACCCGGACGTCGTCCGGGTCGGCGAGGACTACTACCTCACCGCCTCCAGCTTCGGCCGCGCCCCCGGACTGCCGCTGCTGCACTCCCGCGACCTCGTCAACTGGACGCTCGTCGGGCACGCCCTCGAACGGCTCGTACCGGAGGAGGAGTTCACCCGCCCGCGCCACGACCGCGGGGTGTGGGCCCCCTCGCTCCGCCACCACGACGGCCGGTTCTGGATCTTCTGGGGCGACCCGGACCACGGGATCTTCCGGATCGACTCCCCGTCGATCGACGGGCCGTGGAGCAGTCCGCACCTGGTGAAGGAGGGCCGGGGACTCATCGACGCCTGCCCCCTGTGGGACGCGGAGACCGGCGAGGCGTATCTGGTGCACGGCTGGGCGAAGTCCCGGGCCGGGTTCAACAACCGGCTCACCGGACACCGGATGAGCCCGGACGGCACCAAGGTCCTCGACGAGGGCCGGACCCTCGTCGACGCCGACCTCGTCCCCGGCTGGTTCACCCTGGAAGGCCCCAAGCTGTACCGCCACGAGGGCCGTTACTGGATCCTCGCCCCGGCCGGCGGCGTCGCCACCGGCTGGCAGGGCGCCTTCCGCGCGGACTCCTTCTTCGGCCCGTACGAGGAACGGATCGTCCTCTCCCAGGGCGACACCGACGTCAACGGCCCCCACCAGGGCGGCTGGGTGCGCACCGGCACGGGCGAGGACTGGTTCCTGCACTTCCAGCAGACCGGTGCGCACGGCCGGCTCGTCCACCTCCAGCCGATGCGCTGGGACGCGGACGGCTGGCCGGTCCTGGGCGACGAGGGCTCCCCAGTCCGCGTCCACCGCAAGCCGGACCTGCCGGAGGGGCCGGCGTCACGGCCGGCCGTCGACGACGCCTTCCCCGGCGGCGCCTTCGGACCGCAGTGGCAGTGGACGGCCAACCCCGGCGCGGACTGGACGCGTGCGCACGAGGGGCGGGGGCTCCACCTCGCCTGCCTCCGGTCCGGGCGGGCCGCCGAGGACCTGCGGTCCGTGCCGCACGTGCTGACGCAGCGGCTGCCGGCCGGGGCCCTGACCGTCGAGGTCCGGCTGCGCCTCGACTCCGAGGTGCCCGGGGCACGCGCCGGTCTGGTCGTGCTCGGCGACGCCTACGCCTGGATCGGCCTGGAGCGCGACGCGGACGGCGGGCCGCTGCTCGTCCACCGCTTCGCCCCGGCCAACGCCGACCGGGAGCGGGACGCGGCCCGCGCCCGGCCCCTGGACTCCGCCGAGGCGCTGCTGCGGATCGAGGTCACCGCCGACGCCCGCTGCCGCTTCTCCTACGACGCCGGCGAGGGACCCGTCCGGCTCGGCCCCGAGTTCGCGGCCACCCCCTGGCGGTGGGTGGGCGCCCTGCTCGGACTGTTCGCCGCCGCGCCGGAGGGCGAAGGGCACGCCGGGACGGGCGTGTTCGACGACTTCCGCGTCCTGACCACCCCCTCCGCCGCCGCTCGCTGAACCCCGGCGGGCCCTCGTACTCCCCCACACGCGCCACCCGCGCCATCCCCATCCCCCGCACCACCCCGAGAGAAGAGAGCCGACGATGACCATCTTCCCCGGACGGCGCAGAGCCGCCCTCGCCCTCGCCGTCTCCGGCGTCCTCGCGCTGACCGCCACCGCCTGCGGTGACGACGGCAGCGCCGCCGCCGGCGGCGGAGGCACCGAGGGATCCGGCAAGGGCAAGATCACCTTCTGGGACAACAACGGCGGTGTCCGCACCGACGTCTGGAAGGAGATCATCGCCGACTTCGAGAAGGCCAACCCGGACATCGACGTCGAGTACGTCGGCGTGGCCTCCAAGGAAGTGCAGTCCAAGTACGACACCGCCATCCAGGGCGGCGCGCTGCCGGACGTCGGCGGCGTCGGCGCGGCGATGCTCGCCGGGATCGCCGCGCAGAACGCGCTGGAGCCGCTCGACGAGCGGATCGAGAAGAGCTCCCTGTTCGGCAAGCTGAACCCCGGCATGGTCGAGTCCGTGAAGGCGGCCGGCGGCCAGGACAAGCTCTTCACCGTCCCGACCTCCGCCAGCAACGGCGTCCTCTACTACCGCACCGACCTCTTCAAGGCGGCCGGTCTCCAGGAGCCGTCCACCTGGTCGGCGTTCTACGCGGCGGCCGAGAAGCTCACCGCCAAGGACAAGAACCAGTTCGGCTACACCATCCGCGGCGGCGCCGGCTCCATCGCCCAGGCCCTCGACGCCATGTACGGCCAGAGCGGCATCCAGAGCTTCTGGGACGGCGACAAGACCACCGTCAACGACCCGAAGAACGTCGCCGCCCTGGAGAAGTACGCCGCCCTGTTCAAGAAGACCACCCCGGCGGCCGACGTCAACAACGACTTCACCAAGATGGTCGCCCAGTGGGACAGCGGCCAGATCGGCATGCTCAACCACAACCTCGGCTCCTACCAGGACCACGTGAAGGCCCTCGGCACCGAGAAGTTCCGCGGCATACCGAACCCGACGCTCGACGACGGCACCCGGGTGATGGTGTCCAACCCGGTCGACGGCCTCGGCCTCTTCTCCAGCAGCAAGAACAAGGCCGCCGCCTGGAAGTTCATCGAGTTCGCGGCCTCCCACGAGTCCAACTCCAAGTGGAACAAGTCCGCCGGCGCCATCCCCGCCCACACCGAGGCCGCGCAGGACCCGTGGCTCAAGGAGTCCGAGACGACCAGGCTCGCCGCCGAGGTCCTCTTCAGCGGCAAGGCGACCATCGTCCAGCTGCCCTACTACCTGCCCGACTGGAACACCATCTCCAAGGCCGACAACGAGGCCGACTTCCAGAAGGTGCTGCTCGGTTCGATGACGGCGAAGGAGTTCGCCGACAGCCTCGCCGCGCAGCTCGACGAGGCCCAGGCCGAGTGGAAGCAGCAGCAGAAGTGACGGTCGGCCGCCGTGAGGCGGTCGCGGCCGGGGCGGGCCTGGTGCTCGCCCTGGCCGCCCGGCCGGCCGCCGCCCGTACCGAGGACGCCTCCGCCGGGTCCTCCTCCCGACGCCCCCGCACCCTCTTCGTCGCCGGGGACTCCACCGCCGCGCAGAAGTACTCCGACGCGGCCCCCGAGACCGGCTGGGGCATGGCCCTCCCGTTCTTCCTGCACCGGGAGACCACCGTCTCCAACCACGCCGTCAACGGGCGCTCCACCAAGAGCTTCCTCGACGAGGGACGGCTCGACCCGATCACGGACGCGCTCCGCCCGGGGGACGTGCTGCTCGTCCAGTTCGGCCACAACGACTCCAAGTCCACCGACCCCACCCGGTACGCCGCCCCCTGGGGCGCCTACCGGGACAACCTGCGGGTCTTCGTCGAGGCCGCCCGCTCCCGGGGCGCGCTCCCGGTGATCGCGACCTCCGTCGAGCGGCGCCGCTTCGACGCCGCCGGCACCGCCCAGCGCTCGCTCGGCGACTACCCGGCCGCCGCCCGCGCGGTGGCCGCCGCCTCCGGCGTACCGCTCCTCGACATCGAGGCGCTGTCCCTGGCGCTGTGGCAGCGGCTCGGCCCCGAGGCGACCAAGACGTACTTCAACTGGACCGCCACCGAGCAGGACAACACCCACTTCAACCCGCCCGGCGCGATCGAGGTGGCCCGGCTCGTGGCCCGCGAACTGCTCCGCACCCGGGTCCTCGCCCCGCGCGAGACCCGCCGGCTCGACGACGACATCCCCACCGACCGGATCACCTGGCCCCCGGCCGTCCCGTCCGCATCCTGAGGAGAACCGCGCGTGAACAGAACCACGAAGCTCGGGGCGGTGGCCGCCGCCGCCCTCGTCCTCACCGTCACCGCGCCCGCCGCCGGCGCCCACTCCGGCCACCCCACGGGCTCCGACCCCGCCCGCGCCGCCCTCCCCGCCGGTGACGGCTGGGCCTCCGACGGCACGGGCACCACCGGCGGCGCCGCCGCCGACACCTCCCGCGTCTTCACCGTCACCACCTGGGCCGAGCTGCGGGCCGCGCTCGCCGTCCCCGGCACCGAGCCCCGGATCGTCAAGGTCGCCGGCACCCTGGACGCCGTCGAGGCCGGCTGCGCCGCCTTCGAGGCCCCCGGCTACTCCTTCCCGCAGTACCTCGCCGACTACGACCCCGCCGTGTGGGGGTACGAAACGGAGGTCAGCGGCCCGCAGGAGCAGGCGCGCGCCGCCTCCGCCACCGCCCAGGGGCAGGCCATCAAGGTCAAGGTGCCCGCCAACACCACCCTCGTGGGCGTCGGCCGGGACGCGACGATCCTCGGCGGCAGCCTCCAGGTCACCGGCGTCGACAACGTGGTGATCCGCAACCTGAAGCTGGAGAGCCCGCTCGACTGCTTCCCGCAGTGGGACCCGACCGACGGCGCCACCGGCGCCTGGAACTCGGAGTACGACAGCCTGGTCGTGTACGGCTCCACCCACGTCTGGATCGACCACAACACCTTCACCGACGGCCGCTACCCGGACAGCTCCCTGCCGGAGTACTACGGCGAGGTGTACCAGCAGCACGACGGCGAACTGGACGTGGTGCGCGGCGCCGACCTCGTCACCGTCTCGTGGAACGTCTTCACCGACCACGACAAGACGCTGATGATCGGCAACAGCGACAGCGCGGGCGCCACCGACCGCGGCAAGCTCCGCGTCACCCTCCACCACAACCTCTTCGACGGCGTGGTCGAGCGGGCGCCGCGCGTGCGCTTCGGCCAGGTCGACGCGTACAACAACCACTTCGTGGTGCCGGACACGAACTACGTGTACAGCCTCGGCATCGGCCAGGAGTCCCAGCTGTACGCGGAGAAGAACGCCTTCACGCTCGGCTCCGAGGTGCCCGCCGGGCAGATCCTGAAGAAGTGGAAGGACGCGCCCGTCACCACCACCGGCAACTACGTCAACGGGCGTCCGGTCGACCTGCTGGCCGTCCACAACGAGCAGTTCCCCGCGGAGACGCTGCGCGGCGACGCGGGCTGGACGCCCACGCTGCGCACCCGGGTGGACCACCCGCTGGCCGTCCCGTTCCTCGTCGGCGTCCACGCCGGCTCCGGCCGCCTGCGCTGAGCGAGCCCCCTGCCCCGGGCCGGGGCGGAGCGCGGCACCCCCGTCCCGTCGCGCCCGCCCCGGCCCGGTCCTTCACTTCCTCCCCCGCCCCGAAGGAGCTTCCGCATGCCCGCGCACGACCCCCGCACCTCACCCGGCCGCCGTGCCTTCCTCACCGGCGCCGGCGCCGCGCTCGCCGCCCTCGCCCTGCCGGCGGCGCCCGCCGCCGCCTCCGCGGCCCCCGGTCCGTTCGGGCGGTACGGTTCGCCCGCCGCGCGGCTCTCCGCGCGGACGCTGTACGTCCACCCCGGCGGCCTCGGCGACCACACCTCGGTCCAGGCCGCGGTGAGCGCCGCGTCCGGGACCGGGTGGACGCTGGTCCTGGCGCCTGGCACGTACCGGGAGACGGTCGTGGTGACCGCCGCCCGGACCGGCATGACGTGGATCGGGGCGAGCGGGGACGCCAAGGACGTGGTCGTGGTGTACGACAACGCCGCGGGCACTCCGAAGCCGGACGGCTCCGGCACGTACGGCACCACCGGGTCGGCGACGGTCACCCTCCAGGCGGCGGACTTCACCGCGCACGCGGTCACCTTCGCCAACGACTTCCTCCGCACCGACCTGCCGGGGAACCCGGGCACGCAGGCCGTGGCGCTGAAGGCGCAGGGCGACCGCTCGGCGTTCTTCCACTGCCGCTTCCTGGGCCACCAGGACACCCTGTACGCGGACTCGATGTCGCCGGCGGCCTTCGCCCGGCAGTACTACGCGCACTGCTACGTCGAGGGGGACGTGGACTTCGTCTTCGGGCGTGCCACGGCGGTCTTCGAGCACTGCCACTTCCGGACGCTGGTCCGCACGGACCTGGCCGGCGCCCCGTACGGCTTCGTCTTCGCCCCCTCCACGGCCCGTGCCAACCCGTACGGCTTCCTCGCCACCCGGTGCCGGGTCACCAGCGAGGCGCCGGACGGCTACTACAAGCTGGCCCGCCCGTGGGTGCCCGGCTCGGACACGACGGCCTGGCCGTCGCTGGTGGTGCGCGAGAGCGTGCTGTCCGCGGGGACCGACGCGGCGGCGCCGTACGCGAACATGCGGGCCGAGTACCCGTGGCAGCAGCAGCGCTTCGCGGAGTACCGCAACACGGGCCGGGGCGCGGAGGTCACCGTCCCGGAGAACCGCCCGCTGCTGACGGCCGCGCAGGCCGCCGCCGCGACCCCGGCCGCGTACCTGGGCGACTGGACCCCGGACGGCACCCTCTGCCTCTGATTCCCCTGCTTCTCCCCCCTGCGAGAGGACCCCGCACGTCATGTCTCGTACCCCCCGCGGTCTCACCCTGCTCGTGGCCGCCGCCCTCGCGGCCGCCGGACTCACCGCCCTCGCCTCCCCGGCGCAGGCCGCGACCGTCACCGTCTCGACCTCCACGGACCTGGCGAACGCGGTGAAGAACGCCACCCCCGGCACCGTCATCCAGATCCGGGGCGGCACCTACTACCCGACGGCCACCCTCCAGTCGACCGCGAACGGCACCGCGTCGAGCCGCATCACGCTGCGCCCGTACGGGGCGGAGACCGTCAGGATCGACGGCTCGAACCTTCCGGCCGGGTCGTGGATCTTCAAACTGACCGCCGACCACTGGACGGTGAACGACCTCACCTTCCAGAACTCCCCCGACAGCGCGGTCGTCTGCACCTCGTGCACCGGGACCCAGTGGAACCGGATCAGGACGATCAACGGCGGCGACTCCGGCTTCACGCTCACCGGCGCCGACACGAACGACAACGTGGTCCGCAACCTCGACTCGTACGGGCATTACGACGCCGCCACCCACGGGGAGAACGCGGACGGTGTGGCGGTCAAGTACGGCTCGGGCAGCGGGAATCTGATCACCGGGGCCCGGCTCTTCAACAACTCGGACGACGGCATCGACCTGTGGTCCTGGTCGAGCCCGGTGACGGTCGAGCACACCTGGGCGTACGGGAACGGGAGGAACCGCTGGTCCGACTCGGCCTTCGCGGGCGACGGCAACGGCTACAAGCTGGGCGGGGACGGCGAGGTCGTCGCCCATGCCGTCAACAACTCGGCCGCCTGGGACAACGCGGGCAACGGCTTCACCGAGAACAGCAACAAGGGCGCGATCCAGATCAACCGGACGACCGCCTACGCCAACGGGAACAAGGGGTACTACTTCGCGACGGGCGCGGCCCGCCTCGGCAAGAACCTCGCCGTCTCCAACGGCGGCGGTCCGGTGGCGGCCGGTTCGTCGGTCGTCTCCCAGGGCAACAACTGGGACTCCGGGATCGCCACGCCCGCGTTCCTCTCCACCGACCCGACGAGCGCGTACGGGGCGAGGAAGGCGGACGGTTCGCTGCCGGCGACGACGTTCCTGACGACGGGGTCGACGACGATCGGTTCGACGATGGACTAGCCGTCAGACGAGCAGGTCCACGCAGTCGAGGGCGGTGCCCGGGCTCAGGAAGCCTGTTCCGGTCGAACCACTGACGACGTTCAGCCGGAGCACGTTGTACTGGGACGGGTCCGCCCTCCACGCGCTCGCGGGGACGCTGTAGGTGAAGGTGTGGTTGTTGCCCCGGTACGAGCCGGTGGTGAGGGAGCGGGTCGACGGCTGGGCGGGCGGTGACGGGATCGCGGAGACCCAGGTGTCGTTGACGGTGACCTGGGGGCGGCCGTTGAGGAAGGCGGTGGTGACGCCGATCCGCAGGGTGTGCGCGGCGGCGGCCTGGGCGGCGGTGAGCCGGAAGTAGATCAGGAAGCCGTCGTTGACGCCCTTCCAGAGGTAGCAGGGCACGGCGGTGGAGGGGTCGGCGCCGTCGACGACGACGTTCCCCGTCCAGGAGTCGGCCCGCACGTCGGCCGGATGGGCGACCGTCATGAGCTGCGCGTTCTTGAAGCCGGCGGGGGTGCCGTCCCAGTCGCCGAGCCGCCAGACGGCGGGCGCGGTGCTCGGGTCTCCGGTGATCGTGAGCGTGTGCAGGGCGGTGGCGGCGCCGGCGGTGACGGTCACCGTCGTGGTGTGGACGGCGAGTTCGCCCTTGTAGACCGTGAGCGTGTAGGTGCCGGGCAGCATGCCGCGGCAGGAGTACGCGCCGGTTCCGGCGGTCGCCCGGGTCCAGTACTGGGCGTCGGCGTTGGCGAAGCCGATGGTGTACGGGTGGTTCGGGTCCATGTTCTTCAGGCCGACGCCGGCGACCCGGCCGCGTCCGGCGGGTCCGACCCAGCCGGGGATGCCGAGTCCGTCGACCCAGCTCGTGTCGTGCTCGGCGGGGAAGAGCGCGGGGGCGGGGGTGCCGCCGTCGGTGAAGGCGAGGAGGTAGGGCCCCTGGAGGCCGAAGCGCATGGCCTCGGTCTGCGACTGGTTGTAGTGGAGGATCTCGTAGAGTCCGACGCCGAGTTCGTTGGAGTGGCGCAGCAGCGAGCGGTAGAAGGGTCCGCCGGAGGCCTTCTCGTGGTTGGAGCGGACCATCCAGAGGCCGACGGAGCCGGTGGTGTAGCCGACGTGGTCGTAGTCCATGACGCGGACGCCGGAGTAGTGCTTGGACCGGGTGTGTCCGTCGGCCCGCTGCCAGACGTCGCCGGCCTCGATGACGGTGTCGGCGCCCTCGACCCAGGAGTCCGGGCCCTCGCCGGGGAAGACGCCGGGCTTGAGGCGGGCGATGAAGCGGGTGGCGGTGAAGGACGTGTCGGCCTTGTCGGTCCACAGGTAGACGTTGTTGTGGCCGGAGCGGGCCGCGTAGTAGTGGCGCAGGGTGCCGTGGACGACGGTGACGAGGATCGTCGCGCCGACCTGCCGGAGCGTGACGGTGGAGGCGCCGAGGCCCGACTCGACGTGCGAGTGCTTGCCGCCGTAGCTCTCGTACTCCTTGCCCTTGTAGACGAGGGAGGTGAGGTCGCCGTCGGTCTTGGAGACCTTGAAGACGAGGCCGGCGCCGGTGTCGAGGACGTAGTGCGCGCCGTCGTCGCTCCAGCCGAAGCCGGCCGCGGCGGCGGTTCCCGCGGCGGTGGCGGCGAGGGCGCCGGCGGCGACGGCCGCGCCGAGGACGGTGCGGCGGCGGACGGGGTGGTGCTGCATGGTGCGGCTCCTTCGGTGGCTGTGGGGGGCAGCCGTAGGTCGCCGCGGGGCGGGGAAAGGGTTGCCTCGTGCGTCGAAACGTTTCAAGGCCGTTTCCCGGGACTCAGCCGAAGCCTCCCCGGAGGGTCGTCCGGCCGCCGTCGGGGGCGATGAGCACGACGGAGTACGTGTCGGCGGAGGCGTCGCGGGTGCCCTCGGCGTGGTTGTACTGGGCGGCGAAGGTGTGCGGGCCGGCGGGGACCGCGCGGCCCTCCTTCAGCGTCCAGCGGTAGACGAGGGCTCCGGGTTCCTCCGCGACGGCGACCGTGAAGTCGTCGGCGGGACGGGTCTGCCAGTGGCCGGTGCGGACGACGCCGCCGGTGAGGGCGACGCGCAGCTCGACCGTGAGGGCGGTGACCTCGGCGTCCGTGGTGACGGCGAGGTCGCTCTGCGCCCACCAGCGGTTGCTTCCGGGGTCGATGGTGCCGGCCGCGCGGGCCGTCGGGCCGGGCACGGCGGCGACCGGCGGGGGCGCGGGCCGGTCCTGGAGGGTGGTGGCGGCGAGGCCGCCGAGGCCGAGGACCCCGGCGACGGTGGCGGCCACGGCGACCGCGACCGTCCAGCGGCGGCGGGGCGGGGCGGCGCGGCCGGGCGGCGGGGCGGCCATGCCGCGCTCGACGCGGGCCAGCATCCGGGCGTGGTCGGGGCGGTGCGCGGCCGCCGCCTCGCGCAGTTCGCCGCGCAGGCGTGTCTCGTCCATCAGCGCCTCCCCGCGGCGAGTTCGGTGGCGGCCCGACCGTCGAGCAGCCTCTGGAGTTCGGCCATTCCCTTGGCGGTCTGGCTCTTGACCGTGCCGACGGAGACGCCGAGGGCCAGGGCGGTGTCGCGCTCGGAGAGGTCGAAGGCGTGGCGCAGGACGACGCAGGCGCGCTTGCGGAAGGGCAGGGCGCGCAGCGCGGTCCGTACGTCGACGACGGCGGGCACGTCGGGGTCCTCGGTGTGCTCCGGGCGGCGGTCCCAGAAGGCGGCGATGCGGCGGCGCTCGCGGACGGTGCCCCGGATGCGGGTGCGGACGAGGTTGGCGACGACGCCGCGCGCGTAGGCGGCGGGGTGTTCGGCGGCGCGGACCCGGTCCCAGCGGTGCCAGAGGGCGAGCATGGCGTCGGCGGCGAGGTCGTCCGCGGCGTCGGTCTCGCCGGTCAGGAGGTGGGCGAGGCGGGCGAGTTCGGCGTAGTGGCGGTCGAAGAAGTCGCGGAACTCGGCGGCGCGGTCGCGCTCCTCGCCGGGGTCAGCGGCGGGCACTGCCGTCCCCCGGTGCGGTGGGCGCCGGGCCGGTGGCGGCGCGGACGGTGAGGTGGGGGGCGAGGAGTTCGGTGCCGCGGGCGGGCTCGCCGCGCAGCCGCGCGACGAGCCGCTCGACGGCGATCCGTCCCATGTCCTGGGCGGGCACGGCGACGGCGGTGAGCGGTACGGAGGCGTGCGCGGCGACCTGGTCGGGGCAGACGGCGGCGACGGAGACGTCCTCGGGGACGGCCCTGCCCTGGTGGCGCAGGACGGCGAGGAGCGGTTCGACTGCGGCCTCGTTCTGCACGAGGAGGGCGGTGGTGCCGGGGCGTTCCTCGAAGATCCGGGTGACGGCGGCGGAGACGGCCGCGTAGGTGCCGTCGACGGGCCGGTGGAGCAGGTCGAGGCCGTGTCCGGCGGCGGCGTCGCGGACGCCGGTGAGGGTGCGCTCGGCGTAGCCGGTCCCGCGGGCGTAGACGGCGGGGGGTTCGCCGAGGACGGCGAGGCGTCGGTGGCCGAGGCCGGCGAGGTGGTCGACGCAGCGGGCGCCGGCGGCGGCGAAGTCGAGGTCGACGCAGTCGAGTCCGGCGGTGTCGGCGGGCAGGCCGATGAGGACGGAGGGCCGTTCGGCCTCGCGGAGCAGGGGCAGGCGGGGGTCGTCGAGTTCGACGTCCATGACGATCATGCCGTCGGCGACGGCGCTGCCCTCGACGCGGCGGACGGCCTCGGGGCCCTCCTCGCCGGTGAGCAGCAGCACGTCGTAGCCGTGGGCGCGGGCCGTGGTGGTGACGGCCATGGCGATCTCCATCATCACCGGCACGTAGAGGCCGGTGCGCAGCGGCATCATCAGGGCGAGGATGCTGGTCTGGCCGCCGGCGAGGGCGCGGGCCCCGGCGTGCGGGCGGTAGCCGAGCTCGTCGATGGCGTCCTGGATGCGCTCGCGGGTGGCGGCGGAGATGGAGCGCTTGCCGCTGAGGACGTAGCTGACGGTGCTGGCCGACACACCGGCGTGACGGGCGACGTCGGCGAGGGTGACCACGTGCGCGCTCCTCGGCTGGTCCGGGGGTTTCTCCGGGTGGGTGGGGTGCCCGTCGACGACAGGGACCCCCGACCCTAAGCGGCCGCTCGTCGGACTGTCCAGGCGGGGCGCGAAGAGTCCAAGGGCCGGTGGCCCGGGTGGGGTTGTGCGGGGGCGCGCGGGGCGGTGGGATGGAACCGGTCGCGCAAGCGCTTTCTGGCGGGTGGTCCTTCTCCCCGCCCCTCCTTCCTCTCCCTCTCACGTCGCCTCTCCCTGGGAACGCCATGACCGATCTGCCCTGGTACACCTCCTTCGCCCCCGAGCGGGGCACGCTGCCGCCCCGCGCCTGGACGGGGGACTCGGACGCCGCGCGCCTGCCGCTCGGCGGCGACTGGGCCTTCCGCCTCTCCCCCGCCGCCGACGCGTGCGGCACCTCCTTCGCCGAGCCGGGCTTCGACGCCCGAGGCTGGCGGACCGTCCCGGTGCCGGGGCACTGGGTGCTCCAGGGCGAGGACGGGGAGTTCGGCGGGCCCGCGTACACGAACGTCCTCTACCCCTTCCCGGTCGACCCCCCGCACGTGCCCGACGAGAACCCGACCGGGGACCACCTGCGCCGGTTCGACCTGCCGGACGGCTGGCCGGCGGAGGGCGGGGCGGTGCTCCGCTTCGACGGCGTCGAGTCCTGTGCCCGGGTGTGGCTGAACGGCACGGAGCTGGGCTGGTTCAAGGGGTCGCGGCTCGCTCACGAGTTCGCGGTCGGGGAGCTGCTGCGGGAGCGGGACAACGTGCTCGCGGTCCGCGTGCACCAGTGGTCCTCGGGGTCGTACCTGGAGGACCAGGACCAGTGGTGGCTGCCCGGCATCTTCCGGGAGGTGACGCTGCTGCACCGGCCGTCCGGAGCGCCCGGCGACTTCTTCGTGCACGCCTCGTACGACCACGCGGCGGGGACCGGCGAGCTGCGGGTCGACTGCGACGTGCCCGCCCGGGTGCGGGTGCCGGAGCTGGGACTCGACCTGGCGGCCGGGGAGTCCGTCACGGTGCCGGTGGAGCCGTGGAGCGCCGAGGTGCCCCGGCTGTACGAGGGGGAGCTGACGGCCGGCGGGGAGCGGATCGGGCTGCGGATCGGCTTCCGTTCGGTGTACGTGGAGGAGGGCGTCCTGAAGGCGAACGGGCGGCGGATCCTCTTCCGGGGCGTGAACCGGCACGAGTTCCACCCCGAGACCGGCCGGACGCTGGATCTCGAAACGATGCGCGCCGACGTGGACTTGATGAAGCGTCACAACATCAACGCGGTACGGACCTCGCACTATCCGCCGCACCCGGCCTTCCTCGACCTGTGCGACTCCTACGGGCTGTGGGTGATCGACGAGGGCGACCTGGAGACGCACGGCTTCGAGGAGCTGGACTGGCGCGGCAATCCGGTGGACGACGAGCGGTGGACGCCCGCGCTGCTCGACCGGGCGGCCCGGCTGGTCGAGCGGGACAAGAACCATCCGTCGGTGGTGCTGTGGTCGCTCGGCAACGAGTGCGGCACGGGCGCCGGCCTCGGCGCGATGGCGCGCTGGATCCACGACCGGGACCCCTCACGGCCGGTGCACTACGAGGGCGACCGCTCCTGCGCCGACGTGGACGTGTACTCCCGGATGTACCCGCCGCACGCCGAGGTCGAGGAGATCGGCCGGCGCGCGGACGAGGGACCGGAGCGCCGCCGCGAACTCCCCTTCGTCCTCTGCGAGTACGCGCACGCGATGGGCAACGGCCCGGGCGGGCTCGACGAGTACCAGCGGCTCTTCGAGCGGTACGAGCGCTGCCAGGGCGGCTTCGTGTGGGAGTGGATCGACCACGGCCTGGCGCACCCGGTCCACGGGTACGGCTACGGCGGCGACTTCGGCGAGGAGCTGCACGACGGGAACTTCGTCTGTGACGGCCTGCTCTTCCCCGACCGCACGCCCTCGCCGGGCCTGGCCGCGTACAAGAAGGTGATCGAGCCGGTCCGGATCGAGCCGGGCGGACGGGCGGGCACGGCCCGGGTGACCAACCTCCACGACGTGGCGGACCTGTCGGGGTTCGCCTTCGCGTGGGAGTTCCTGGCGGACGGCGCGGTGGTGGCGGAAGGGGCCCTGGACGTACCGCCGTCGGCGCCCGGGGAGCAGGCCGAGGTGGAGCTCCCGGCCGTGCCGGAGCACCCGGCCGGCGCCGAGGGCGTGTGGACGGTACGCGCGCTGCTCGCGAAGGCGACGGCCTGGGCACCGGCCGGGCACGAGGTCGCGTGGGGCCAGCTGCCGGCGGCGGCACCGCGGCGGGCCCGGGGCCTCGGCGCGCGGGTCGCCGCCGTCGCGGACGGCGGCCGGATCGCCCTCGGACCGGCGGTCCTCGACGCCCGCACCGGCGTGCCGCTGCTCCTGGCGGGGCAGCCGGTCACCGGCTTCGGCCTCGACGTGTGGCGGGCGCCGACGGACAACGACGAGGGCGCGCCGTGGCAGCCCGACGCCCGCTTCGGCCCGCTGTGGCGGGAGCTGGGCCTGCACCGGATGCGGCACCGCACGGACGGGGTGGCCGTGGACGGCGAGGGGGTGACGGTGCGGGCCCGGGTGGCGCCCGCGGCCCGCGACGTCGGTCTCGCCGTCACGTACCGCTGGACCTCGGACGGCACGGCGGTGCGGCTCGGCGTGGACGTGGCGCCCGAGGGCGACTGGCCGGTGCCGCTCCCCCGGCTCGGCGTCCGGCTCGGCCTTCCGGCCGCGCTCGACCGGGCCGACTGGTACGGCGGCGGCCCCGGCGAGGCGTACCCGGACACCCGCGCGGCGGCCCGCCTCGGGACCTGGGGGTCCACGGTGGCCGGCCTGCAGACCCCGTACGTGCGCCCGCAGGAGAACGGCGCCCGGATCGACACCCGGTGGCTGGAGCTGACGGGCGGAGGCGCGGGACTGCGGATCGAGGGCGAGCCGTCGTTCTGGTTCACCGCCCGCCGCTGGACGCACGCGGAGCTGGACGCCGCCGCTCACCGCCCCGACCTGGTGCCGGGCGACACGCTGTGGCTGAACCTGGACCACGCGCTGCACGGCATCGGGTCGCAGTCCTGCGGCCCGGGCGTGCTGCCCGAGCACCGCCTGGAGGCGGCCCCGGCGTCCTTCTCGCTCTCCTTCGCGCCGCTCGGGTCATGGTGACGTAGGGCAGCGGACCGGCGGGCCGACCGGACGTCACCCGCCGGATCACCGCGATCGCGAGGACCGCGCGCAGGATGTCGAGGCTCTGGTCGACGGGGTCGCGGTAGTCGAAGGGGTCGAGGACGTCCTTGGACTGTTTCCGCCCGGGAAGGCGATGGCGCCGCCGCGACGGAGCACGGCGGCGGTGATCAGCGGCATCCTGCGGCCGCCCGCGGCTCACCGGCCGGGGCCCACGAGCCCGAACTCGTACGCGAGAATCACCAGGTGGACGCGGTCGCGGGCGGCGAGCCGGCCGAGCAGCCGGGCCACGTGGGCCTTGGCGGTGGCCGGGCTGATGAAGAGCTCCCCGGCGATCTCGTGGTTGGACAGTCCGCGCCCCACCAGGGTGAGCACCTCCCGCTCGCGGTCGGTGACGGCCTCCGGGAGGGGCCGGGCAGCGGGGACGACGGGGGCGGGCTGCCGGGCGAAGGCGGCGATCAGGCGGGTCGTCACGGCCGGGGCGATCAGCGCGTCCCCGCCCGCGACCACCCGGACGGCGCCCAGGATGTCGTCGAGGTCCATGTCCTTGACGAGGAAGCCGCACGCTCCGGCGCGCAGCGCCCCGTACACGTTCTCGTCGTCGTCGAAGGTGGTGAGGACCAGCACCCGGGCGCCGCTGGGGCCCTCGGAGATGAGCCGGGTCGCCTCGATGCCGTCCATGCCCGGCATCCGTACGTCCATCAGCACCACGTCGGGCCGGGTCCGCTCGGCCAGGGCGACCGCCTCGGCGCCGTCGGCGGCCTCGCCGACCACGTCGAGGTCGGGCGTCTCGGCGGCGAGCAGGCGCAGGCCCGCCCGGATGAGGGGCTGGTCGTCGACGAGGAGGAGCCGGACCGGGGCGGCCGTCACCGGGCCTCCTCCGGGACGGGCAGGCGGGCCGCGACGCGGAACCCGCCGCCCGGCCTCGGTCCGGCCGTGAACTCGCCGCGCAGGAGCGCGGCCCGCTCGCGCATGCCGGTGATGCCGTAGCCGGCGCCGGACCCCTGCCGGCCGTCCCCGCGGCCGCCGCTCCGGGCCGGGAGGCCGGGGCCGTCGTCCGTGATCTCGACGCCGACCGCGTCACCGCTCAGGTCGACGACGACCCGGCAGGCGTCGGTGTGCGCGTGCCGCACCACGTTGGTGACTCCTTCCTGCACGATCCGGTACACGGCGAGTTCCACGTCCGGCGGGAGCCCACGGGGCGTGCCGCGCCGCTCCAGGCCGACGCGCACGCCCGCGTCGGCGGTCGCCGCGACGAGCCGGTCGAGGTCCGCGAGGCCGGGCGCGGGTTCGCGCGGCGCGGCCTCGGGGTCGTCCGCGCGGAGGGCGACGAGCATCCGGCGCAGCCCGGCCAGGGTGTCCTTCCCGGTGCTCTCGATGGCGGCGAGCGCCCGGTGGGCCTCCTCCGGCCGTGCCCCGGCGACCCGGCGGCCGACACCGGCCTGGATGGTGATGACGCCGATGCTGTGGGCCACCATGTCGTGCAGCTCGCGGGCGATGCGGAGCCGTTCCGCCGTGACGGCCTCGGCCGCCTCCCTGGACCGCAGCTCCCGGGCGTGCCGGCGCCGCTCGCGCAGCAGGTGCCCGCCCGTCCACGCCAGCGCGGTGGTGAGCCCGAGGACGACGAGGTGCGAGACGTGCGTGTCCGCGCCCGTGCGCGCGAACACCAGGGAGAGGGCCTGGACGGCGAGGGTCGCGGCGGCCGCCGCGGCGGCGGCGCGGGGCCGGCGGGTGGCGGCCACGTACGCCACGCCGAGGGCGGCGAGGAGCGCCTGCGCCTGGCCGAGCTGCCAGCCGGCGGTCGTGCCGGGCGAGTACACGGCGGCGATCCGCGAGGAGGCGGCGATCGCGGCCGGGGCCGAACCGGCGAGCAGCACGCCGAGCGCGGTCCCCGGGTGGCGCGGGAAGAGCGGCACGACCAGGGCCGCCGACAGCACGGGGAGCGCCAGGCGGATCCCGGTGGGCTCCGCGGTGTGCAGGACCACGACGGTCGGCACCGCCAGGTAGGCGAGGGCGGCGACCCAGGTGAGCGCGCGGGTCACGGCCGGGGGAACGGTCATGCGGGAATCCTAGGAAGCGCCCGGGGACGGCGCATCGGCCCGGGGGCTTACGCCCGTGGGCGGCACGGCGGGCCCTGGAGCGCGCCCGCCGGCCGATGCGGGGAGGGGCGGTCCGGGGGCAGCGTGGACGGCGTGATCGAAGCGAACGCACTCACCAGACGCTATGGCCCCGTCACCGCGGTCGACCGGCTGTCCTTCACCGTCCGGCCGGGCCGTGTGACCGGCTTCCTCGGACCCAACGGGGCGGGCAAGTCCACCACCCTGCGCATGATCCTCGGTCTCACGACGCCGACCTCCGGCACGGTGACGGTCGACGGGCGGCCGTTCCGCGACCGGCCGCGCGGCCTCCGGCACGTCGGCGCCCTCCTCGACGCCCACGACGTGCACGGGGGCCGCACCGCCCGCGCCCACCTCTGCGCGCTGGCCCACGGCAACGGGCTTCCGGCCCGCAGGGTCGAGGAGGTCCTCGGGTCCGTGGGTCTCGCCGCGGCGGCCGGCCGGCGGATCGGCGGCTTCTCCCTGGGCATGAAGCAGCGGCTCGGGATCGCCGCCGCGCTCCTCGGCGACCCTCCGGTCCTCCTCTTCGACGAGCCGCTCAACGGCCTCGATCCGGAGGGCGTGCGGTGGGTGCGCGGCCTGTTCCGGTCGCTGGCCGCGGAGGGCCGGGCGGTCCTGGTCTCCAGCCACCTCATGGGCGAGATGGAGCACACCGCCGACGACCTGCTCGTGGTGGGCCGGGGCCGGGTGGTCGCGGCCGAGCCGCTCGCCGTCTTCGCCGCGCGGGGCGGGGGCACGACCGTCACGGTCCGCACCCCGGACCCGTCGGCCCTCGCCGACGCGCTGCGGGCCGAACCCGGAGCGGTGCTCCGGGAGGCGGATGACGGCGCCTGGACGGTGACCGGCGTGGGCGCCGAACGCGTCGGCGACCTCGCGCACGCGCACCGCGTACGGCTGCACGCACTGACCGCCACGACGGCCTCACTGGAGAAGGTGTTCCTGGAACTGACCGCCGACCGGGTCGAGTTCGGTGCCGCGCAGCCCGCCGGGCCGGGGACCGGACACCCGGAACACCCGGCCGCTCCCCCGCGCGTACCGCCCGTGTCCCGCCGTGAGGAGTCCGCCCGATGAGCGCCACCGCCCCCGTCCGCCACCTCGCCCCGCCGCCGGTCCGGGCGCTCTTCCGCCACCTGCTCCGCTCGGAGTGGATCAAACTGTGGTCGCTGCGCTCGACCCCGTACGCCCTCGGCCTGGGCGGCCTCGTGGTGACCGGGATCTGCGTCAACGCGGCCCGGTCGAACGCCGACCGGCTCGACCGGGGTCCGCGCCCGGGACGGGACGGCGCGCCCGACCCCGCTCCCTTCGCGTTCGACGCGCTCGGGACCGCGTTCGTCGATCCCGCCTGGCAGTTGCTGATGGTGCTCGCCGCCTGCCTCGGCGCGGCCGCGCTGTCCGGCGAGTACGCGACGGGCCTGGCGCGCACCACGTTCGCCGCCGTGCCGGACCGGCGGTCGGTCGTCGCGGCGAAGGCGGTCGTGGTGACGGCGGTGCTGCTGGTCTTCGGCGCCGGTGTGGCCCTGGCGTCGTTCGCGGCGACGCAGGCGCTGCTGCGGGACCACGGCGGGCTGTCGCTGTCGGATCCGGGCGCGGCGCGGGCCGTCGCCGCGTCCGCGCTGCTCGCGCCGGTGTGCGGGCTCGTGGGCATGGCGTCGGGCGCGCTGGTGCGCCACGCGGCCGGGGCCGCCGTCACGGTGATCGGCGTGCTCGTGCTGCTGCCCGCGCTGTTCCAGGGCGACACGTACCGCTGGGTCAGGGAGACGGGCCATCTGCTGCCCCTGGACGCCTGGGCGACGCTCGTCCGCGACCCGGCGCTGCCGGTCATGGAGAAGTACCCGGCGACGGTGGCGGAGGCGTGGACGGTCCTCGGCGCCTGGGGCGTGGCCGGGCTCGCCGTCGCGGTGGCGGCGGTCCGCCACCGCGACGTCTGAGCCGGCCCGGACACCGGGGCCGGACTATCCCTGGCGGACGGTCCCCCGGCGGAGCGCCCGCTCGGGCAGCAGGCCCTGGGCCCTCAACTCGGCGGCGACGAGCGCCGCGTACTCGGTGGCGCCGCGGACCGAGGTGTGGGTGTTGTCCCGCTTCTCGGTCGTCAGGTAGAGCGCCTTGGAGGGCTCGGGGCCGAGCTGTTCGACGCGGGCCCTGGTGAGGGCCGTGAGGTCGATCAGCGGGGTGGCCAGGGCGGTGGCGAGGGCCCGGATCTCGGCCGGGTGGTCGACGCCGAGGCCGTTGACGAGCAGGGCGATGCCGTTGTCCAGGGTGCCGTCCGCGTTGAACCAGCGGCGGACGATCGGGGTGACGAGGACGGGCTCGCCGCCCCGGGCCCGCACCCGCTCCACCAGGGTGGTGAGGTTGGCCCGGTAGCCGGCGGCGTCGGTCTGCTTGTCGTTGTGGGCGAGCTGGATCAGGACCGGGTCACCGGGGCGTATCGCGGCCTCCACCCGGTCGAAGAGGGCCGGGTTCGCGAGGAAGGTGACGGTGCTCTCGCCGCCGTCGGCGTGGTTGGCGACGGCCACCCCCCGCTTCAGGTGGACGGGCAGCCGCTGGCCCCAGCCGGTGTACGGGTCGCCGGGCTGGTCGCAGACGGTGGAGTCGCCGATCAGGAAGAGGCGGGTGGCCGTGGGGGCGGGAGTGACCCGGAGGGCCTCCACCCTCGGGGCGGCGCCGCCGAGCAGCAGGTCGAGGCCGGGAGTGCCGGTGGCGCCGGTGGGCTCGCCCTCGGGGTCGCGGACGTCGACGGTGAAGGAGCGGCGGACGCGTTCGCCGGCCCCGGTCGCGGTCTCGGCGAGCAGGGCGCGCCGGGTCTCGCCGCTGATCGCGGTCGCCCCCGCGGTGTCGCCGCCGAGGGTGACGGTGACGTCGTACGTGCCGGGCGGCAGGTCGAAGTGGCAGGCGAGGGCGCCGGTTTCGGCGGCCGGGGTGCAGTGGTCGAGGCCCTGGCCGTACGGGGTGGCGGCGTGGGCGGTGGCGGGTGCGGTGGCGGCGAGGAGCGCGAGCAGGCTCGCCGCGAGGACCACGGTCCTCTTCATCGGGCTTCTCCTGTCCGTCACTTGGGGAGGTGGTCGCCGACGAGGGCGAGGTTCTGGATGGCGGCGAGGCCGTAGAGGGCGGTGGTGTTGGTGCTGATCCAGAGGTGTTCGTAGCCGGGTTCGAGGGCCGCCGGCCCCTGGACGGGGGTCTTGTCCCAGACCATCGCGGACGTGTAGCCGTCGCTCTTGTCGAACCTGGCCCAGGCGCGCTGGGCGAGCTGGGCGTCGTTCAGCTGGGCGGCGGCGTAGGCGTCCTGGCGGGAGTGGCCCTGGAAGAGGAGGAGGGTGCCGAAGTTCTTGCCGTAGCGGGCGGCCTGTTCGGTCTTGGAGGCGTTGAAGTAGCGGCAGTAGTCGAGCCAGGCGGACCTGAAGTCCGGCATGTCGACGAGGTCGATGAGCTCCGCGCACATCTCGACGAGGCCGAACATGGCGGAGAGGTGGGAGACGCCGACGACGGGCTGCTCGGCGACCGCGAAGCGGCCGGTGTCGAGGTCGTAGAGGCCCGTGCCCTGCACGAAGCCGTTCGGCTGGGCGGCGATGGTCTCCATGGTGGAGCGCAGCCGCGCCTCCGCCTTCGCCGCCTTGGGCCCGCCGCGCTCCCACTCGGTGAGCCAGGCGGCGGCGAGACCGCTCCAGTCGGTGCCGAAGCCGATGGAGAGGGCGTGGCGGTCGGGGGTGTAGGGCTCGGTGCGGATCTTGCGGATGGGGTCGAGGACGAGGAAGGTCTCGTCGGAGTCGACCAGGTCGTGCATGAGGTCGCCGACGCGCTCGTCGGCGGTGAGGAAGTAGTAGGGCCGACGGTAGACGGCGGTCGAGATCCGCTGCTGCTTGGCGCTGCACGCGAAGTGCTGGACGCCGTGGCGAGTGCCGAGCCCGGCCCACTGGCCCAGGTGGTAGACGTCGACCTCGCCGGTGTGCCGGGTCATGGCCTCGGCGAAGCGGAAGACGTCGGAGCGGCCGGAGCGCAGGTAGGCGTACCAGAGCCACAGGTCGGGCGAGAGCTCGGAGTTGTCCCAGGCGTAGCCGCCGACGTCGTACCGCCACTGGTGCCGGTCCTCGTCGTACGTGTGCATGATGTCGCCGTAATCCCAGAAGCCGTACCAACGGCGCTGTTCGGCCTGGTCCTTGTAGTAGGCGAAGAGGTAGTCGAGCCGGTCCTCGATCCGCGCCTTCGCGGGGGTGGAGCGGTCGACCGGCGAGAACAGTCCGCCGAAGACGCGGGCCCGGACCAGGTCCTCGGGGCTCGCGGCGAGCTGCGGCGGGACGCGGACGGCGGCGGCCTGGGCGACGAGGGCGCTCGCGGTCGGGGTGGCGGCGTTGGCCCAGAACATCAGCTCGCTGGTGCGGGCGATGCCGTAGGGGGTCCCGAAGCCGGGCTCGTAGTCCTCGTAGGTGATGTTGAGGCCTTCGAGCTGCTCGGGGAAGGTGTCCTGACCCATGCCGTCGTGGTAGAAGCGCAGGTCCATGGGCTGTGCCTCGGGCGACCAGAGCCAGAGGGTGACCTCGGCCTCGTCGCCCGCCGCGCCCCGGACGTCGAGCTGCGCGGGGTGCTTCTGCCAGAAGTCCCGCAGCCCGAAGGAGAGGCCACCGCTCACGCCCCCGACGTAACCGAATCCGCCGGCGCGCCGCCCGCCGCCGGCGGGGATCCACCCGTGACCGTCCTGTGTGCGCTTGCGGATGCCGAACCCGTCCGCGGTGAGCTGCGAGAGCGTGTAGTCGCCCCACGTGGGGATGTACTGCAGCCGGCTGGTGACCCGCTGGTCCCAGGTGGCCGGGTCGGGCAGCCGCTCCCCCTTGACCTGCGCGGCGCGGACGGCGGCGCCGGGGTCGCGGCGCAGACCGGTGATGCCCTGGACGGCCTCGGTGAGGAAGCCCGCGCCCTCGCCGGCGAGACGGACGTGCCGGTCGTAGGAGGCGTCGCGCATCGGGACGGTGAAGCGGACGCCGAGTCCGCGGATGAAGTCCTTGTTCTGGTCGCCGTCGTAGGTGATCGTGTGGATCATCCGGAGGGCCTCGGAGCCGGCGTAGAAGTAGAGCCGGACGGAGAACGGCAGCCAACTCCGGCTTCCCTTGCGGTGCTTGCCGTCGATCCGGACCACGGCCCGTACGGGACCGGCCTGTTCGACGACGGCGCCGGAGATCTCGCCGTCGAACCGCTCCCACTTGGCGTTCCCCTGGTCGCCGTCGTCGAGGTCGCTCTGCCGCAGCAGCACGAGCCGCCCGTCGGTGGCGATCCTCACTCCGTCGCGGGTGAGGGACTCGACGAGCTTGCCGCCGTCCTTCCACAGCACGGCCTTGACGACACCGGTGTCGACGGTGATCCTGCGGTCGGTCTCGGTGACGGCGACCTGCCGCGCGCCGGCCGCGGGCGCACCGGGCGCGAGCGCGTACCGCTCGGCCCCGGCCGCCTCGGGCCCCACCGCGTGCGCGGTCCACTTCAGCGACCCGTCGGGCCAGCGGGCGGTCGTCCACGTCTGTACGGGCACGGGGGCCCCGTCGGCGGTGGTGAGCGCGAACTCCCGGTCCCCCGGGTGCACGCCCTTCGGCCAGGCGACCCCGAAGGTCGACCCGCCGGCGGCCCCGAGCCCGCCCGGCTCCAGCCAGGTGATGCTCGCGGGCCGCTCCTCGGCGGCCGGCTCGGCGGCGGGCGCGGCCTGCGCCTCGCTCCGCCCGAGCGCCCAGCTGAACTGGGCGGCGGCACCGGCGACGGCCGCCGCCTTGAGGAGGGAACGACGAGGTATCGAGGACACGTGGACTCCTTTCGAGGGCACGCCTGCGGCACGCCCGAGGGAGGGGAGGAGCGGAGGAGGCGCGGAGGAGGCGCGGGGGTGCGGGGGTGCGGGGATAGGGGGAGGTACGCGGGTACGCGTGCGCGTGGGACGCGTAGGCACACGGGGTGCGTGTGCACGTGGGTGTCTGCGCACGTGAGTGTCTGCGCACGTGGGGTACATGTGCACGTGGGTACGGAGCCGGGCGCGCGGTCCCGCGGGCCGGCGGGCCCGCGCCGCCCGGCGCGGCGGTCCCGGCCCGGGAGCCCCCGCCCCGGAGAGGGGCAAGGGGGTCAGACGGCCGCGGGGGCGCCCGTACGGCGCTCGGCGGCGAGGGCCCCGGCGACCAGGAGGCCCAGGGCGGGCAGCGCCAGCGGGGCGGAGAACCAGGCGGAGGCGGCGACGACCGCCAGGCCGCAGACGACGAGCAGGGAGCCGGTCGGGTCCCGCAGCGAGCGGCGCCAGGCGCCCGGGAGCAGCGCCCGCCAGGTCGCGCCCGGCCGCCAGGCGGTGGCCGCCCGGAGCACGGTGACGGTCGCCCAGAGCACCGCGAGGATCGCGAGGGCCCCGGCCGCGCGCCCGCCGGGCACCGGCAGCGCCCGTACGAGCGCGAGGTCGGCCCCGACCAGGGCGAGCGCCGCCCACCAGGCCAGGCCCACCGCCCAGCCGCCGCCCCGCAGGGCGCCGCGCAGCTCGGCGGCGAAGGAGCGCAGCCCGGTCTCCTGGTCCTCGACGGTGCGCCGCAGGTGCCCGGCGCCGGCGGCGAGCGCCGCCGGCAGGGTGACGAGCGGGAGCGCGGCGACGGCGATCCACACCCCCGTCAGCAGGCACTCGGCGAAGACGGCGAAGCGAGCGAGGAAGCGCGCGCCGCGCACCGGGGCGCCGGCGGTGGTCACTTGAGCCCCGAGGTGGCCATGCCGTCGATCAGGTACCGCTGGAAGGCGAGGAAGAAGGCGACCACGGGCAGCAGCGCCACCAGCGACATCGCGATCATGCCGCCGTAGTTGGCGACGCCGTCCTGGTCGACGAACATCTTGAGGCCCAGCGACACGGTGTACTTCTCGGGTTCGTTGAGGTAGATCAGCGGGCCCATGAAGTCGTTCCACGCGTTGATGAAGGTGAAGATCGCGCTGGTGATCAGCGCCGGCCGGCACAGCGGCAGCACGATCGACCAGTACGTCCGCAGGTGCCCGCACCCGTCGAGCCGGGCCGCCTCGTCCAGCTCCTTCGGCAGCCCGCGCATGAACTGCACCATCAGGAAGACGAAGAAGGCATCCGTGGCGAGGTACTTGCCGAGCAGCAACGGCGTGTACGTGTTGATGAGTTCGAGCTTCTGGAAGAGCACGTACTGCGGGATGAGCAGCACGTGGTACGGCAGCAGCAGGGTGCCGATCATCAGCGTGAAGAGCAGATTGCGGCCGGCGAAGCCGATCTTGGCGAAGGCGTAGGCGGCGAGCGAGCTGGAGACCAGCACGCCGACGACCGAAGCGAGGGCCAGGAAGAGCGAGTTGCCGAAGAAGGTGGAGATGGGGATGTCGGCGATGCCGTCGGCGAGCCGCCGGTAGTTGTCGGTGATGGGGTCCGTCGGCAGGACGTTCAGGCTGCCGACGATCTCGTCGTTCGGCTTGAACGACCCGCCGATCACCCACATCACCGGGTAGAGCACCACCGCGAGGACGGCCAGCGAGCCGAGGTGCCAGGCGAGAGACCCGGCACGGAAGCCCCGCGCTCCGGTACGGACGAGGCTCATCGGCCCCCCTCCTCGTAGTGCACCCAGCGCCGCTGGGACCAGAACAGGACCGCCGTGACCAGGCCGACGGCGAGCAGCAGCATCCAGGCCATGGCGGAGGCGAGGCCCATCCGGCTGTTCTCGAAGCCCTGGACGTAGAGGTAGCAGGTGTAGACGAGGGTGCCGTCGGCCGGACCGCAGGCGTTGCCCTGGCTTCCGATGATGTAGGCGGAGCCGAAGATCTGGAAGGAGTGGATGGTCTCCAGGAGCACGTTGAAGAAGAGCACCGGGGAGATCATCGGCAGGGTGATGCTCCAGAACCTGCGCCACGGTCCGGCGCCGTCCATCTGCGCGGCCTCGTACAGCTCGCGGGGCACCTGCTTGAGCCCGGCGAGGAAGATGACCATGGGAGCGCCGAACTGCCAGACGGTGAGCGCCACCAGAGCGTAGATGATCTTGTCGGGGTCGCCGATCCAGCCGCCCGGGTCGAGGCCGATCAGCTGCTGGGCCCGGTCGACGGGCGCGTTGTCGGCGAAGAGGGCGCGCCAGACGATGGCGATGGAGACGCTGGCGCCGATGAGCGAGGGGGCGTAGAACGCGGCCCGGTAGAAGCCCTGTCCGCGCCGGCTCTGGTTGAGGAGGAGGGCGACGCCGAGGGCGGCGGCCAGCTTCAGCGGGGTGCCGAGGACCACGTACCAGCCGGTGACCTCGACGGAGGTGCGCCAGCGGGGGTCGCCGAACATCTCGGTGAAGTTGTCGAGCCCGATCCAGCGGGGGGCATCGAAGAGGTTGTAGTCGGTGAAGGCGAAGTAGAGCGAGACGGCCATGGGCCCCGCGGTCAGCAGCAGGAAGCCGGTGATCCAGGGGGACATGAAGAGGTAGCCGGCGAGGTTCTCGCGGGCGTTGCGGCGCCGGGGGGCGCGGCCCGCCGTCCGGCGGGGGCGCCCGACCGAGGGGGCGGGGACCGCGGGCGCGGCCCCCTCCCCCGGCGGGGCCGCCGCCGGGGACTCCGGCGCGGCGGGGTTCGGTGCGGTGGTCACGGCGGCGTCCATCAGGCCGAGAGGGCCGTCTTCGCCTCGGTGAAGTACTGCTTCACCGCGTCGGCGACGGTCCGGGTGCCGAGGGACATCTCCTCGGACAGGCGCAGGAAGGCCGCCTCGCAGACGTCGGCGCCGGCCGGGTGCGGGGTGATCGGCTCCAGGACACGGCTCTCGACGAGCTGCTTCTCGTACGCGGCGATCTGCTTGCCGACCTCGTCGGTGGGGACGTAGGCCGCGTTCTGCGCCTCCGTGGCGGGGACGCCGCGGTCGTAGCCCATGATCGCGCCGACCTCGGGGTCGTGGACCATGAAGTCGATGAACTGGGCGACTTCCTTGGGGTGCTTGGTGCGCTTGGAGGCGCTGAGCATGAGCGAGCCGAGGTACTGGCCGGTGCGCTTGCCGTCGGTGGTGGGGATGGGCGCGAGGCCGTACCGGCTCTTGCCCTCGGAGGCGTAGCGGACGGTGAAGTTGTCCCAGGTGAACTCGCAGCCGGCGAGTTCGGCGGTGACCGCCGACTTCGGCTTGGCCTGGATGGTCTTCTTCGGGTCGGCGTAGACGCCGGACTTCACGCGTTCGGCGGCCTTGTTCCACCAGTCCGTCAGATCGGCCTCGGTGAAGCCGAGTCCGGAGGCGGTGAAGAAGGCCTTGCCCTGCTGGCGCAGGAACAGGTCGTACAGGTACATGATCCCGTAGGGTCCGGCGTCGCCGGCCCGGCCGGCCGTCTCCTGGATCCTCGCCAGGGCGTCGTGGTACTCGTCCCAGGTCCAGCCGGGCTTGGGGGTGACCTTGGCCTTGGCGAAGACGGTCTCGTCGACGACGAGGGCCATCGAGTTGGAGCCGACGGGGACGCCGACGAGCTTGCCGTCGACCTCTCCGAACTTCTCCAGGCCGGCCCGGAAGCCCTCCAGGCGGAGGTTCCCGGCCTCGACCTGCTCGCGCAGGTCGAGGAGGACGTTCTTGGCGTCGTACTTGCGCAGGAAGCCGATGGCGTTCTGGAAGACGTCGGGCGTGTTGCCGCCGGACGCCTGGGTGTTGAACTTCTTCCAGAAGTCGGCGTACGGCTGGAAGTCGGTCTTCACCTTGATCTTCGGGTACTTCTTCTCGAAGAGGGCGATCGACTGGTTGATCCGCTTGGCGCGGTCGTCGGAACCCCACCAGGTGTACCGGATGGTGACGGTTCCGTCGCCGCCGGCGGAGTCGGAGCCGCCTCCGCAGCCCGCCGCGGTCAGGCCGAGTGCCGCCACCGAGCCACCCGTGATCTTCAGCAGACTCCGACGGTCGACAGTGCCATGAGTACGCACAGTTCGTCCTCCCGCGCGTGATTAGAACGTTTCAGGAAAGCGCTTGCTGGGTCACCGTAGGGTTGCCCGTCAGCCACGTCAACGCTTCGGACAGGATCTTTCGAAGCGCTTCGAACCCCGGGCGCACCCCACCACAGTGAAAGGATTCAAAGAGGGGCCGGTCAGGCCAGCCGGATGACGTTCCAGGACATCGGCTCCAGGACCGCCCTCAGGACCCCGCCCACGAGCTCCGTGCCGGCCACCGCGTGGGGCACCACCCGGTCGGGCGCGGCCAGGGTGTTGCGGGCCTCCGGATCGGCGTCGGCGAGCGCGCTGTGCTCCACCACCTCGGCCAGGCCGAAGCCGCGCAGCGTCACGTCGAGCGGCAGCGCCCGGTGCCGGTCGCGGTTGACCGCGAAGACCGTCACGCTCCCGTCCTCCGCCCGCACGGCGGTCGCGTGCAGCAGCGGCACCTCGCCGTACTTCTCGGTGCGGTACGCCGGCGAGACCGGCCGCACGTCGAGCACGGTCCCGCGTCCGTACCGCGCGGCCTGGGCGAACGGATAGAAGGTCGTCTGCCGCCACGCGGGCCCGCCGGGCTCGGTCATGATCGGCGCGATCACGTTCACGAGCTGGGCCAGGCAGGCCACGGCGATCCGGTCGGCGTGCCGCAGCAGCGTGATGACGAGCGAGCCGAAGACGACCGCGTCGGTGACCGTGTAGACGTCCTCCAGGAGCCGCGGCGCCTCCTGCCAGTCGTCGAAGGGGTGCGGGTTGGGACGGCGCTGGTACCAGACGTTCCACTCGTCGAACGAGAGCGTGAGCCGCTTCTCCGACTTCAGCCGCGCGGCCACGTGGTCGCAGGTGGCGACGACCTCCTCGATGAACGCCTCCATGTGGACGGCGGAGGCGAGGAAGGAGTCCCGGTCGCCGTCCGTCTCCTCGTAGTAGGCGTGCAGCGAGACGTGGTCGACCACCTCGTACGTCTCCGCCAGCACCGTCGCCTCCCAGGCCGCGAAGGTCGGCAGGTCACGGGCGGAGCTGCCGCAGGCGACGAGTTCCAGGTCCGGGTCGATCTGGCGCAGCGCGCGGGCCGTCTGGGCGGCGAGCCGGCCGTACTCCTCGGCGGTCTTCTGCCCCGTCTGCCAGGTGCCGTCCATCTCGTTCCCCAGGCACCACAGGCGGATGCCGAACGGGTCCTTGTCGCCGTGGCTCACCCGCAGGTCGGAGAGGGCCGTGCCGCCGGGGTGGTTGGCGTACTCGACGAGGTCCATCGCCTCCGCGATGCCCCGGGTGCCGAGGTTCACGGCCATCATCGGCTCGGCCTGCGGCCCCAGCTTCCGCAGGAACCCCATGAACTCGCTCAGCCCGAACCGGTTCGACTCGGTCGACCGCCAGGCGACGTCCAGCCGCCGCGGCCGCTCCTCGGCCGGCCCCACACCGTCCTCCCACCGGTACCCCGAGACGAAGTTCCCGCCGGGGTAGCGGACGGCCGTCACCCCCAGCTCGCGCACGAGGTCGAGGACGTCGGTGCGCAGGCCGTCGGCGGCGGCGGCGGGGTGGCCGGGCTCGTACACGCCGGTGTAGACACAGCGCCCGAGGTGCTCGACGAAGGAGCCGAAGAGGCGGGGGTCGACGGGGCCGACGGTGAAGTCGGGGTCGAGGGTGAAGCGGGCGGTGCGCTCGGGAAGTGACACGGAGAATCCTCTCGTTCGAGATTTCGGCCAACGGCCGCATGTCCGAACGAGAACGTAAGAGGGGGGTCGGCGTGGGGTCAATGGATCACCGGCGGTCTGGATCCTGGATCCAACCTCCGGGATCCGGGATCCGGGGGATCGGATCCCATAGATCGGATCCACGAGCTCGGATCCGGGATCCCAAACGCCTGATCCAGGAGGTTGGATCCAGGAGGTTGGATCCAGGAGGTTGGATCCAGGAGGTTGGATCCAGGATCCAAGGTCTCGGATCCAATGTCCTGAATATCCCCACCCGCCTAAGCCGAAGGCCGGGCGGGCCCCCTTCGGGGACCGCCCGGCCTCGTCGTACGCGGAGCCCGCTCTCGCGGGGCGGGCTGTTATTCGAGCAGCTCCGCGTACGAGCCCATGGCCAGGGCGATGTCCGCCTGGGCCCAGAACCGGTGGTAGGTGAAGACGGGGGCGGCGCCGCCCGCCAGGTAGGCCTCGATCTTCGGCCAGGCCGGGTCGTCCTGGTAGAAGGAGCGGATCGAGGCGAAGGTGGAGGTGTTGTTCACCGCGTCGCCGTTCGGCATCACGCCGGTCCAGCCGCTCGGGACGTAGACCGGGTCGTCGAAGCGGTTGTAGTCGGCGCGGGTCTCCTCGACGGCGATGCCGAGCGGGTCCTGGTGGTGGTCCCACATGCCGTCGAGCAGGGCCTTGGCGACCCGCTTGGCCTCCGCGTGGCCGGACTTGGCCGCGTAGTAGGTCAGGGTCTTGGCGTAGGCGGCGGCGACGCCGACGTCGTTGGTGTAGTCGGCCACGGTGACGTGCAGGCCGTTGTTGGCGCCGGGGTTCGCCGCGTTCCAGGTGTCGGGCGCGCCGGACCACTGGAGGGTGGACGGGATGCGGAAGGTGCCGTCGGGGTTGATGGTGGTCTTGGACAGCGCCCAGGAGACCCACTTGTCGAGGACGGTCTTCGCGGCGGTGTCACCGGTCTGCTGGTAGTACTCGGCGACGCGCTCCATGGACCAGGCCTGGAAGCCGAACCACTGGTTCGACGCCGGGTCGTGGTAGACGGGCTTCTCGTCGTAGTACATGCCGTGGAAGGTGGGGGTGCCGGCCGGCGGGGTGGCGTAGCGGCCCTGCCAGCTGTTGGTGGCACCGCCCGCGATGGCGCCCTCGCTGGACTGGAGCCAGCGGTAGAACTCCAGCTGCCGGTCGAGGCTGGTCGCCCAGTCCGCCTGCCCGGTGGTCGACTTGGGCTTGAGCGGGGCGTACTCGCTGAGCGCGTACGCGGCGAGCGGGTTCTGGTAGCCGCCGTGGGCGTGACTGGATCCGATCCGCCAGGACCAGCCGGCGGAGGTGTCGACGGCGCCGCCCCAGGCGTAGTACCAGGACATCAGGTAGTGGGAGCTGTCCTTGCCGGTGCCGGCCGGGCAGGCGGTGGGGCCGACGCAGTTCCCGATCTTCTTGAAGTACTTGTCGAACATCGCGTACCGCAGGTAGTCGCCCATCTTGGCGGCCTTGCCGACCGTGGCGGAGACCTGCGCGCCCTTGCCCTGCTCCTTGGCCCAGAGGTCGGCCCAGTAGGCGGCCTGGACGGCGCGGGCGTCGGCGTCGGGGGCGTTGGTGTACTTCCACTGCTTGGCGTAGGACGCGTCCCCGGTGAAGAGGTCGAGGTAGCCGTTCTTGCCGCCGTAGGAGAAGTTGTCGCAGGTCGGGTGGGTGACGGTCTCCCAGACGGACTCCTGCGGTCCGCGCTGGAAGGTGTTGATGTAGGAGGGGCCGGTCGCCGTCGGTCCGGCGGCGCACTTGCCCGGTTCGTTGCCGAAGCCGTAGACGTTGTCGACGTCCTGGATCCAGTGCATGCCGTAGATGTCGTCGGTGCCGTAGGCGCTCTTCAGCTCGGCCGCGATCGGGTCGGAGCCGGAGGTGACACCGGAGTCGAGGCGCGCCGGGTACTGCGAGGGGAGGTCCCACTCGGGGGCGTAGGTGGCGGGCTTCGAGGCGTTGTAGGAGGAGTTCGTCGGCTGGTCGGCGTGGGTCGGGATCATGAACTTCTCCATGGTGTCCCACGCGCCGTTGAACTTGGCCCAGTCGCCGGTGATCTTGCCGTACATGGCCTGGAGCCAGATGAGGTAGCTGTACGCCTCCGAGGTCGTCTCGTGCCCGTGGTCGGGGGCCTCGACGATCAGGGTCTCGACGGAGTGGTACGGGATGCCCTCGGGCGAGAAGTAGCCGTTGGCCGGGTTGGTGATCTTCCCGTACAGGTCGAGGAAGCGGGCGTCGTAGGTGGAGTCCGCGGCGAGCTGGGTGGCCTGGACCTCGGCCGCGGCGTGGCCGGGGGCGGTCGCGGTGAAGACGGCGACGCCGGTGCCGGTCGCGGCGGCGGTGACGGTCACCTTCTGGGCCGTGTTCCAGTTCGCCGGGGTGAAGGTGAGCGTGGCCGGGGAGGCCGTCAGACCGGTGTTGCCCGAGGCGCGGGCCACGGTGACGGTCACGTTCGCCGTCGGGGCCTTCGACAGCTTGAGGTCGAAGGTGCCGGTGGAGCCCTGGCGGACGGCCAGTTGGCCGGGGGTGGCGACGAGCGCGGGGCCGGCGGCGACGGTGATGCCGACCGGGGCGGACTCGCCGGAGGCGCCCTGGCTGTCGTACGCCTTGGCGTAGAGCGAGTGGGCGCCGGTGGCGAGGCCCGCGGCGCTGTAGGTGAAGGGCGCGGTGGTGTCGGTGCCGAGCAGGGTCGTGTCGCTGTAGAACTCGACCTTGTCGACGGTGGCGCCGTCGGCCGCGGCGGCGGTGGCCGCGAGCGGGACGGCGTCGCCCTGGGCGTAGACCGCGCCGGCGGCGGGGCTGGTGAGGACGGCGACCGGCGGCTGGTGGGCGCCGGCGCAGAACGTGCCGTTGACGGCGAAGTCCGTCGGGGCGGCGTTGGCGCCGCTGTACGTGAACTGGCCGCCGGCCGTGACGGCGGCGCCGGCGGCGATCGTGCCGTTCCAGCCGGCGTTGGTGACGGTGACGTTCTTTCCGGTCTGGGACCAGACCCCGCTCCAGCCGTTGGTGAGCTTCTGGTCACCGGCGTAGGAGTAGGTGAGGGTCCAGCCGTCGATGGCGGCGGTGCCCCGGTTGGTGAGGGTGAGTTCGGCGGTGAAGCCCGAACCCCAGTCGTTGGTCTTGTAGTCGACGCTGCACGCGATGGCGGCGGCCTGCGCGGTGCCGGCTCCGGCGCCGGCGGCCAGCAGGCCGAGGGGGAGCGCGAGCGCGGCGGTCAGGGCGGTCAGGTGCCTGCGTGGGCGGCGTGGTCTCAGGCGTTGCATGCGGGTGGATCTCCTCGCGGCTCGGGAGGTCGGGTGGTGCGAAGAGCGGGCCGTACGGAGCGCGGTCGTGGTGCGGGGAAACGGGCCGTACGGGGGGTGCGTGAACAAGCCATGAACCAGTGGGAGCGCTCCCACTGTGCAAGCGTGACGCAACCACGTCAAGATGCGTGAAGAGTCGAAGGCAAACGACGAGCAATTTCCCCAACTCCTCTTTTGCTTGGCCGCCGTTGCCGCTACGGTCTGCCCGACCAGTGGGAGCGATTCCATCCAGTCGGCACGCCGTAGGGGGCGTGCCCTCGCTGTGAGGACTCGCTCATGCGACGACCCCCACGTCTCACCGCGCTGCTCTCAGGAGCAGCGGTCACGATGGCGAGCACCGCGCTCGCCGTCGTGGGTACGGCCTCAGGAGCCGCGGCCGCACCCGTCTGCACCGTGGAGTACTCGGTCACCAACCAGTGGACCGGAGGCTTCCAGGGTGCCGTCACCGTCACGAACAACAGCACGGCGCTGAACGGCTGGAGCCTCGGCTTCTCCTTCCCGGCCGGCCAGCAGGTCAGCCAGGGCTGGGGCGGCAAGTGGACCCAGTCCGGCGCCGCCGTGACCGTCGTCAACGAGAGCTGGAACGCCTCTCTCGGCTCCGGCGCGCAGGTGACGACGGGCTTCATCGCCTCGTGGACGGGGGCCAACACGGCCCCGACCGCGTTCACGCTCGGCGGTGTGCCCTGCAACGCGGACGGGCCGACCACTCCGCCCACCGGTACGCCTCCGACCACTCCGCCCACGACTCCCCCGACCGACCCTCCGACCACCCCGCCCACCACTCCCCCGACCACACCACCCACCACCCCGCCCACCTCTCCGCCGCCCACCCCGGTCTCCGGCGCGCCCGAACTCACCGTCACCGGCAACAAGTTCACCGACCAGAACGGTGCTGTCCGCCGACTCCTCGGCGTCAACCGCTCCGGCGGCGAGTTCATGTGCGTGCAGGGCTACGGGATCTGGGACGGTCCGGTCGACGACGCCTCCGTCAAGGCGATCGCCGACTGGAAGGCCAACACGGTCCGCATCCCCCTCAACGAGGAGTGCTGGCTGGGCCTGGACAACATCAAGCCCGAGTACCGGGGCACGAACTACATCGACGCCGTCAAGGACCTGGTGACCAAGGTCCTCGCCCACGGCATGACCCCGGTCGTCGAACTGCACTGGACCCACGGCCAGTACACCGGAAACTCCTCCGGCTGCGCCGACGTGCACGCCAGCTGCCAGAAGCCGATGCCGAACGCCCAGTACACCCCGGCGTTCTGGACCTCGGTGGCGAACACCTTCAAGAACGACAAGCGGGTCGTCCTCGACCTCTTCAACGAGCCCTATCCGGACCGGGCGACCTCCACCGCGACCCAGGCATGGACCTGCTGGCGCGACGGCGGCACCTGTCCCGGCATCGGGTACGAGGTCGCCGGCATGCAGGACCTGGTGGACGCGGTCCGCGCCACGGGGGCGAAGAACCTCGTCCTCGTCCCGGGCATCGCGTACTCCAACGACCTGAGCCAGTGGCTCACGTACCGCCCCACGGATCCGGCGGCGAACCTGGCCGCCGCCTGGCACGTCTACAACTTCAACACCTGTTCCACCGAGACGTGCTGGAACGACACCCTCGCCCCCGTGGCCGCCCAAGTGCCTCTCCTCGCGGGCGAGATCGGCGAGAACACCTGCGGGCACGCGTTCATCGACCGCGTCATGGAGTGGTTCGACGACCGCGGGCTCTCGTACCTGGGCTGGACCTGGAACACCTGGAACTGCAACTCCGGTCCCGCGCTGATCACCTCGTACGACGGCACGCCCACCGCATTCGGCATCGGGCTGCGCGACCACCTGCGCGCCCTCGCCCCGTGACCTCCGCCGGTCACGTACATCCGAAGAATCCCCAGAAAGGAATCCCCACCCCCATGAGCCGCACCAGCCGTACCGCCCTCCTGGCGGCCCTCGGCCTCATCGCAGCGTCCGGAGCGACCGCCACGGTCTTCGGCTCCACCGCCGGCGCAGCCACCCCCGGCTGCAAGGTGGACTACTCCGTCACCAACCAGTGGAGCACCGGCTTCGGCGCCAACGTCGTCGTCACCAACACCGGCGACCCGACGTCCTCGTGGACCCTGGAGTGGTCCTACGCCGGCAACCAGCAGGTGACCCAGGGCTGGAACGCCACCATCACCCAGTCCGGCGCCGCCGTCACCGCCAAGAGCATGTCCTACAACGGGGCGCTCGCGACCGGCGGTTCGACGTCCTTCGGCTTCAACGGCTCCTACAGCGGCACCAACGCGGTGCCCGCCACCTTCAAGCTGAACGGCGTCACCTGCAACACCGCCACCCAGCCGACCGACCCGCCGACCACCCCGCCCACCACGCCGCCGACGACCCCGCCGACCACGCCGCCCACCACCCCGCCGGGCGCGAAGGCCGACAACCCGTACGCCGGGGCCAAGGTGTACGTCAACCCGGACTGGCGCGCCAAGGCCGCGGCGGAGCCGGGCGGCAGCCGGATCGCCGACCAGCCCACCGGCGTCTGGATGGACCGCATCGCCGCCATCAACGGCACGCCCGGCGCCCGGGGCCTGCGCGCCCACCTCGACGAGGCCCTGGTGCAGAAGGGCTCCGGCGAGCTGGTCGTCCAGCTGGTCGTCTACAACCTGCCCGGCCGCGACTGCGCCGCGCTCGCCTCCAACGGCGAGCTGGGCCCGACGGAGATCGACCGCTACAAGAGCGAGTACATCGACCCGATCGCCGCGATCCTCGCCGACCCGAAGTACGCGGGCCTGCGGATCGTCACCACGGTCGAGATCGATTCGCTCCCGAACCTCGTCACCAACGTCTCCGGCCGCCCCACCGCGACCGACAACTGCGACGTGATGAAGGCGAACGGCAACTACATCAAGGGCGTCGGCTACGCGCTCAACAAGCTCGGCGCGATCCCCAACGTCTACAACTACGTCGACGCGGGCCACCACGGCTGGCTGGGCTGGGACTCCAACTTCGGTCCCTCCGCCGAGCTGTTCAAGACGGCCGCGACCGCCGAGGGCTCCACAGTCGCCAACGTCCACGGCTTCATCGTGAACACGGCCAACTACAGCGCCCTGAAGGAGGACCACTTCAAGATCTCCGACAGCGTCAACGGCACCTCCGTGCGCACGTCGAAGTGGATCGACTGGAACCAGTACACGGACGAGCTGTCCTACGCCCAGGCGATGCGCGACAAGCTCGTCTCGATCGGCTTCGACAGCAAGCTCGGCATGCTGATCGACACCTCCCGCAACGGCTGGGGCGGCACTGCCCGGCCCACCGCCCCGGGTGCTCTCACCAGTGTCGACACCTACGTGAACGGCGGCCGTTACGACCGCCGCATCCACCTCGGCAACTGGTGCAACCAGTCCGGCGCCGGCCTCGGCGAGCGGCCCCAGGCGGCTCCCGCCGCGGGCATCGACGCGTACGTCTGGATGAAGCCCCCGGGCGAGTCCGACGGCGCGTCGAAGGAGATCCCGAACACCGAGGGCAAGGGCTTCGACCGCATGTGCGACCCGACCTACACGGGCAACGCCCGTAACGGCAACAGCATGTCCGGCGCGCTCCCCGACGCCCCGATCTCGGGCCAGTGGTTCTCGGCCCAGTTCCAGGAGCTCATGAAGAACGCGCACCCCGCGCTGTAACCCCTCGCAGGGGGCGCCGTCCCGGCCCGGCGGGACCGGGACGGCGCCCCGTGGGGAAGCGACAAAGGCCGGACGGGCCCGGGAACCCCGTCCGGCCTCTCGCATGCCGCCGGCCGCCAGGAGGCCCCTCGGCGGAAGACCGGCGGCGGAAGACCCGCCGGCAGCACGCCCGGCGGAAGACCCGGCGGCAGGAGACGCCGGCAGCCCGCCCCTCCACAGGAGGCCCGGCGGCAGAAGACCCGCCGGCGGCACGCGCGCCGGCGCAAGGCCCGTCAGCAGGACTCCCGGACCACCAGTTCCGTCGGCAGGACGCGCTTCGGGGTGTCCTCCCGGGTGCCCGTGGCATCGTCGAGGAGCATGCGGGCCATGGTGCGGCCCATCTCCTCGATGGGCTGGCGGACGCTGGTGAGCGGCGGGTCCATGAGGCGGGCGACCGGGGAGTCGTCGACGCCGACGAGGGCGACGTCCTCGGGGACGCGCCGGCCGGCCTCGCGGAGGGCGGCCCGGGCTCCGGCGGCCATGACGTCGGAGGCGGCGAAGACGGCGTCCAGGCCGGGGCGGCGCTCCAGGAGCTCGCGCATGGCCGCGCGGCCGCCGTCCTCGGTGAAGTCGCCGGCGGCGACCAGGCCCTCGTCGGGGGCGTGGCCCGCCTCCGCGAGGCCGGCGCGGTAGCCGCCGAGGCGGGCCCGGGCCACGTACATGTCCAGGGGGCCGGTGACGGTGGCGATGCGCTGCCGGCCGCCGCCGACGAGGTGGGCGACGGCGGCGCGGCCGGCGCCGATGTTGTCGGAGTCGACGTACGGGACGGATTCGGCCTCGGAGCGTCGGCCGTTCATGACGACCGGGATGCCGAGTTCGCGGACGCGGTCGGGGAGCGGGTCGTCGCCGTGCACGGAGGCGAGCAGGACGCCGTCGACGCGCTGGGCGGCGAGGTACTGCTCGAAGCGCTGCCGCTCCTGCTCGCTGCGGACCAGGGTGAGCAGCAACTGCTTGTCGGCCTCGGCCAGTTCGGCGCTGACGCCGCGGATGAGGTCGAGGAAGTAGGGCTCGGCGAAGAGCCGCGCCTCGGCCTCGGGGATGACGAGGGCGACGGCGTCCGTGCGGCTGCCGGCGAGGGCGCGGGCGGCCTGGTTGGGTACGTAGCCGAGTTCGGCGACGGCCCGGGCCACGGCGGCGCGGGTCTGTTCGCTGACGCGCGGGGAGCCGTTGATGACCCGCGAGACGGTGCCCCGGCCGACTCCGGCGCGGGCCGCGACCTGCTCCAGGGTGGGTCTGCTGTTCTGCCGTCCGTTCACCGTCGCCGTGCTCCCCTCGTCGGACCTCGTGCCGCTCGCCAGAGCCGGGCACACCGGAATGGGAGCGCTCCCACCCTAGAGTACGGCGACGCGAATCCGCCACGCGCGCGTTCAGGAGATGACGTGAAGACCGGCGCCGGGGGCTCCGGAAACCCGCGGAACACCTTCCGGTAACGAATCCGCGTTCATGTCTTGACACCCCCACCCCCCCGGCGGCAACCTTCCGGCAACGACGTGGGAGCGCTCCCATCAGGGGGGCGGCACAGCCTGCATCAGGTCCGCGCAGGGCCCGCCGAGCCGCGAGCAGCCGACCGGACCTCTTGGCGCACAACGAGCACCACCTTGGACGAGGAGAGTGGAATGGGCACTTCCAGCAGCAGACGCGGACGCCGTACGGCCGCCGCGGCGGTCGCCGCAGTGGTGACCGGGACGGTCCTGCTCACCGGTTGCGGAAGCGACGAGGACGACGAGGCCGGGAAGGACGGCGGGAAGATCACCCTGCGCGTCGGCACCTTCGGCTCGTTCGGCTACGACAACAAGACCGGCGCGAAGCTCTACGCCGAGTACGAGCGGCTCCACCCGAACATCAAGATCGAGGAGTCGAACGTCTCCGACGGTCAGAAGTACTGGGACACCCTGAAGCTGCGCCTCTCCCAGAACAGCGGCACCGCCGACATCCAGGCGATCGAGGTCGGCTACATCGCCGAGGCCACCGGCCCGAGCATGGCCGCCAAGTGGCTGGACGTCGTCAAGGAGGGCGGCGCCGACACCTCCAAGTTCCTCGACTGGAAGGTCAAGCAGGCCACCACCGCCGACGGCAAGGTCATCGGCCTCGGCACCGACATCGGCCCCATGGCGGTCTGCTACAACAAGGACCTCTTCGCCAAGGCCGGACTGCCCACCGAGCGCGACGAGGTCGGCAAGCTGTGGAGCGGCGACTGGGCGAAGTTCCTCACGGTCGGCGAGACGTACAAGAAGAAGGCGCCGGCCGGCACCGCCTTCCACGACTCCGCGAGCGGCCTGTTCAACGCGGTGCTCTCCAGCGACCCCGTCCAGTACGCCGACTCCAGCGGCAAGCTCGACTGGGAGAACAGCCCCGGCGTGAAGAAGGCCTGGGAGCTCGGCGTCAAGGCCGCCGAGGGCGGACTCACCGCCAAGCTGCGCCAGTTCGACGAGGCGGGCACCTGGAACGCCGCCTTCAAGAACTCCAAGTTCGCCACCGTCGCCTGCCCGTCCTGGATGACCGGCATCATCAAGGACCAGGCCGGCCCCGCCAACCAGGGCAAGTGGGACATCGCCGCGCCGCCGGTCGCCGGCAACTGGGGCGGCGCCTTCCTCGGCGTCCCCAAGGCGAGCAAGCACCCGAAGGAGGCCGCCGAGCTCGCGGCCTGGCTGACCGCCCCCGAGCAGCACGCCAAGGTCTTCGCGGTGAACGGCAACATCCCGTCCTCCAAGGACACCCTCCTCTCCCCGGCGGTGCAGAACGCCAAGCTGCCGTACTTCGGCGACACCCCGGTCGGCAAGATCTTCTCCTCGGCGGCGGCCGGCATCACCCCCGCCGTCATCAGCCGCTACGACGGCCAGGTGAAGACCTTCCTCACCGACAACGGCATCCTCGACATCGAGCAGCGGGGCACCGACCCGGCCAAGGCCTGGGAGAACGTCAAGAAGCTGGTCGACGACAAGATCGCCCAGTAGCGGGGACCGCGTGCCGGCCCGCCGCCACCTGCCGGCGGCGGGCCGGCGCCGTCCGCACCACCGCACGCATCGACCTGGAAGGACGCCACCCGTGGCCACCTCCGTACGGGCGGAGCGGGGCGGCACCCCGCCCCCCGCACCGCCCTCCCCGCCCGCCCCGCGCGGCCGCCGCCGACGCTCCGGCCCGGGCGGCTGGCGCAGCACCCTCTACCGCTGGGACGTCAAGGCGATCCCGTACGTCTTCGTCGCCCCCTTCTTCCTGACCTTCGCCGCCTTCGGCCTCTTCCCGCTGATCTACACGGGCTGGCTCTCGCTCAACCGGGTCGAACTCGGCGGCACCGCCGAGTGGAAGGGCCTGGAGAACTACACCGACCTCGCCACCAGCGAGTTCTTCTGGAACGCGCTCCTCAACACCTTCACCATCGGTGTCATCTCCACCGTCCCGCAGCTGCTGATGGCCCTCGGCCTCGCCCACCTGCTGAACTACAAGCTCCGCGGCCGCGGCTTCTTCCGGGTCGCGATCCTCGCCCCGTACGCCACCTCGATCGCGGCGGCGACGCTGGTCTTCGCCCAGCTCTTCAACACCGACTACGGCATGATCAACAGCTTGCTCGACTGGGTCGGGATCGGGCCGATCGACTGGAAGAACTCCAAGTGGCCGGCGCAGATCGCGATCTCCGTCATCGTCACCTGGCGCTGGACCGGCTACAACGCGCTGATCTACCTGGCCGCCATGCAGGCCGTGCCGCAGGACCTCTACGAGGCGGCCTCGCTCGACGGCGCCTCCCGCTGGCGCCAGTTCCTCAGCGTCACCATCCCCTCCATCCGGCCGACGATCTTCTTCACGATCATCGTCTCCACCATCGGCGCCACCCAGCTCTTCGGCGAACCGATGCTCTTCGGCGGCAGCGTCGGCATCAGCGGCGGCAGCGGCCACCAGTTCCAGACACTGAGCCTCCTGATGTACGAAAAGGGCTGGATCACCGGCGCGCTGGGCTCCGCCTCCGCGATCGCCTGGGTCATGCTGGCGCTCCTGCTGCTCATCGGCGGCATCCAGGCCCTCGTCTCCCGCCGCAACCGCAAGAAGCTGGGGGACTGACCCATGGCCCGCACCCTCGACTCCACGCCCGCCGTCGAACCGAAGACGGCCGGAGAGCGCCCGCCGCGCCGCCGCTTCCGCCAGACCGCGGGCCGGCAGCACCACGCGGGACCGCTCACCTACGTGCTGCTCGTCGTCGCCACGGTGGTCTCGCTCTTCCCGCTGTACTGGAACGTGGTCGCCGCCTCGCACACCGGCGACCGGGTGGTCCAGGCCCCCGCACCGCTGCTGCCCGGCTCCCGCCTCCTCGACAACCTCGGCTTCGCCTGGGACCAGGTCGACATGGGCGAGGCGCTGATCAACACCACGGTCGTGGCGAGCCTGGTGGCCGCCTCCACCGTCCTCTTCTCCACGCTCGCCGGCTTCGCCTTCGCCAAACTGCCCTTCAAGGGGCGCGGCATGCTGCTCTCCCTCGTGGTCGCCACGATGACCATCCCGCCGCAGCTCAGCGTCATCCCGCTGTACCAGATCATCACCGACCTCGGCTGGTTCGACCAGCTCCAGTCGGTCGTGCTGCCCTCGCTCGTCGCGGCCTTCGGCGTCTTCTTCATGCGCCAGTTCCTCGTCGAGGCGCTCCCCGTCGAGCTGGTCGAGGCGGCCCGCATGGACGGGGCGCACAGCCTGCGGATCATCTGGCACGTGGTCTTCCCGGTGGCCCGCCCGGCGATGGCGGTGCTCGGCATGCTCGTCTTCGTGCAGTCCTGGAACGACTTCTTCTGGCCCTTCATCGCGCTCACCCCGGACGGCAACCCGACCCTCCAGGTCGCGCTCGCCGGCCTCGGCGCGGGCAACCACACCGTCGACCACGCGATCGTCCTGACCGGCGCGCTGATATCGACCGTGCCGCTGCTGCTGGTCTTCGCCTTCCTGGGCAAGCACATCGTGGGCGGCATCACCGCCGGCGCCGTCAAGAGCTGACCGGCCCGCCCTCCTCTCCGTACCGCCACCCTCTCGGCTCCGTACGGGTCCGCCGCAGTCGCCGGACCCGTCACGGGCCGACCCGTACCCCGCGTTGGGAGCGCCCTCCTATGACCGCGTCCGAGACCCGGCCGCTCACCGCCACCCGCACGTTCCCCTCCGACTTCCTCTGGGGCGCGGCGACCGCCGCCTACCAGATCGAGGGGGCCGCCCGTGAGGACGGCCGCACCCCGTCCATCTGGGACACCTTCTCCCACACCCCCGGCAAGGTCTTCGAGGGCCACACCGGGGACGTGGCCGTCGACCACTACCACCGCTTCCGCGAGGACGTCGGGCTCATGGCCGAACTCGGCCTGAACGCCTACCGGTTCTCCGTCTCCTGGTCCCGCGTCCAGCCCACCGGCCGGGGTCCGGCCGTCCAGAAGGGCCTGGACTTCTACCGGTCGCTCGTCGACGAGCTGCTCGCCGCCGGCATCGAGCCGGCCCTCACCCTCTACCACTGGGACCTGCCGCAGGAGCTGGAGGACGCGGGCGGCTGGCCCGAGCGCGCGACGGCCGAGCGGTTCGCCGAGTACGCGGGCATCGTCGCCGACGCCGTCGGCGACCGCGTCAAGCGGTGGACCACGCTCAACGAGCCCTGGTGCAGCGCCTTCCTCGGGTACGGCTCCGGGGTGCACGCCCCCGGCCGCACCGACCCGGTCGCCGCGCTGCGCGCCGCGCACCACCTCAACCTCGGCCACGGGCTCGCCGTCCAGGCGCTGCGCGCCTCGCTGCCGGCGGACCGTCGGATCGCGGTCTCGCTCAACCTGCACGAGGTACGGGCGCGCAGCGGCTCCGCCGAGGACCTGGAGGCGGCCCGCCGGATCGACGCCGTCGGCAACCGCGTCTGGCTCGGCCCGATGCTGGAGGGTGCCTACCCCGAGGACCTGATCGCCGACACCCGCCACCTGACCGACTGGTCCTTCGTGCAGCCCGGCGACACGGCGACGGCGAACCAGCCGCTGGACTTCCTCGCCATCAACTACTACGCGCCCACGCTCGTGGCGCACGTCGCCGAGGGCGAGGAGAAGCCGCAGGACGACGGGCACGGCGACAGCGCCCACTCGCCGTGGCCGGGCGCCGACTCCGTCGCCTTCCACCGCGCGCCCGGCGAGCGGACGGCGATGGGCTGGCCGGTGGACCCGAGCGGCCTGTACGACCTGCTGCGCCGGACCTCGGAGGCGTACCCGGGGCTGCCGCTGGTGATCAGCGAGAACGGCGCCGCGTACGAGGACGCGGTCGGCGAGGACGGCGGGGTGCACGACCCGGAGCGCACCGCCTACGTGCACGCGCACCTGGCGGAGGTGCACCGGGCGATCGCCGACGGCATCGACGTCCGCGGCTACTACCTGTGGTCGCTCCTCGACAACTTCGAGTGGGCGTACGGCTACGCGAAGCGGTTCGGCATGGTCCACGTCGACTACGACACCCTGCGGCGCACCCCGAAGACCAGCGCACGCTGGTACGCGGGCGTGGCCCGCTCGGGCGAGCTGCGGGCGCCCGAAGCGGACTGAGCCGACGGCCCGGTGGCCGTGCCGGTCCTCACCGGCACGGCCACCGGGCATGTCCGATGGTTCCTCAGATGTCGACGACCCGGTAGCCGATGACGTAGATGCCGCCGGCGACGCCCTCGCCGAGCGCGTCGAGCCGTCCCGGGCCCGGCCGGTGTCCCCCATGGCACGGCTCCGGGCGCCCTCCCACGATGCCGCAGACCCGGACGCATCACCGAGGGGTTCGGCGCCGGTGCGTCGCGGCGGTACGGTCCGGGGCCGCCGGTAGGGTCACCGCCCGTGACTCCCGTACGCCTCCGCCGCCGCGCCGCGCTCGCCGGTGCCGCGCTCACCGCGCTCCTGGTGGCCGCCCCCGCGCCGACGGCGGCCCCGGCCCGTACCCTCACGGTGATCGCCCACCGGGGCGCGTCCTCGGCGGCGCCCGAGAACACGCTGGTGGCGGGCGAGGTGGCGCGCCGGGGCGGGGCGGAGTGGATCGAGAACGACGTCCGGCCGAGCCGCGACGGGGTGCCGTACGTGGTGCACGACGCGACGGTGGACCGGACGACCGACGGTTCGGGCGCGGTGCGGGAGCTGACCTCGGCGGAGCTGGACGAGCTGGACGCGGGCGCCTGGTTCGCGCCGTCCTTTGCCGGGGCCCGGGTGCCGGCGCTCGCCGCGCAGCTGGCGGACCTGCGGGAGCGGGGCGGGCGGCTGCTCCTGGAGGTCAAGGGGGCGCACTCCCGGGCGGAGGTGGCGCGGATCGTGCGGGACGTGCGGGAGCAGCGGATGGCGGAGCGGGTGGTGGTGCAGAGCTTCGACGCGGTGTCGCTGCGGTACGCGCGGGAGCTGGCGCCGGAGCTGCCGCGGGCGCTGCTGCGGGACCGGCTCGACCAGGATCCGGTGGCGGTGGCGCGGGACCTCGGCCTGGCCGCGTACCACGTGTCGGACCGGGGTCTGTCGGCCCGGCCGGGTGTGGTGGCGGAGCTGCGGGCGGCGGGGGTGGCGGTGAACGTGTGGACGGTCGACGCGCCGGCGCGCTGGCGGGCGCTCGCCGATCTGGGGGTGGACGGGGTGATCACGGACCGTCCGGCGGAGCTGGCCGGCTGGAACGCCGCGCGCGCCGGGCAGCGCTGAGGGCCGGGCCCGTCGCGGTGGACGGACCCGGCCCGTTGACCGGCCGCGCAGGGGATCAGACGCGGTCGGCGGCGATCAGCACGTACTGGAAGGAGCCGTCCTTGTACGACTCGATGAACGCCTCCTCGATGCCGGTGACCAGCGACGAGGTGGCGCGCAGCTCCCAGTAGGGCAGCGTGTCGGGGGTCAGGTCGATGACGGCCTGGGGCACCAGGCGGTTGTCGGCCATCGCCTTCAGGTACTCGCGGCGCGAGTGGATGTTGCACTCGAAGTGGGCGTTGATCTGGGACACCCACTTGGAGGGCTGGCCGTACTTCGGGTTCCAGCAGCCGGTGATGGTGACGTAGCGGCCGCCGACCTTGAGGAAGCGGGAGTGCTCGGCCATCAGGTCGTCGAGGTCGACGTACATGCTGGACTCGTTGTTCCAGGAGGCGGTGACGGAGCCCTTCTCGAACGGGGTGTCGAGCATGTTGCAGACCTGGGCGCGGACGTGGTCGTCGATGCCGAGCTCGCGGGCGCGCCGGTTGCCGAACTCCGCCTGGGTGGAGGAGAGGGTGACGCCCTCGACCTTGCAGCCGAAGCGCTGGTGGGCCATGACGCTGGAGCCGCCGCGGCCGCAGCCGGCGTCGACGAGGGTGTCGGCGGGGGTGACGGTGCCGAGGTGGTCGAGGAGGACCTCGGCCTGGGCGGACTCCAGACGGTGCAGCTCGGTGATGAGCTTCTTCTCGTACTCGCTGTCCTCGGGGGTGCCGAGGGAGGCGTGGTCGACGGCGCCGATGCCGTAGTGGTGGTGGTAGAGGCCGTCCACGTCACCGAGGCGCAGGTTCACGGGCCGCGCCTCGGCGTTCCAGTAGCGGGCGATGTCGCCCTGGTACGGCGTCGCCGGGCCGGGGATGATCGCGGAGGCGTCGGTGGAGGTCAGCTCGGTGGTCACAGAGGAATCCATTTCTTGCGGGACGGTGTTTACCAGAAGTCGGGCAGGCTGTAGCGGAACGTGTTGGTCTGGTGCCAGTAGTGGTTGCCGTCGACCCAGACGGCGACGCCCTTGAGGAAGCGCAGCACGGTGGGGACGGGGAAGGCGGCGGCCACCTCGGCGGCGGCGGCCTCGAAGGCGTGCATGAGGTCGTTGTGGACCTCGATCGCCTTGAGGTAGGCGTCGCGCTCGGAGAGCTTCTCGCGCTCGGCGAGCACCACCGGCAGGTTGAGGTGGACGCCGGGGCTGGAGAGTTCCTTGGTGTAGGAGTACAGGTCGTTGACGATGGTCGTCGCGTTGCCCGCGAGGGCGATGACCCGCTGCATCTCCGGCCTGGCGTGCAGGTCCGCCGGCAGTTCGTAGCCGCCGACGGAGTCGGTGATGGTGGGACAGGGGCGGAAGTTGTTGAACTGGCGCATGGCCAGGTACTCCCACACCTCGGGCACGTGGTCGGTCTCGGCCCAGGCCGCCTCGGCGAGGTAGCCCATGTGGAGCCGGGCCATGTCGTGCCGGAAGCGGTCGGCCTGGGAGGGCGAGGCCGCCCGGACGAAGTAGTCCATGGCGGAGCGGTAGGCGCGGCGCGGGGCGTCCGAGCCGAGCGATTCCGCCCACGCCGGCGCGTACTCCGGGGTGGTGTGGACGGGGTCGAGCGCGGTGTGCGCCATGAGGAGACGGCCGCCGAGGCCGATCGGCGAGCCGCCGTGGTCCTCGCAGTAGCAGTCGTCGACGGCGTTCTCCGCGACCATGAGCCGGGTGGCGAGCATGAGGTGGTCGACGGTCGGGGCGTCGGGGTGGCAGGCCACCATGTAGCGCCCGACGGAGAAGCCGTCGAACTGCCCCTCCCACTCCTCCGGGTAGAGCTGGACCTCGTCCAGGGCCCAGTCCTTGATCCGGCGGCTGAGCTCGTCCACGCGGACGGGATCGGGGTCGGGGACGGGGTGGAAGTAGAGGCCCGGGATGGGCCGGCCCTCCGCCGCCGAGGGGGCGGCGGACGGCTGCCCGGCGGGCTCCGGAAGGGCGTCCGGCGCCGGGACGGGCACGGGGAACGCTTCCGGGACCGCCGCCGGACGGGCGAGGGAGAGGGCGGTCGTGCCGAGTCCGGTGGGTCCGCCGGGGATCCAGCCGGGCGCGGCGGCCGGCGCGGGCGCCTCGGCGGCCGGGCCGGCGAGCGCCGCGGCGAGGACGTCGGCCCCGAGGCGGGCCGCCGCCGCGGGCGGGTGCGCCGGCAGGGGGGAGAGCCCGGGGTCGGGCATCCGTCAGCTCCTTGCTGGGTGGGCTGGTCCGTCCCGGGTCCGGGACGGACGGGGTGTCAGTCGCGGCGGCGGGCGATCTGCACGTTCTCCATCACGCCGAGGGCGTCCGGCACGAGGACGGCGGCGGAGTAGTAGGTGGTGACGAGGTACGACATGATCGCCTGCTCGCTGATGCCCATGAAGCGGACGGAGAGGCCGGGCTCGAACTCCTCCGGGAGGCCGGTCTGGCGCAGGCCGATGACGCCCTGGTTCTCCTCGCCGGTACGCATGGCGATGATGGAGCTGGTCTGCTCCTTGGTGATCGGGATCTTGTTGCAGGGCAGGATCGGGACGCCGCGCCAGGCCGGCACGGACTGGCCGCCGAGGTCGACGTGGTCCGGGTAGAGCCCGCGGGCGTTGAACTCGCGGCCGATGGCGGCGATGGTGCGCGGGTGGGCGAGGAAGAGCTTGGTGCCCCGGCGGCGGCTGAGCAGCTCGTCCATGTCGTCCGGGGTGGGCGGGCCGGAGTGGGTCTGGATGCGCTGCTTGAAGTCGGCGTTGTGCAGCAGGCCGAACTCGCGGTTGTTGACGAGCTCGTGCTCCTGCCGCTCGCGGAGGGCCTCGATGGTCAGGCGGAGCTGCTCCTCCGTCTGGTTGTGCGGGCCGTTGTAGAGGTCGGCGACGCGGGTGTGGACCTTGAGGATGGTCTGCGCGACGGAGAGCTCGTACTCGCGCGGCTTGAGCTCGTAGTCCACGAAGGCGCCGGGGAGGACGGCCTCGCCGACGTGCCCGGAGGACATGGCGATCTCGGCCTCGCCGTGCTTGTTCTGCGCCTGGTCGGGGAGGCTGGAGAACGCCTGGATGTGGGCCTGGAGGGCCGGGGCGTTCGCCATGACGGCGGCGAAGTCGGCGCGGGAGAGGGTGAGCAGGGTGCCCGCGGTCTCGGCGGTGGCCGTGTAGTCCCAGGTGGCGTCGGCGTCGAGCAGGGCGTTCTCGCCGAAGCGGTCGCCGTCGCCGAGCACGGCGACGGCGATGTCCTCGTCGTAGGGTCCCTCGGAGGTCTGGGCGACGCGGCCGTGGGCCAGGAGGTGGATCTCGCCGGCCGGGTTGCCGCGGGTGACGATGATCTCGCCGGCCGAGAAGTCGCGCTGGACGCAGCGGTCGGCGAGCGCGGTGAGCACCTCGACGTCGTCGAAGCCGCGGAGCAGGGCGAGTTCGCCGAGCTCGCGGGGGATCACGCGGACGGTGGCGCCGTCCTGCACGAACTCCACCCGGCCGTCGCCGACGGTGTAGCTGAGGCGGCGGTTGACCCGGTAGGCGCCACCCTTGGTCTCCACCCACGGGAGCGTCCGCAGCAGCCAGCGGGAGGTGATCTCCTGCATCTGCGGGGCGGACTTGGTGGTGGAGGCGAGGTTCCGCGCGGCGTGGGTGCTGAGGGACTGCTGCGGGGGTGCCGCCTGGGCTTCCGGGCTGGTGTCGACGGTCATCGGACCGGTCTCTCCTTAGCGAGGGTGGTGACCGGGCACGGCGGCACGCCGGACCGGTCGAAGGGGAGGAATGGAGGTACGGAGGGAGGTGGTCCGGGGGGAGGTGGTCATGCCGTCCGCCCAGACCCGGGGAACAGTAACGGTCCGTCAGCACGCCGTGCCTTGCCGACCGAGGGGCATTACCTCGATGCAGTGATCTTGTTCGTGGGCCGGTTTACCGCCCGGTCGGTCGACTTTCCGCCACGCGTGGGGGTGGCGGGGCGGCAAGCTGGCCGGTGGGCGCCTCGGGGTGCCCCGGCGCCCCGATCGGACGGCATGCGTTCCGGCCACCTCGACCCCACCAGCCCCCTCTTGACAACCCGCCCTGTCCATCACACAAGTCAACGGCGGGCGTCAACGCGGACTCCTGTGCCCCGAGCGGGCGTTCGTGGGACGATGACGGGAGTGCGACCAGGGGGTCGTGGGGGGAGCGTGGTGAGCGCGTCACCGGATCCGTACGCACAGGGGGAACAGGGGCCGGCTCGGGCGCGGGGGCAGGCGCCGTCGCGGGGGTCCGCTCCCCCGCCGGGGGCGCCGGGAGCGCCCGACCCGCGGTACGCCAACGCCGATCTGCTGCCGGCCGACTCCGGGGAGTTCCGCTGGCACTGGTGGGACTTCGCCGCCGTCTGGGTCTGCGTGTCCTGGAGCCTCGCGCACCTGATGCTCTCGGGGATGCCCGGCCAGGACCGCTTCTCCTGGCAGCAGACCCTGCTGATCTGCGGCATCGCCCAACTGCTCGTCCTGCTGCCGTCGTTCCTGGTGGAGCACGCCGGGGACCGGTACGGGGTGCCCTTCGCGGTCTTCGCGCGCAGCGCCTTCGGCATCCGGGGCGCCGCGCTGCCCGCGATGCTCCGCTTCGCCTCGGCGTGCGTGTGGTTCGGCTTCCAGGCGGACCTGGCCGTGCAGGGCCTCCTGCTGCTCGCGGCCGGGGACGACTCCTCCGACTTCGGCGGCTTCGTGGGCCCGGCCTTCCTCGTCTTCGTCGGCCTCCAGCTGTGGATCATCACCAAGGGTCCGAACGGGCTGCGCGTCTTCGCGAACCTCGCCGCGCCGGTGCTGATCCTGGGCCTCCTGGTGACCTACCTCCGGGTGTACGCGTACCCCGAGGGCCCGATGCTGCCCGCGCCCGAGCGGCCGATCGGCTGGGGCGCGGACTTCTGGACGGCGGCCGCGCCGGCGCTGGCCTCCGCGACGGCCCTGTTCGCCGCGGTCGGCCTGACCGTGCCCGACCTCGTGCACCTGGGCGGCGCCCGCCGGCGGGCGGAGCGGACGGGCTCCGGGCCGCGGCCGGGCGTCGCGGGGCTGCTCGCGCTCGTGATGACGGGGACGCTGCTGTACACGATGGCGCTGGTCTCCGGGTCCGGGTACGAGTCCGGCTCCGGTCCGCTGGTGCGGCACGCCCTGGGCGACATGCCCGGCGGCACCCTGCTCGCCGCGGTCATGCTGCTCGTCGCCACGCTCTGCACCAACCTGGGGATGAACCTGGTCTCCGCGGCGTACGACCTGTCGAGCACGGTCCCGTCGCTGCTCCGCTTCCGGGGGGCGGCGGTGGTGGCGGCGCTCGTCGGCTCGGCGGTCGTGTGGCAGACCCGCGACACCGGCGACTACCCGGTGCTGGAGTGGGCGGACACGGTCGAGGGCTTCTTCGGCACCGTGTCCGGCATCCTCGTCGCCGAGTACTGGGTCGTCCGCAGGACCCGGCTGCGCCCGGCCGAGCTGTACCGGCGCGGAGGCCCGTACTGGTACGCGGGCGGCTGGAACTGGCGGGCCGTCGTGGCCTTCCTGGCCGGCGGGGTGCTCGCGGTGGGCGGGGCGGGCGAGGATCCGCCGCTCCCCTTCCTGGCGCCGCTCGACGCCTACGGGTGGCTCGTGGGCCTGATCGTCTCCGGCGGGCTGTACACGGCGCTGACCCTGCGGGCGCGGGCCACCGCCGCCACGGCTGCCCCGGCGGGCGGCTGACGCTCCGCCGGGCTGGGCAGGTGCCCAGTCCCGCTCCCGCAGGACTGGGCCCGCGCGCACAGACAGGCGGGGCGCGCCGCTCCACGATGTCCCTGGCCACGGTCGCGTGGACGCGCGACCCCACGGAACGACGGAGGAGTTCCCATGTCAGGGAGAACGAGCCGCCTGCTGGGCGGCCTGCTGCTGGGCGTGCTGCTGACGCTCGGCGCGACACCGGCCGCGACGGCGGAGCCGGACACGACGGCCACGACCACGGTCACGGCTGCGGGGATCCCGCCGGTCGGCACCGACTGGGACCGGCCCGGCCCCTACGAGGTGGACGTCGACATCGAGGTGGTGCACACCTTCTACCACCCGCGCACGATGGGGGCCTCGGGCGAGCGGCACCCGGTGGTGATCTGGGGGAACGGCACCGGGGCCGTACCCGGGATCTACAGCTCGCTGCTGCGGCACTGGGCGAGCCACGGCTTCATCGTCGCCGCTGCCAACACGCCCACCTCGAACTTCGCGCTGAGCATGCGCGCCGGCATCGACGTCCTGGAGCGGCGGAACGCCGACCCGGGCAGCGAGTACTTCGGCCGGGTCGACCTGGCGCGCATCGGCTCGGCGGGGCACTCGCAGGGCGGGGCGGCGGCGGTGAACGCGGCGGTCGACGCGCGCGTGGACACGGCGGTCCCGATCCAGCCGGGGCCTCTGACGGACCCCGACCTCACCGGCGTACCGGTCTTCTACCTGGCCGGCGAGCGTGACCTGACGGTGTGGCCGGCGCTGGTGAAGGCGCTCTACCGCGACTCGGACCACCTGCCCGCCGTGTACGGCGAGGTGCGGGGCGCCGGTCACCTGTCGTCCATCGGGGACGGCGGCGCATTCCGCGCGCCGACCACGGCGTGGCTGCGGTTCTGGCTGATGGACGACGAGAACGCGCGCGGGTTCTTCTTCGGCCCCGGCTGCGGCTACTGCGCGGACGACGGGCTGTGGTCGGGCTGGGACCGCAACGAACGCGCCCGGCTGATCCCGGGCCCGGGCGGAGTCTGACCCCTGACCCGGAGGAGACGGCCTAGCGACCCAGGCGGGCGTCGAGCCACTGGAGGACGTCGGGGGTGACCGGGTCGGTGATGTCCGCGAACTCCTCGTGCTTCTTGAGGAACTTGGCGACGTACGGGCAGACCGGCACGATCCGCATGCCGGAGGCGCGTACGTCGTCCAGGGCCTGCTGGACGAGGATCCCCGCCAGGCCCTGGCCCGCGTAGGCCCCGTCGACCTCGGTGTGGAAGAAGACGCGGCGGTCGTCGCGGTCCCGGTAGGCCGTCAGCCCGGCCCGGGCTCCGTCGACGAGGATCTCGTACCGGTGGCGCTCGTCGACGCGGCGGACGACGGGCGCGACGGTCTGCTCGCTCATGGGGGCCTTTCGGAGTCGTGGCGGTCGGACGCGACTCCACCCTACGCCTCGGTATCCGCAGGTGGCGGGCGGGCGCACGGCCGAAACCGCTGTGCACTCCGAACGGGGCGGGCTCGTTGAACCCGGCGAAGCCGCTCCGCACTCCCCCACCCCGGAGGCCCGACATGCACCCCCTGCCCTCCCCCGCCCCCGCCGCCGACCCGGCGGGGTGCCGGGCGATGCTCCCGGTCGACGAGTTCGTCGCGACGCTGCCCAAGGCGACCCTCTTCGGCGCCGTGTACTTCACCGACATGGACGACCGGCCCGTGCAGCTCCACGCCGTGTACAGCCCGGACCACCCCTGGCAGCTGCCGGGCGGCACCGCCGAGGCGGGGGAACGGCCGTGGCGGACCGCCGTGCGGGAGACGGAGGAGGAGACGGGGCTCGTGGTGCACGGACCGCCCCGTCTCCTCGCCGCCGTCTTCGGGCTTCCGGGGGCCGCGTGGCCGCTGGCGACCGCCGGGTACGTCTTCGACGGCGGGCGCCTCACCGACCGGCAGATCGAGGGCCTCGTGCTCGACCCGGACGAGCACGACGAGGTGCGCGTCCTGCCGCTCCCCCGGTGGCGACCGCTGATGCCGCCGCGCGACTTCGCCCGCCTCACCGCCTTCGCGGAGGCCCGGCGCACCGGCACGGCCGCGTACGTCGGCGCCTGGGACTGGGACGAGCCGCCCGCCGGAGAGGAGGAGTAGCCCCCGCGCTCAGGTGCCCTGCGCGCGGCGGAGGCCGCGGATCGCCGGGACGGCCAGCAGGGCGGCACTCGCCGCCACGCACGTCGCCGCCGACAGGAGCAGGAAGTGGTGGGGGCTGGTGAGGGCCGTGGCGGGGCCGGCGAGGAGCTGGCCGGCGGAGATGCCGGAGACCGAGCCGGCGAGTTCGTAGGCGCTGACGCGGTTGAGGACCTCGGGCGGGGTGTGGGTCTGCACGCTGGTGGCCCACATCACCGACCAGAAGGCGAGCGCCGCCCCGGCCAGCGCGTGCGCGGCGAGGAGGACGGGCAGCCCGGTGTCCAGGGCGATCGCGAGCGGCAGCGCGCCGTAGAGGAGCATCGCTCCGGCTCCGGCGGCGAGGGGGCGGGCGGGGCGCAGCCGGAGGGCCAGGAGTCCGCCCAGCACGGTCCCCGCGCCGAGGAAGGAGACCGCCAGGCCGTACGCGTCCGGGCCGAGGCGTGCGCCGATGAGGGCCGAGCCGAGCGGCACCAGCGGGCCGAAGACGAGCACGCCGTGGACGACCCAGACGAGGACCACCGCCCACATCCAGGTGCGGGCGCGGAACTCCCGCCACCCTCGGCGCAGATCGCTCCGGAGCGAACTCTCCTTCACCTGACGGGACGTGTCGGCCTGTGGGGCGAGGCGGAGCAGGGCGAGGCAGAGGGCGCTGACGAGGAAGGTGGCGGCGTCGATGGCGTACACCGTGCCGGCGTCGGCGACGACGATCAGCAGGCCCGCGAGGGCGGGGCCGAGGAGGTGGGCGAGCGCGTCGGCGACCTTGAGGGTGGCGTTGGCCCGGTGCGGGTCGCGGGCCACGTGCGGGACCATGCCGTTCACCCCGGGCAGGAACATCGCGACGGCCGCCCCGGCCACCGCCGCCATGGCGACGAGCAGCCAGAACGGCGGCCTGCCGGCGAAGAAGGCGACGGCCAGGACTCCTTGGGTGGCGACGCGTACGAGGTCGGCGCCGACCATCATCCGGCGGGCGCCGAAGCGGTCGGAGAGGACGCCGCCGAAGAGGACCAGGAGGACGAAGGTGCCGGTCCAGGCGCCGAGGACGAGGCCGACGCCGGTCACGCCGTACAGCGCGCCGACGGCGAGCGCGGCGGCCACGGGCATCATCGCGTCCCCGAGGAGGGAGACCGCGCGGGCGGTGAAGTAGAGGCCGAACCGGCGGTCCCACAAGGGAGTCGGGGAGTCCTGGGGGCCGGCCGGGAGGGCGTGGGTGGTCTGCTGTTCTGACTGCTCGGTGGTCACCTGACGATGCTGGTCCGGACCTTTGGCGGTCCCCAGTGTCCCGAACGACACGATGGGGTACTTTCGCGCCATGACCTCGCCGCCGCCCCGGTCCGAACTCCCCGCCCCGCACCGGGTCGTGGCGCTGCTGGTGCCGCCGCAGCCGGTCTTCCCGCTGGCCTGCGCGTCCGCGGTCCTCGGCGACCACGGGCCCGAGGTGCCGGCGCGGTACGCCTTCGAGGTCTGCGCGGAGCGGCCGGGGGCGGTGCGCACCGAGGCCGGTTACGACCTCCTGGTCGGCGCGGGGCTCGACGCGCTGGAGGACGCGGACACGGTGCTGGTGCCGGGGTGGGGGCCCGGGGCCGGGAGCGAGGTGCCGCCCGCCGTGGTCGCGGCGGTGCGGCGGGCGCACGCGCGCGGGGCACGGGTCGTCGGCCTGTGCGCGGGGGCGTTCGTGCTCGCCGCCGCCGGGCTCCTCGACGGGCGGCGGGCAGCCACCCACTGGTCCCGCGCCGCCGAACTGGCCTCCCGATTCCCCCGGGTGCGGGTCGACCCGGCGGTGCTGTACGTGGACCACGGCGACGTCGCCACCAGTGCGGGCGGCGCGGCCGGCGTGGACCTGTGCCTGCACCTGGTGAGCGCGGACCAGGGCGCCGGGTACGCGACGCGGATCGCCCGGCGGTTGGTGATGCCGCCGCACCGGGAGGGCTGCCAGCTCCAGTACGCCGAGCCACCGGCGGCCGGGCCGGCGGCGGACTCGCTGGCGCCGCTCCTGGAGTGGCTGGGCGAGCGGCTCGAACAGCCGCTGTCCGTCGCCGACATGGCGGCCCGCGCCCGGGTCTCGCCCCGCACGCTGACCCGGCGCTTCGGCGAGCAGCTGGGCATCAGCCCGGGACGCTGGCTCCTCGACCGGCGGATCGCGGCGGCCCGGGCCCTCCTGGAGGAGACGGACCTGCCGGTGGAGACCGTCGCCCACCGGGTGGGCCTCTCCTCGGCGGTGAACCTCCGCCGTCGCTTCCACGAGGCCGTGCGCACCACCCCCGCCGCCTACCGGCGCGCCTTCCGGGCGCAGGGGGCGGGGGCGGGGGCGGTGCCGGAGGCAGGCTAGGCCTGGTCGGCGACGAAGGACGCCATCCAGGTCAGGGCGGAGTTCCAGTTGATGGTCAGTTCGTTGGTGGACCAGGACTGGATGTCGTCGATGTAGCAGAACTGCCCGGTGCAGCCCTGGAGTTTCGCCTGGGCGAGCGGGTCCTGGATGCTGGAGTTCGGGCCGCCGGAGAGCGAGCCGGCGGGCGGGTGCGGCAGCGCGGGGTCGAGCTGGTGGGCGTACCAGCGGCTGTGCTGGTTCCGGGCGCCGACCTCGCCGTAGCCGGTGACGTAGGAGAGGTTCAGGGCGTTGCGGCCGAGGACGTAGTCCATGCTCTGGAGGGCGCCGTCGCGGTAGGCGGCGGCGCCGGTGAGGTCGTAGGCGGTGGCGAGGACGACGGCGTTGTTGAGGATCTGGTGGGTGGAGCCCCAGTCGTACCGCTGGCCCTCGGGGGCGTACGGCATGCCGTAGGGGTGGGCCTTGAGGGTGGCCAGGTAGCGGTCGGCTCCGGCGCGGACGGAGGCGCGGACCCGGTCGCGGCCGGGGAGGCGGCTGGGGACGGTGGCGAGGTCGAGGCGGGCGGGGACGGCCGTCCTGGCCCAGTCGAAGCCGACGGCGCCGAAGATGTCGGCGGTGTGGACGGGCGAGGCGAGGACGTGGTCCTTGAACGGCCTTTCCCCGGTGGTGAGGTAGAGCTCGGCAGCGGCCCAGTAGAACTCGTCGGAGACGTCGGCGTCGGCGTAGGTGCCGCCGCCGACGCCGTCGCTCTCGGAGGCGAGGACGTCGGGGTGGGCGAGGGCGGCGGCCCAGGCCTTGCGGGCGGCGGTCAGCGCGGTGGCCGCGAACCGGGGGTCGAACTCCTCGTAGACGCGCGCGGCTTGGGCGGCGGTGGCGGCGAGGTTGAGGGTGGCGGCGGTGGTCGGCGGGTGGAGTTCGCGCTTCTGCGGGTCGTCGGAGGGCAGCAGCGGCAGCCCGGTCCACTGCTCGTCGTGGATCTTGTGATGGGCCATGCCGGCGAGCGGTTCGCCGTCGGGGACCTGCATCTTGAGGAGGAAGTCCAGCTCCCAGCGGGCCTCGTCGAGGAGGTCGGGGACGCCGTTGCCGCTCTCGGGGAGGGCGAGGGTGCCGTCGCCGAGCGCCTCGGCGTCGCCGGTGCGGGCGTGCCGGGCGCGCTCGTGGGTGGAGAGGAGCTGCCAGACGGAGATGCCGCCGTTGACGACGTACTTGCCGTGGTCGCCGGCGTCGTACCAGCCGCCGCTGACGTCCAGGGTGTAGTCGCAGACGCCCGGTTGGCAGGGGACGCGGGTGTCGCCCTGGTTGGGCGCGGTGCCGACGTGGCCGGCCGCGCGGCCGTAACCGGGGCGCAGGTCCTCGCGGATGGGCGTGCCGCTGCGCTGGGTGTAGTAGAACTTCGCCGCGTCCAGGCGCAGTCGGTCGTAGGCGGCGGTGCCGATGTCGAAGGGGTGGCTGGTCTCGCCGTCGACGGTGAGGGTGAAGTCCGTTCCCCGTTCCCGGAACCGGCCGAAGTCGAGGGAGTGGACGTTCTGCCCGGAGGAGGCGTCGAGTCCGCGCGGCACGGTCCAGCCGCGTGCGACCGCCGTGCCGTCCGCGTCGTCGAGGCGCCAGGGGAGCCGGGTGGTCGCCTCGGTGACGAGGGTGGCGTTCTTGGGGCCCCGGGGCAGGTAGCCGACCTGGTTGACCCGGACGCGGGGGCCGGTGTCGGGCTCGTACTTCTCCGGCGGCACCCCGCCGAGGAGGGAGACGTCGTCGAGGCAGAACCGCCAGGCGTCGGCGGCGCCGCCGAGCTGGAAGGCGACCTGCCCCTGGGTGGTGTCGACCGGGGAGGTGAAGGTGTAGGCGTAGCTGTCGCCGGAGACGCTGAGCTGCGGCACGACCTCGTAATAGGCGTCGTACGGGGCGACTTGGAGGCCGACGACGGCGCGGACGGAGTGGCCCGCCGGAGTGCCGGTGGCGCGGAAGGCGATGCGGTACGTCTCTCCCGCGGCGAGCGTGAGGTCGTTCTGGCCGACCCCGGCGTCCCAGCGGTTCACGGTGCCGCCCGGCACGTCGGCGCAGAGTCCGCCGTCGGCCGGGCCGGCGGTGACACCGCTCGTCCACCAGGGGGCGGTGCCGTCGTCGAAGGCGCCGTTCACGATCTGCTCCACCTCGTCCGCCCCGGCCGTGCCCGCGGGCACGGCGCTCAGGCCGGCCGCCAGCAGGGCCGTCAGGGACAGCAGGGCGGTTCTGCGTCGGTTCAACGTCCGCTCCTCGTGGGGGTGTCGGTGGAGCGCGCCCGCCCCCCTGCGCCGCCGCGCTTCTCGGCGGAGGTGGGAGCGCTCCCAAGCGAGTGGGGCCATCCTTGTGGCCGGAGCGCGGGGCCGTCAACGGTCCGGACGCGAACGGGCACGGACGGGCCCGGACGGACGCCGAGGGACGCGGACGGGCGCGAACGGGCCCGGAGGAAGCGCCCGTCCACCGTCCGTCACCGGCGGCTCACCCCCCGCCGTGCCGCGCCGCCTCCTCGCGCAGCGCCCGGACGAGCGCGGTGACGTCGGGCCGGTCACGGCCGCCGAGCGTGGCGACGCCGATGTGCCGGACCGGGCCCGGCGACGTGATCGGGACGGTGCGCACCCCCGGGACCTCGGGGACGAGCGCGACGGAGGGGACCAGGGAGATCCCCATGCCCGCGGCGACGAGGGAGCGGGCGAAGAAGTAGTCGGTGGTGGTCCCGCGGATCTCCGGATCGAAGCCCGCGCGCTCGGCGAAGCGCCGCAGGTACGCCTCGGTCTTCAGGCAGCCGAGCACCCAGGGTTCGGCCGCCAGGTCCACCAGGTCGAGCGCGTCGCGACGGGCCAGCCGGTGCCCCCGCGGCAGGACGACGTGCAACGGGTCCTCCAGGAGCGGCGTCCACTCCAGGCCGGAACCGGCGCCCGGTCCGACCGGGAGCGGACCGTCGAAGTGGTAGGCGAGGGCGAGGTCCACGGCGCCCTGGCGCACCAGCGGCAGGGTGTCCTCGGGCTCGCCCTCCCTGACGTGGAGCACGGTGCGGGGATGGTCCGCCATGAGCCGGGTGAGGGCGGCGGGCAGCAGGAGCCTGCCGCCGCTGGTGAAGGCGGCGACGGTCAGCTGGGTGCGGCCGGTGCCGAGCGCGGCGATCCGCTGCCGGGCGTGCTCCAGCTCCGCGGCGACGGACTCGGCGGCGCCCAGCATGATCCGGCCGGCCCGGGTGAGCGTCACACCGCGGGTGCTGCGCGCGACCACCTGGGCGCCGAGGCCGCGCTCCAGGGCGGCCACCTGCTGGGAGACGGCCGAGGGAGTCAGGTGGAGGGCCGCGGCCGCCCGGTTGAAGCTGCCGTGCTCCGCCACGGCACGCAGGACACGGAGCCGCTGCACGTCGATCAACGGTCTTCCCCCATCAACGGTCCTCCCTCATCGACTCGACAGTCCTCCCTCATCGACAGTTTTCCTTCATACGCATCCAGAAGATCGGTACTTCTGCTGATGACGGTAGGTCTCCAGGATGGGGGCATGCAAAGGATCTGCGTCATCGGCGGAAGCCGGTACTTCGGAAAGCTCCTGGTCGAGCGCCTGCGCGGCGCGGGCCACCGGGTCACCGTGATCAACCGGGGCTCCGCCGCGCCGCCCGCCGGCGTCGAGCACCTCGTCGTCGACCGCGACGACGAGGCCGCCCTGACCGCCGCCCTCGCCGGCCGGGCCTTCGACGCCGTGGTGGACCAGGTCTGCTACACCCCCGTCCAGGCCGCCGTCGCCGCCCGCGCCTTCGCCGGCCGCACCCGGCGCTACGTCATGACCTCCACGATCGAGGTCTACGACCCCGCCACCGCCGCCCTGCCCGCCGTGCCCCCGGGGACGCCCGTGCCGGAGGAGAGCGTGGACCCGGCCGTCTGGCGGGTGGCCATGGACCTCCCCTGGCACGACGACGCCTACCTGGAGGCGCACTACGCCGAGGGCAAGCGCCAGGCCGAGGCCGTCCTCGCCCGCGCGGGCGGCTTCGCCTTCGCCACCGTGCGCGCCGCTCATGTGCTCGGCGGCGGGGCGCGGGAGTTCACCGGCCGGCTGGCGCACTACGCCGGCCGGATCGCCCGGGGCGAGGAGATCGCCGTGCACGCGCGGGCGCTGCCCACGGTCTTCCTCCACTACGAGGAGCTGGCCGGGCTTCTGGAGTGGGCGGCCACGGCCGGCTTCACCGGCCCGGTCAACGCCTGCTCCGACGGCCCGCTCGACGTGTACGGCCTCGCCGGGACCGTGGCCGCCGCGGCCGGCCGGGAGGCCGTGTACCGGACCGTCCCGGCGGGCGCCGAGGCCTCGCCGTTCTCCTTCGACCGCCACTACGCCATGGACAACGCCCGCGCGAAGGCGCTCGGCTTCCGCTTCTCCCGCACCGCCGACTGGCTGCCCGGCGCCGCCGCCGAGGCCCTCGCCGTGTCCCCCGCTCCCACCCCCTGACGAACGAGGTCCCCATGCGCTACCGCGCCCTCGCCCACACCACCGTCAGCGTCATCGGCCTGGGCGCCATGCCGCTGTCCATCGAGCACCGCCCGGACGAGAACCAGGCCCTCGCCACCCTGCACGCCGCCCTCGACGCCGGCGTCACCCTCCTCGACACCGCCGACAGCTACCACTGGCACGCCGACGAAATGGGCCACAACGAGCTGCTCATCGCCCGCGCCCTGGCCCGGTACGGCGGCGACACCTCCCGGGTCCTGGTGGCCACCAAGGGCGGCCGCGGCCGCCCCGGCGACGGCAGCTGGACCGTCGACGCCACCCCCGCCCGCCTGAAGCGGGCCGCCGAAGCCTCCGCGAGGCGCCTGGGCGCCGACGCGATCGGCCTGTACCAGCTGCACAAGCCGGACCCTGCCGTGCCCTGGGCGGACTCCGTCGGCGCCCTGCGCGAGCTGCTCGACGCCGGTACGATCCGCGCCGCCGGCATCTCCAACGTCACCACCGACCAGATCCACGAGGCGCACCGGATCCTCGGCGACGGACTCGTCTCCGTCCAGAACCGGTACTCGCCCGCCGTCCGCGACAGCGAGCCCGAACTGCGGCTGTGCGAACGGCTCGGCCTCGCCTTCCTGCCCTGGAGCCCCCTCGGCGGGATCTCCCGCAGCTCCCTCGACGGCCCGTCCGGCCCCACCTCCGCCGGCACGGCCTTCCACCGCGTCGCCGCCGACCGCGAGGTCAGCCCCCAGCGGGTCGCCCTGGCCTGGCTCCTGGCCCGCTCCCCCGCGATGCTCCCGGTACCGGGAGCAACCCGCCCCGCGTCCATCACCGACTCCGCCGAGGCGGCGGAGCTCACGCTGGACCCGCGCGAGCTGAGGGAACTGGACGGCGATCAGCCGGGCTGAGACCCCGACGACGGGCACCTGCCGGGGCCGCTGCCGCTTCCGGCCTAGGCCGTTTCTTTCGGATCAGGCCGGATCAGGGAGCGGCGTCTGGTGCGTGCGGTCGCAAGGCGGAGGAGGGAGTCCATGCGGAGCATCGGCGACCGACGACAACGCGGCGAGCGCGCGTGCCAGGCGACGCGAGCCCGGCATGATCCGAAAGAAACGGCCTAGCCCTCGCGGCGGCGGACCATCTCGGTGATCCAGACGGGGGCGTAGGGGGAGGTGCAGCCCTTGGGGGTCGGGTAGTCCTTGAGGACCTCCAGGCGTTCCCCGATGGCGAGGGCCCGTTCGCGCAGGGCGGGGTGTTCGATGCCGATCTGGGCGAGGCAGTGGTTCATCGCCCACTGGAGCCGGTCGGGGGCGTCCTTCATCTCCGCCTCGACCGTGTCGAGGAGGCCGTCGAGGTCGAGGCCGTCGGGCCGCTTCGCGACCCGCTCGGTGGTGAGCGCCCAGCCGGCGCTCGCGACGACGGGGTCGGCGTCGGCGCGCCAGGCCAGGCGGAGCTCCTCGGTGTGGCGGCTCTTCTTCACGACGTGGTTCACGAGCCAGTCGTGGACCTTGGGGGCACGTGCCTCGCGGAGCATCGCGTCGAGCTCGTCGCGCCCGTACTCCTTGGGGCGGCAGACGAGCGTGGCGAGGAGCCGGGCGGCGGTGTCCCCGGTCGCCCACAGCTCGCGGGCGAGCTCGTGCCGGGGCCCGAGCCGCTTGGCGACCGCGCGCAGCCTGGCGAGGTTCACCCCGTGGTCGTCACCGCGCCGCGCGTTGACCTCGCGCGTCCGGGGGTCCTCCAGGGCGGCCAGCTCGGCCAGCACCTCGTCCACCGTCTCCCCGGCCATCCGGTCCTCCTGCGCTCTCCTCGCGTACCGCCCTCACCCTACGGTCCGAGGGTTACGGGTTCCCGGCGCGGGTAGCCGCGCCGGGAACAGGGAGATGACCGGGATGGTGTACGACACGATCGAGGTGGAGGCCCCGCTGCGCCGGGTCTACGACCAGTGGACGCAGTTCGAGGAGTTTCCGCGTTTCATGGACGGGGTCGAGGAGGTCCGGCAGCTCGACGACCGGCTCTGCCACTGGCGGACCAAGGTCGCGGGCGCGAGCCGCGAGTTCGACACGGAGATCGTCGACCAGCTCCCCGACGAGCGGATCGCCTGGCGGACGGTCGGCGGGGACGTGCGGCAGAGGGGCGTCGTCACCTTCGAACGGGTCGACGACGCGCACACCCTCGTGCGGCTCAGGATGGAGGTGGAGACCTCCGGCCTGGCCGACCGGGCCGCGCAGGCGATGGGCTTCGTGGAGCAGCGGGTCGAGGGCGACCTGCACCGGTTCAAGGACTTCATCGAGGACCGCGAGCGGGCGACGGGCGGCTGGCGCGGACGGCTCCGCCCCGCCGACAGCTCCGCTGCCGAGCCGGGCGCGGACCTGCCGGAGTACCGGATGCCACCGGGCGACGACAGGCCGGCGGGCGGCATGCCCCGGGCCGCGCCCGGCGGTATGCCGCGGCGTGACGCCCCACCGCCCCACGACGACGGACCGTGACACCGTGAGCGGCTCCGGACCGGGCTTCCGGCTCCTCGACGTGTCCCTGCACACGGAGGAGCGGGGACGGCTCGTGGTGGGCCTGGACGGCCCGGCCGAGGAGGCCGGTCCGCTGGTGGTCCCGGAGGGCGCGGTGGTGAGCGTCGGCCTGACCTTCCTGGTGGGCCGGGCGGTCGACGGGCTCGCCTTCGAGGAGCGGCGCACCGGGGGCGAGCAGCCGCCGGTCACCACCCGGACGCCGCTCGGCGGCTTCCGCCGCGGCGGGCCGTACGAGGTGCGGCTGCCGCCCCGGCGGATGCCGGTCGGACGGGCCCACTGCGGCCTCTACCGGGTCACCGGGCGGCTGACCGACGGGCAGGGCCACGAGCTGGCGCGCGCGGACCACGCGCTGATGCTCGTCCATCTGACGGGGACGCCCGAGGCCCGGACGGCCCCGGACGCCGCTTGAGCCGAACGGCCGCCTCGGGCGGGGGCCGGGTGACCGGGGCGGCGCACGATCGGTGCATGGAATCGCGTGGACCCGAACCCGAACCCGGCCCCGAACCCGAACCCGGCCCCGACCCCGGCCCCGACCCTCGGCCGTCCCGAGCCGGTGGGGGCGGGCGGTACGGGGAGGACGTGTTCCCGCCGGAGGCGGCGGGCGAGGGGCGGCGGATCGACTACGGGGCGCTCGCCTACGACGACGTCACCCTGACGCGGCTGAGGGCGCTCGGGGCCGGGCCCGGTTGGCGTTGCCTCGACGTGGGGGCCGGGACGGGCACGGTGTCCCGGCGGCTGCTCACGGAAGCGGGCGTGGAGGGTGTGCTCGCGGTCGACCGGGACGTGCGGTTCCTCGCCGAACGGCCCGTGCCGGGGCTCGACGTACGGGAAGCGGATGTGACGGCCCCGGACTTCGCTCCCGGGCGGTTCCGGCTGGTGCACGCGCGGTTCGTGCTGATGCACCTGCCCGGGCGGGAGCGGATGGTGGCCCGGCTCGCCGAGCTGGTCGAGCCCGGCGGGGTGCTGGTGCTGAGCGACGCCGTCGACCTGACGAGCGGGGTGGCGCCGGAGACGCCGTACACCCGGGCGATGCGGGCGATGTGGCGGGGGCTGCGGGACACGATCGGCACCGACGTCTCTTGGGTACCGTCCTCCCCCGCGTGGCTGCGGGCCGCCGGGCTGCGGCGGGTGGGCGCGGAGATCCATGTGCCGCCGCTGCTGCCGGGCAGCCCCATCAGCCGGTTCTGGGCGGACACCTGGGAGCGGAGCAGGGCGGCGATGGTGGCGACGGGCCTGGTGGACGACGCGGGCCTCGACGAGGCGGTGCGCTATCTGGAGTCGGAGGAGTGCGCGGCGCTGTCGGCCGGGATGCTCACGGTGTGGGGCCGGCGCTAGTCCCGGCGCGGGCGCGCCGCAGGAGGTAGGCGCCGGCGGTGGCGACGAGGACCAGCATGCAGGCGATGAAGACGAGTCCCGCGCCCTCCAGGCCGAGGGGGTCGGCCAGGAGGCCGACGCCGATCACCGGGAGGGAGATGCCGGTGTACGCGGCGACGAAGAGCGAGGAGATGACGGCGGCCCGCTGGTCGGGCGGCGACGCGGCGGCGACCGCGGAGAGCGCGGCGCGGAAGGCGAGGCCCTGGCCGGTGCCGCCGACGAGGGCGGCGAGCACGATGAAGAGCAGGTGGTCGGTGGCGAGGGCGAGGGCGAGCAGGAGCAGTCCGGCGAAGAGGACGGCGCAGCCCAGCGGCAGTGAGCGGTCGGCGCCGACGCGGCCGGCGCCGACCTGCCCGGCGGTGGAGGCGAAGAAGGCGAGGGCGACGACGAGGCCGCTGACGGCGTGGTCGTCGACGTGGAGGTAGCGGGCGAGGAAGGCGGGGCTGACGGAGGTGAAGACGCCGAAGAGGGCGAAGCCCACGAAGGAGGCGACGGCCGCGGGCACGAACACCGCCCGGACGCGGGCCGGCAGGGCGGGTCTGCGGGGGCGTACGGCGCTGAGGGGCCGGCGTTCCTCCACCGTCTCGGGCAGCCACCGCAGCACCAGGGCGGAGAGCGCGACGAGGGCCAGGTGGACGGCGAACGGCAGCAGCAGGGGCTCGGGGGCGTACTCGGCGAGGAGTCCGGCGAGGAGGGGGCCGCAGCCGAGGCCGCCCATGTTCGCGGCGGTCGCGACGAGGGTGGCGCGGGCGGTGCCGCCGGGCGGGGCCAGCTCGATGACGTAGGCGGTGGCGGCGCCGGTGAAGAGGCCCGCGGAGAGGCCGGAGAGCAGCCGGCCCGCGTACAGCCAGCCGAGGGCGTCGGCGCAGAGGAAGCAGACGGCGCTCGCGGCGGCGAAGGCGAGGCCCCAGCTCAGGGTGGGGCGTCTGCCGATGGTGTCGGAGGCGTTGCCGGCGAGGAGGAGCACGGCGAGGACGCCGAAGGCGTACACGGCGTACACCACGGTGACGGTGAGTTCGGAGAAGCCGAACTCCTCCTGGTAGAGGGGGTAGAGCGGGGTGGGGAGCGTGGTGCCGGCCATGCACACCACGAACACCGCTCCGGCGAGCAGACACCGCAGCCATCCGCGTCGATCATCGGCCATACCGGCGACCGTAACCCGCCCGTCCCGTCGGGCACGGGCAGCGCGGCAGGCCGGCCACACCGTTGTCGTACGCGTACGACGACGGGTGCGCGTACGACGACGGGTGCGCGTACGCGTGCGCCGTCGTGCGGCGGGTGTGAGGAGTCCGCCGTACGGGCCCGGCCGGGGGCCGCGGCCGTGCGGCGGCCGTCAGCCGCCCGCGTCAGCCGCCGGCGCCCGGTACCCAGTGGTGGTGGACTTCCGCCACGCGCGGCCTCGGTCCTTCCGGCCAGCCGAGGCCGGTCGCGATGGGCATCATCCTGTCGGCGAAGGCCTTCATCCGCTCTTCGCTCTCCCAGAGGTCGAAGATCTCCAGGCCGCTCTCGGTCGGCACGCACGCGTGCGAGATGCATCCGTCGAAGATCTCGGGGGTCGACTGGAGCCGGGCGTTGAGGGTGTCGTACTGCTCCGTGGTGACTCCGTCGAGGACGGCGTGGACGAGGATCGCCATGACCCTTCCTCCTCGTGAGGCGACGGTCCGCCCCCCTCGCCTTCCAGCACACCACGGCGGGCCGGCCACGGCACCCGCTCCGCCGCCCCGGAGGGGCGCTGGAGCCGGGGCGCCGGAGCCGGGGCGCCGGAGCCGGGGCTGCTAGATCCCGAAGCCCAGGAGGGCGACCTCCATGGGGAGGGCGGGGCGCTCGGGCAGGGCGGGCGGCTCCTCGCCGCGGCCGGTGTGGGTGGGGCGCACGGGGCGCAGCGCGGCCAGCCCGTCGGCGGCCCAGCCGGCGTCCGTGGCGGGCAGGGAGAGGGTCATCCGCCGGCCGTCGGCCAGGGTGGTCTCCAGGGTGTTCGGGTCGTTCGTCCGCATGGCACCTCGCTCGGCTCGCACACGATGGATCACCGTTTCGAAAGGAAGGACGGCGCGGAGGGAGGAAAGGTTCCCTCGCCGTCACGCCCCGGTGTACCAGTGGGTGCGGACGGCGTCCGTCGGGCGGGGGGTGCCGAGCGCGTCGAGGCCCCAGGCGGCCAGGGCCTCGACGACCGGGCGGAGTTCCGCCCCGCGCGCGGTGAGCTGGTAGACGGTCCCGTTGGCGGGCCGCTCCAGGCGGCGTCGCTCGACCAGTTCCTCGCCCTCCAGCTGCTTGAGCCGGCCGGCGAGGATGTCGGTGGAGACGCCGGGGAGGTCGGCGTGGAGGTCGGTGTACCGCCGCGGGCCGTGCAGCAGCTCCCGGACGATCAGCAGACTCCAGCGCTCCCCCACCGCGTCGAGGGCTCGGGCGACGGCGCAGTACTGGTCGTAGCTTCGGCGTGGCATGGTGGCCAGCATAGCCAAAAGGTTGGACTTTCCAAGTGGGTACTTGGTAGAACAAAGTAACCGCAGCGGCGCGGATGACGGTGGTGACAGTGACGGTCGGGAGGCCGCAGATGACGTTTCGACAGTCCAGCAAGTTGAAGGACGTGTGCTACGAGATCCGTGGCCCGGTCGTCGACCAGGCCAACGCCCTGGAGGAGGCGGGTCACAGCGTCCTGCGGCTGAACACCGGCAACCCCGCGCCGTTCGGCTTCGAGGTGCCGGAGGAGATCCTCCAGGACATCATCCGCAACCTGCCCCGCGCGCACGGCTACAGCGACTCCCGGGGCATCCTGCCGGCCCGGCGCGCGGTGATGCAGTACTACCAGCAGCGCGGCGTCACGGGCGTGACCGTCGACGACGTCTACCTCGGCAACGGCGCCTCCGAGCTGATCCAGATGGCCGTGCAGGCACTGGTGGACGACGGCGACGAGGTCCTCGTGCCGATGCCCGACTACCCGCTGTGGACGGCGGTCGTGCGCTTCGCCGGCGGCCGGGCCGTGCACTACCTGTGCGACGAGGACGCGGACTGGTTCCCCGATCTGGACGACATCGCGTCGAAGATCACCGACCGCACCAAGGCCATCGTCGTCATCAACCCCAACAACCCCACGGGCGCGGTCTATTCGAAGGAGCTCCTGGAAGGGATCCTCGAACTCGCCCGCCGCCACGGCCTGATGGTGCTGGCCGACGAGATCTACGACAAGATCCTCTACGACGGCGCCGAGCACCACTGCCTCGCCGCGCTCGCCGACGACGTCCTGACGCTCACCTTCAACGGCCTCTCCAAGTCCTACCGGGTGGCCGGTTTCCGCAGCGGCTGGCTGGTCGTCTCCGGCCCCAAGGACCAGGCCGCGGACTACCTGGAGGGGCTGACCATGCTGGCCGGCATGCGCCTGTGCCCCAACGTGCCGGCGCAGTACGCCGTCCAGGCCGCGCTCGGCGGCCACCAGACGATCCACGACCTGACCCTGCCGACCGGCAGGCTCACCGAGCAGCGCGACGTCGCCTGGCAGGCGCTGAACGAGATCCCGGGCGTCAGCTGCGTCAAGCCCAAGGGCGCCCTCTACGCCTTCGCCAAGCTGGACCCGGCCGTGCACAAGATCGTCGACGACGAACGGCTCGTCCTCGACCTGCTGCTGCGCGAGAAGATCCACATCGTGCAGGGCACCGGCTTCAACTGGCCGCGCCCCGACCACTTCCGCTTCGTCACGCTGCCGCGCGCCGACGACCTGGAGACGGCCATCAACCGCATCGGCCGCTTCCTCTCGACGTACCGTCAGTAACCGGGCGCCGGCGCGAGATCCGCCCACAGGGCGACGGCCTCGGAGGACAGCGGCACGAGTCCCTCTCCCCCGACGCCCTCTCCCCCGACGCCCTCGCCCCCTCCCCACCACACGCCCCGCCCCGCGGACAGTGGGTGCTCCTCCCCGCCGGCACGCCAGAGCCCGCGCCGCACGAGGAGCACCCCGGCGTGACCGGCCGGCGGTGCGACGGCACCGGTGACGCGCTCCACCCGGACCGTCCAGCGCCCCCGCCGCACCATGAGGTTCAGCACGCGGCAGGCGCCCCCGGGCGGTTCCGCGACCAGCTCGGCGGTGAGCTCCAGGTCACCGGGAAAGGCGAGCGGCTCCCCCTGCCGCGCCGTCCGGTCGAAACCCCCCGGCGCCGTCAGCCGCACGCCCCCGCCCGCGAGCAGCGTGAACGTCCGGTCGACCCCGGGAAACGCCGAGAACGGCCCGTCCGCCTCGATGTCGGCGACGCTCGCCCGCCATGCGAAGTCCGCGGCCCCCGCCGGCCAGGAGACGATCTCCCGCGTCACGCCCCCGCCGTTCCGCCACCGTCCCGCCGCCAGGGTCTCGACATCGAAGCGGTGCATAGGGCTGACTCCTGGTCCACGGGGCGGTCGAAGGGCCGCAGGATCCTAACCCGCGACGCCCCGGGCGGCCCTTCCCGGCACGCGTCCCGCACGCCTCGGCACCCCCTCCCGCGCCGCCTCGGCACACCATCCGGCACACGCTCCGACCGAACGTACGTAGCAGTTAACCGCCGCCGGGAAATGCGGCATGATGGTCCCTCAGGTCTTCTGGTCCGGCGCTGCGGCCGGGGCACGAGGGGGGCGCAATGTCGCGTGTGGTCGTCTGTCACGGCATCGGTTACCAGTACAAGCACGCCGAGACGATGCTGACCGAGTGGTACGACGCCCTGCGGGTGGGCATGACGGACGCCGCGCACCCGGTGCCGGACGCGGCGGACGTGGCCGCCGTGTACTACGGCAGTTGCTTCCGCAGCCGGGACACCAAGAGCGTCGGCGCCGACGACGAGCTGGCGGACATCCCCTCGTTCAAGATCGGCGACGTGCGCGACCCGTTCGAACTGGAGCTCCTGGAGGCGTTCGCCGAGGGGACCGACGCCCCCCTGGCCGACGGCAAGGGCATCGGCCAGATCGCCCTGCGCCGCCTGGAGCGGTACGAGGGGCTCGGCAAGCCCATGGGGCGTACCGTCATCTGGATGATCCGGCAGGTCCGCCGGTATCTCGACGCCTCCGACACCGTCCGGGCCTGCGCGCAGCAGCGCTTCGCGCGGGTCGTGACCCCGGAGACCCGGGTCGTCATCGGGCACTCCCTCGGCTCCGTCGTGGCCTACGAGGCGCTCCGCGCCCACCCCGAGTGGAACGTGCACACCTTCATCAGCCTCGGCTCCCCCCTGGGGCTGCGCGCGGTCCAGGACCGGCTGCTGCCGTCGCCGCCCTCCGCGGGCGACGCGCTGCCGCCCGTCGAGCGCTGGGTCAACGTGGCCGCCAAGGACGATCCCATCGCCCTGGTCAAGCACCTCGCGCCCGCCTTCGGCGACGTCGACGACCGCCCCGTCGTCAACCTTCCCTGGCACAGGCCCGGCAAGTACTTCTTCGGCAGCCACTCCGTGCTCCGCTACCTCACGACCGAAGAGGTGGCCGAGGCCGTCGCCAGGGCGCTGCCGGCCACCGACCGGTGACGACGGCTCCGCACGCGGCCCGCAGGCCGTCGGACCTCGTCCGGGTGGCGCTCGTCTCCGGGACCAGTACGTTCGGGGAAGGACTGAAGCCGCTGGCTCGCGTGCCCGACGAGCTGCGGATGATGCGGGCCGTCCTGGCCGAGGCCGGCTTCACCATCCATCGCTGCTCGCAGACCGATCCCGGGGTCGCGGACCTGGAGCACGGCTTCGAGACGGCCCTGGAGGGCGACGACGGCACACCCCCCGACGTCCTGCTCTTCTACTACTCCGGACACGGCGTCGACATCGGCGACCGGGACGGCCTGCTCGCCGCCCACGACAGCACGAGCACCAGGCGGGCGAGCATGCTGGACGCCGCCAAGCTGATGTCGATCATCCTTCCCGGCGCGGACGGCCGCCCCCGTCCGCGCGAGGTCGTCGTCCTGTTCGACGCCTGCCGGTCGGGCCTGGCGATCGAACGGCTGGCGGAGGAGGTGCGCAAGCAGGGCGCGAAGAGTGCCGACCTGCCTCTGCTCACGCTGATCAGTTCCACGGACGGCACCACCGACGCCCAGCAGATGCACTTCGCCGACGCCTTCGCGGGCGCCCTGCGCAACACCCGCGCCGGAGACGACGAGGAGTACCTCGGTGCCTACAAGCTCTTCGCGGAGCTGAAGGAGCGCATGCGGAAGGGGTCCAAGAACCCCCGGGAGCCCCAGCTGCCCGACTGGTTCCCCCCTCGGGAGGAGACCCGGGCCTTCCGCAACCCCCGGCACAACCCCCGCCGCCCGGTCCGGCGGCCGCCCGAGGCGAACGACCGCAACGGCTGGGTCTTCTGCGGGCGCGCCCGAGCCGTCCAGGACGTCACCTCCCATCTGGTCGAAGCGCCGACGGCGGAGCCGGGGGCGCCGCTCGTCGTCATCGGCGGGCAGGGCTCCGGGAAGTCCGTACTCCTCGACTGGATCCACGTCTCGTCGTCCCCGGAGCGTCCGCTGCCCACCGGGACGCGAGCGCCCGCCGCCGCGCCCGACGGCTGCGTCGACCTGCTCCTCGACGTCCGCGGCCAGAGCGTGGCCTCCGTGATGTCCAAGCTGGCCCGCCTCGCTCCGGCCGACCAGGAGGACGGCGTCGATCCGGTGGAGGCCCTCGGCGACCGGGGGCTCCGCCTCGTCTTCGACTCCGTGGACGCGAGCCAGGAACCCGAGCTCCTCCACAGCACCCTCCTCGTCCCCCTGGCCGCACAGCCCCGGACCCGGGTCGTCATGGCCACCAGCGAGGTGCCGGACGGCTTCGACGGGCCGGTCGTCGACCTCGACGCGGACGCGTACTTCGACGAGGCCGACCTGGTCGAGCTCGTGGAACACGTCCTCAGGAACCGCGAGGGCACCCGGTGGTCGACCACGAGCGCCCGGTCGGTGCGCGACATCGCGCTCGCCACGGCCGCGGCCGCCGGCCGGTCCTGGCTCCGCGCCTACCTCTTCGCCCTCGACACCAGCGGCCAGGACCCCGCGACCGCCAGGGTCCAGGCCGAGCGGTCCAACACCGACCTCTTCCTCGACGCGCTCCAACGGCTCAGCCGCGACCGCGACGACGACGATCCCCATTGGGCCCGGGACCTGCTCCTGCCGGTCGCTCTGGCGCACGGCGACGGGCTCCCGGCCGACGGACGGCTGTGGGCCGCGGTGGTCCGCAAGGCCGGCAGACCCACGGCGGGCCCGGCGGCCATCGACGACGTGTGCGCGGAGGCGGGGGACCACCTCGACGTCCCGGAGGACGGCATGAACAGTCACGGCTGGAGGCTCATCCGCCCTCCTACCGCCGGCTACCTGGCCGAGTCCGCCGACACGCGCCAGTACCACGAGTGGTTCGTCCAGGCGATGACCGAGCAGCTCCCCCTGCTGCCGTCGGGACAGCGCGACTGGTCCGGAGCCGACCAGTACACCCGCGAACACCTCCCGCACCACGCACGCCTCGCCGGCCGACTCGACGAGTTCCTCGACGATCCCGAGTTCCTGCTCGCCATGAACGGCGAGGCGCTGTACCGGACCCTGGGCCACCTCCAGGAGTCCACCGACGACCGGGCGGCCAAGGTCCGGGCCCTGTGCCGGGAGCTGACGGGCTCGCGGTGGCAGCCCGACGGGCACACCCTGGCCCGCCTCGCGCTCCACGCCCAGGTGCGCGCCCTGGACGAACTCGCCCGGCGGGCCCGTGCGTACGCCTCGGGCTGGCAGGCCGTGGCCGTCGCCTGCCGGCCGCCGTCCCCGCTCCCGGAGCCGGAGGACCGCGACCTCCCGGAGGAACGGGGCGTCAAGATGGTCCACTGCCTTCCCGACGGTGGTGAACTGGCGCTGACCGGCAGCACCGTCCTCCACCGGCCGGGCGACGCCGACGACACCGCCTGGACCGTGTTCGAGCCCGATCCCGCATGGGTGCGGAGCCGCGCGAAGGCCCCGCCGCGGATCACCACCTCTTCGGTCATCGACTACCAGGGCCTGCCCGCACTGTTCGTCGGGGACCTCACGGGCGGGGCATGGGTCTCGCTCCTGGGGGACCGCAGGGGGATGGAGATCCCGGATCTGGATCTGCCCGGTCCCGTCCACAGCTGCTTCCAGGTCGGGCCGGACCTGCTGATCGTCGGCAGCGAGGGGTGGCACCGGCGGAGGGCGAAGGTCACCGGCGGTCGCGTCGACCGGCCGGGGCTCCGCCTGGGCGGAGCCACGGGCGCGGTGACCGCCGCCGGAGTCCGGGTGGCGGCGCGCACGGCCCGGGAGGTGGTCGTGTGGGACGGCGACGGGCAGCGCCTGCACGCCTTCGAACCGCCGCAGAAGCGCGGACTGGTGAAGATCGCCTCCGACGCCCACGGCGTCTACACGGGGGCCGGTGACGGTTCGGTCCGGTGGACGGCCTGGGACGGCCGCACCCATCGCTGGATCACGGAACACGCGAGCGGTGTCGGCGAACTGCGCCTGTGCACCGTGGGAAGCACGCAGGTGCTGGTCAGCGCGGGGGTCCACGGCGACATCCGGCTCTCGTCCCCCACCGGTGCGGGTCCGGCCCGGCACTTCGACATCGGTCTCGACGTCCACTCGGTGGACCTGCACAGGGACGGCCGGATCCTCGTCGGCACCGCCGAGGGCCTCGTCCGCATCACGCCATGAACCGCACGCATACGGGGAGTCGAGGAGTCGAGTGTGAGCGACGAGAAGCAGAGCGTGCCCGCGGCCGTCAGGGAGTCGTCCCTGGCCCATGAACTGCACATGGCGCTCCATGCGCTGGCCACCGACCTGACGGCTCCCGCGGTCGACAGGGTCCGCGTCGAGTCCCGGCTCCGCATGGTCGTGGACCTCGGGCAGCGGTCCCTGGACGGGGGGATCCCCCTCCCCCGACGCCCGTTCGACTTCTCCGGCGAGGAGACGCCGATCGGCCCCGGCGCGCTGGTGTCCGAGTACGCGGGAGAGGGCGCCACGTACCTGGAGGACGTCCTCGGCGAGCTCGACGCCGGACTGCTGGACGAGCTCTTCCGGCTGGTGGGCCGGGTCGACGACGTGAAGCCCGACGGCGTCGGCGTGCCCGGGCCGAGGCCGGTGGGCGGGATGCCCCTGCTCCTCGCACCGGTGGACGACTGGTACGTCATCGCCGGCGCCGACCTCGTGCCGGCCGGCCGTGACGGGGCCCTGGCCGCCTCGCCGCTCCCCGACCCCGCCGCGGTCGACCGGGGCCTGCTCGCGGCGGAGCCCCTCGTGGCGACGGTGGGCCGGAAGCCCGCCGGCGAGGCGCGCCCGCGGATCGACGCCCCGTACGTGCTCAGTCCCTCCACCGTCGCCCCGGACTCCGCGCCGCTGGCCGTCGCCCTGTCCTGGATCGCCGCCGCGGGCGGCCTCCCCGACCTCGGCACGCTGGGCGTCCTCGCCCTGGCGGGCATCTCGCAGGACGGCGACTGGCTGCCTCCGGCCGGCCCCGAACAGGCCGCGGCGGCCGCCGCCGAAGCCGGCCTCGACGTCCTGTGGCGGGCCGCCGACGGCTGGCGGCTGCACCGGGCGGGCAGCGTGGCGTCGGACCCCGAACCGACCCTGCTCGGGGCCGCCCGGCTGCTCTGGGGCGAGCGGTGGCAGGCCGCGGTGGGCCGCCGGGCGGCGCAGATCCTCGACGAGGAGGGGTGGCGGATCCTCCACGCGACCGGAGCCGGCGACTCCGAGCCGGGGTGGAGCGGGCCGGCGGACGAACGCCTGGTCGACTTCGAGCGGTCCTCCTTCCTCTTCCAGCGGTACCACCAGCGGCCCCTGTCCCGGGTGATCCAGTCCGGGGCGCGCAACAGCGGCAAGACGGTCTGCGCCCAGCAGGTGGTGCGGAAGCTGGAGGCCGCCGGCTGGCAGAGCGTCGTCCTGTCGCCGAACAGTCGTCAACTCCCTCCGGACGGCGACCTGTTGCCCGTGGTGCGCGCCGCGCTGACCGCCGCCGGCGTCGACACCGGGCGCAGGAAGGCCCTCGTGGTCCTGGAGGACCTCCTCGCCCTGGAGGACGGCAACATCGGGGAGGCCCTGGAGTGCCTGGGCGAACTGAAGGTGGGCGTGCTCGCGCTGACCCGTTTCGTCGACGGGGCCGCCAACCGCTGGGAGAACCACGGGGTGACCGCCTACGTCACCCTGGTGCCGCCCGAGGACGTCCCCGAACTGGCCCGGCGGATGATCCGTCAGGCGCCCGGGGAGTACCGGGTCCGCGCCGACGACACGGCGTCGGTCGGCCTGGCCGTCGAGGCGTGCCACGGGGATCTCGGCGTCCTGGGCGACCTGCTGCGCGAGGAACCCGCCGACAAGCCGGCCGCCGCCGGGACGCTCCCCGACAAGGGCCTCGGGGCAGGCCGCGTACGGGCTCGGGCGCAGGCCGTCTGCGACGCCCTCGACGACGAGGCCCGGGCCGCGGTGTACCTGCTGGCCGCCGTGTCCTGGCTGGACGACGGGGTCCCGGTCGCCCGCGTGGCGGCGATCCCCGAGAAGACCCGGCAGGCGCTCGGCGTCGTCGTCCACCAGGGACTGGCACGGGTCCCCAGCACCGTCCGGACGGAGGCGCTGATCGCCGCCGCCAGCCCCGACGGCCTCGACGCCTTCCCCGCCCGCCTGGAGGCGTACGTGGTGGGGCTCTTCCGGGACGACGACCAGCCGCGCCTCGACGCGCTGCTGCGCAAGTGCGCCGCGTACGCTCCGGAACGGCTCGCGCTGCTGCTGAAGCTCCCGTCGGTCCGCGAGGCGATCACGGAGTGGGCCGCCCGGGCGCATCCGCGCAAGGCCCTGCAGGTCCTGCGGCTGTGCCGGCGCAACAGCGACGCCGACTGGACCGCGGCGGCCCTCCCGGCGGTACTGCGGCACCTCAGGCGCGTCGACGATCTGACGGTACGCGACCTGACCTTCGGGCTCTCGGCCCTGTGGGACGACGAGTTCCGGCTCTCGGGAACGACCGAGCCGGCGGATCTCGTGGCGTGGGTCGGCGAGACCGGTCTGGACACGGTCCTCGGACGACCCTCCAGCCTCACCGACCGGCACCATCTCGTCAGCGCGCTGCTCAAGCTGGCGGGTGAGGGCACCACGCCGACGGCGACGGTCTGCGACTGGCTCGAGGAGCGCACCGAGGAGCTCGCGCGCGACGCCGATCCGGCCAACCACCGGGACCTCATCGCCGTGCGGCGCATGGACGACGTGATCTTCGCCAAGTCGCGGCAGGCCCGCAAGGACAATCCGGCGACGGCGCTGCGCCCCTTCTTCAAGCCCGCGCAGGGCCTCCTGGAGGTGGCCCCCACCAAGGACAGGTCCCTGGCCGCGATCCTCTCCTGGATCTCGCTGAGCCTGCACTTCGAGGGCACGGGCGACTGGGACAAGATCATCGAGCAGTACAAGTCGCAGCTCCAGGCGGCGCTCGCGCACTCGGACGCCATCCAGATCAGCCAGGCCCTGTTCGACCTGGCGCAGAACAACCGCGGGCTGTGCAACCGGCTGCTCAACCATCTGAAGTTCGGGCGCACTCTGGTGCCCGTGGTGAAGGCGGCGCCGCCCGCCGAGGCGGCCATCCTGATCTCCACGGTCCGCAACATCCACGGCGGCACGCTGCGGACGCTGCTGTACCAGGAGAACCGGGACGGCGATCTGATCGCCGACACCCGGCTCGCCCGCGAACTCGCCAAGAGCGTCAGGAGTTTCGAGGACGCGCGGGGCGCCGGCATGCTGCTCGGCGCGGTCAGTCGCGTGGACGACCTGTACTGCGCCACCAGGGAGCGGTTCAGCTACCGGCTCGCCATGGAGATCGGCAAGGAGTTCGTCGAGAACGTCATGCGGCGGGAACGCCGGCCCGCCATCGTCTACCACCTGCTGCGGGGGCTGTGGGAGGCGGGCGCGGACTTCCGGCAGGACATCGAGGAAGGGGCCCTGCGGCTCGTCGTCTCCAGCATCCACACCCAGCGCGGCACGGCGCGGCCCTGGGGCCCGCGGCTGGGGATGCTGCTGATCCAGGACGAGTACTTCGGCGAGACCTTCCTGCAGAAGCTGGCCGAGCGCCTGGACCGGAGGGTGCTGTGCGACCGGATGTCCCAGCCGGGGCTCGATCCGGAGAGCATGGTGCACACCCACCGCCTCGCGCTCGCGCTCGTACCCGACATCGGCGTGGACTACGCGAAGCGGATCGAGGTCGACCGGGCCGTACGGGCTCCGCTGCTGAGCGGCGCGAGCGACGTGGCCCAGAAGCTCCATGTCACGGCCGGTACGCTGCGGGCCGGCGGCCACGCCGACGCGACCCGCATCGTCCTGCACAACTTCATGGCGGAGCACCCCCAGTGGGACTGGGCGGAGCGGCTCCAGGTCTGCCGTGGCATCGGCGCCTTCACCACCGCCCTCGGCCAGCTGCGGACGCTGGAGCCGGGCGCCGCGTCCACGGCCGTGGACGCCCTGAGCCGGCCGCACGCCGGGCAGGAGCTCTCGCATCTGCAGGAGCTCGTCCTCCGCAGCGTGGCGCATCCGCCGCTCACCGCCGAGCTGCTGAGCGAGGTGGAGCGCTGCGTCCCGGGGCTCGGCAGAGCGGAGCTCGCCGCCCTGCGGGACGGCCGGCGGTGGATGACGCTCGTCGAGGCCTTCAAGTTCGACCAGGACCCGCTGACGCAGGGGCACGTCGGGCGGGCGCTGGCCCGGCTCGGGGTGACCAACCGCACCGAGCAGACCGAGTGGATGCACACCCTGGTCACCACCCGGTGGGAGTCCACCCTGCACCTCTTCGCCAGTCCGCGGGCGGTCAACGAGATGCTGACGCTCGCCCACATGTGGGAGCCGCAGTGGGGTGAGCAGCTGGCCGCCAGCGTCAACGTCGACCGGCTGATCAACCGGATCCGTCTCGCGCTCCGGTCGGACCTCCAGGAGGTCCCCGGTCTGCTGCAGGCCCTGTGGCTGACCGGTGGGGAGGACGCCTTCGACACAGTGCTCGGCCATGTGCTCGGCCTGCCCGGCGACGTCCTGGCGCACGCGCTCGGACTCCACCAGGCGAGCAAGCTGCTGAAGGTGGCGCGGACCGCGGACCGGTCCGTCGACTCCCTGGCGCAGGCCGTGGGACGGCTCATCGGGCAGGTGGCGGGCCGCGGCCTCGTGGTGGACGCGGAGGCCCACTGGAACGGCATCGGATGGGCGGCCCAGGCCCTGCACGAGTGCGGGGCCCGGAACCACATCCCGGACGTGGTCCCGGCGCTCCGGCCCAACACCGTGGCGCATCCGGCCGCGGTGGCCTGGGCCTCCGCGTGGCTGCCGGAGTCCGACTGGTCGGTCGCGACGGTCGCGCAGGCCGTGGACTCCTTCGAGCGGTCCGGCACCCAGCACTGGTACCCCCAGGACACCTGCCGGGTCCTGATCGCGGCCGCGCGCGCCGGTCTGCTCCCGGCCGCGGGCCCGCTGGACACCCACTGGCACCAGGCCACCGACGCGTACCCCGAACTCGTCACGCTGCTCACCCGCGAGGCGGACCGCTCCCCGGTCCTCCGCGCGCACTTCAGGACCCCGCGGATCGCCGGAGGCATGTGGAGGACGCTCGGCCCCGGGCTCTCCCACCACCTCTGCGAGAAGGAACTCCGCGCCGCCGTGCATCGCCTCTGCCCCCGGCCGCCGGCCCCGAACACAAGCCCGAAGGGCGCGCTCGATCTGTAGCCCCGTGAACGGCCCGGCCCCCGGGGGGCCGGGCTGCCGGTCCCCAGGCCTGGGATGCCGGTCCCCGGGCTCGGGGCGCGCAAGGCCGCTCGGGGCGCGCAAGGCCGAGAACGACCGTGGGGCCGTTTCAGATCTCTCTGAAACGGCCCCACGATGACGACTCTTTCGAGTCGGGACGACAGGATTTGAACCTGCGACCCCTTGACCCCCAGTCAAGTGCGCTACCAAGCTGCGCCACGTCCCGGTGCGCGTCGGCGGCGGGGTGTTTCCCGCGTCGGCGTGCAGGAGAACATTACCCCACTCCACGGGTGGCGATCACACTCCGGTCGGCGGGGGCGGAGAATGGCCGGGTGAGCGAGGAATCCGGAGGGCCGGAGCGCGGCCGGGACCGTGACGCGGAGGGGCGGGCGCGCAGCGCCCGGCCCCGGGACGGGCTGGGGCGGCCGCTGCCGTACGGGGCGGCGGGGGTGGCACGGCAGCCCGAGGGGGTGGTGCGGGCGCCCGGGGAGACCGTGCGGGAGGCGCAGCGGCTGCTGGACGCCGGGATGCCGTTCCACGCGCACGAGGTGTTCGAGGACGCCTGGAAGTCGGGACCCGGCGGCGAGCGGGAGCTCTGGCAGGGACTCGCGCAGCTGGCCGTGGGGCTGACGCACGCCGCCCGGGGGAACGCGACGGGCGGGGCGCGGCTGCTCCGGCGGGGTGCCGGGCGGGTCGGGGGGTACGCGGACGGGGGCGGCGCCACGTACGGGGTGGACGTCGCCGGCCTGCTGCGCTGGGCCGGGGAGCTGGCCGGCCGGGTGGAGCGGGGCGCGCAGGTGGACGCCGGCGGGGAGGCGCCCCGGCTCACGGGCGGGCGGCCGGACGGGCCCTAGGCGGTCAGTTCGTCCCGCAGGACCGTGGTGTGGCTGGTCTCGGGGTGCTTGGTGGCGGTGAGGAGGGTGAGGGTCGCGGTCGTGGCGAGGGCACGGAGGCGGTCGAGGGAGGCGGCCGCTTCGGGGGCGGCGAGTTCGGCCTCGTAGCGGCGGCGGAACTCCTCGTAGTCGCCCTCGCCGGGGCCGTGGTACCAGCGGCGGAGTTCCGTGGACGGGGTGAGGTCCTTCGGCCATTCGTCGATGCGGGCGTCGGCCTTGGCGAGGCCGCGGGGCCAGAGGCGGTCGACGAGGACGCGGATCCCGTCGTCGGGGGACGGGGCGTCGTAGACGCGGCGGACGCGGACGTCGGGGGTGGTGGCGGGCATGGGTCCAGGGTGCGCGCGCCCGGGGCGCGTCACCCGTCGACGCGCAGGACGGGCAGCAGGACGGCGTCGACGAACGCGCGGGCGGCGGAGGCGTCGGGGAAGCGGTCCTCCAGGAGCCGTTCGATGCGGAGCAGGCCCATGAAGCTGGGGGCGACGAAGGCGATGGCCGGGTTGTCGGCGGCGACCTCGCCGCGCTCGACGGCGCGGTGCACGACGGCGTCGATGGCGGCGACCTCGGGGGCGATGACGGTGTCGCGGATGGCGGCGCGCAGGTCGGGGTGGTGGAGGTACGCCTGGGCGACGGCCTCCATGAGTTCGGTGTCGTGCTCGTGGCGGGCGGAGGCGATGCGGGCCGCCTCGTGGAGGTCGCCGGCGAGGCTGCCGGTGTCGATGCCCGTGAAGACCCCGCAGCGGCGGGCGGCGAGAGCGGCGGTGACGAGCTGCGGCTTGGTGCCCCACTGCCGGTAGAGGGTGGCCTTGCCGCACTTGGTGCGGGCCGCGACACCCTCCATGGTCACCGCGTCGTAGCCGCCTTCGCGCAGCAGGCGGAGCACGGCCTCGTACAGCTCCGCCTCGCGCTCCGGCGTGATCTTGCTGCGGCGGGCGGCGGCGGTGGCGGCCTGTGTGGACATCGGTCCCTCCCGGATACCTCCGGAGGCTCTGCGCGCGGGGCGCGAGCTCCCTCTTCCCTGCACATACGAGAGTAGGGGGTGCACAATCGAGACGCAAACGTATCGAGACGCTTGCGTCTCGATGAAATCGGATCTAGAGTTCCTCCGCTTGTTGCACATTTGACCGATTGACGGATGGGAAGTGCCGCGCCATGGCTACCCGGATACGCGGGGCACGCGGGCTCCGCCCCGCTTCCCCGGCGGAGGGCGGGCGACCACCGCTCCTGCGCGAGCTGCTGCTCGTCACCGGACTCTTCCTCGTCTACAAGTTCGGCCGGCTGCTGGCCAACGGCCACGAGCCCCGCGCCTTCCGCAACGCCGACCTCGTGTGGGACGCCGAACGCGCCCTCCACTTCCCCGGCGAGGGCGCCGTCCAGCAGCTCCTGCTGCACGCCGAGCCCCTGATCCGGGCCGCGAACACCTACTACGCGGCCGTGCACTTCCCGGCCACGATCGCCTTCCTCGCCTGGCTCTACTGGCGGCGCCCCGCGCACTACGTGTGGTCCCGGCGCGTCCTGGCGCTGGTCACCGGCGCGGCGCTCGCGCTGCACATCCTGATCCCGCTCGCGCCGCCCCGGCTGCTCGCCGGGAGCGGCCTCGTGGACACCGCGCGGGTCTACGGCCCGTCCGTGTACGGCGCGGTCCCCGAGACGGACTCGATGGCGAACCAGTTCGCCGCGATGCCGTCGCTGCACTTCGGCTGGGCGCTGATGGTGGCGATCGGCCTGATCGCCGCGACCCGCTCGCCGCTGCGCTGGTGGTGGCTGCTGCATCCGGCGATCACGCTCCTGGTGATCGTCGGCACGGCCAACCACTACTGGCTGGACGCGCTCGCCGCGGCCGTCCTGCTCGGCTTCGCGCTGCTCGTCGTGCCGTCGCCCGGGCAGTCCACCGCGACGCCCGCCGCGCCCGACGCCCCGCGGGTGCCCCGTCCCCGGCGGGAGTCCGCCGCCGGGACCGGGGCCGTACCGGCCGGGGCGCGGCGATGAACGGCGTCGCGGCCACCGTCCTCGCGGTGCTCCTCTCGCTCGTCTCCGCCGCCGGCTACGCGCTCGCCGCCGTCGCCCAGGCCCGGCTCGCCGCCGCCCCCTCCACCCCCACGGGGCGCGGGGCACTGCGGGCGCTGCTCGCGCGCGGCCAGTGGTGGTGGGCCGTCGGCCTCAACGCGGCGGGCGCCCTCGCCCACGTCGCCGCCCTCCACTACGGGCCCCTGACGCTGGTGCAGCCGCTCGGTGCGCTCACGCTGGTGGCGGCGCTGCCCCTGGGCGCGTACACCGCCCGGCGACGGGTGACCCGCACCGAGTGGCGGGGCGCGCTGTGGACCCTGGCGGGCCTGGTCGGTCTCGTCGCGGTGACCGGTCCGGCCGCGCCCGGCGAGGCGCTGAGCCTGCGGGAGTCCCTGGTGGTCGCCGCGGCGACGGCCCTGCTGATCGCGGTGCTCGCGGGCGGCCGGCGGGCCGGGCGTACGGGGGACGGCACGGCGCGGGGCGGGGTGCGGGCCGGCGGGCTGGGTCACGCCACGGCCTCCGGCGTCGCCTCGGGCGTGGCGTCGGCCCTCACCCAGACCCTCACGGCCGCGCTGACCCTCGGCCTGCCCGGCGGCACCCCTGCCTGGTGGCAGACCGCCACGCTCGCGCTGCTGATCTCCGCCTTCGCCATGGGCGGCCTGCTCCTCTCCCAGACCGCCTACCGGGGCGGCCTGGCCGCGCCGCTCGCGGTCGTGAACCTCTCCAACCCGGCCGCGGCGGCCGTCCTCGGCGTGGCGCTGCTCGGCGAGACCTTCCGCGCGGGCGCCTGGGGCTGGCTGGCCGCCGCGGCGGGCGCGCTGGTCGCGGCCCGGGGCGTGGTCCTGCTCACGACGGGCACGCCGGTGCCGGCACCGGAAGGCTCGCGGGTCCCGACGCAGGCGGGGCAGCGGGAGGCGGGGCAGGGGTCCGCGGCGGCGGACGTTCCGGGCGCGCCCCTCGCGGTGCCGGGATCCGGCGCCGCGCCCGGTCCGGGCGGGCCCGCGCCGGAGCCGGGCGGATCCACGGGCCTCGCCGAGGCGCTGGGCGGCGCGCTCGCCCCCGTACCGGAGGCGGAGCCCGCCCGCTGACCGCGCCCGCACCCCCGACCCCCTTAACGTCACCTTGACGAAAATCGGTCCCCGGACCTATCGTCATGGAGACGACAAGGGGGTTCTCTCATGGCCGACATCACCCGGCGGGCCGGCTGGCGCCATCTCCGCTCCGCGCCCACCGCGCACATCCGCCACCAGCGGGGCGGCAGGCTCGCGCACGACGGGGCCGGGCTCAGCTTCTGGTTCCGGCCGCTGAGCGCGGCGCTCTCCGAGGTGCCGGTGGACGACCGCGAGCTCGCGATGGCGTTCCACGCCAGGACCGCGGACTTCCAGGACGTGAGCGTGCAGTCCACCGTCACGTACCGGATCGGGGACCCGGCGACCGCCGCCGCCCGGCTCGACTTCTCCATCGACCCCGACACCGGCGTCTGGCGCGGCACCCCGCTGGAGCAGATCGCGACCCTGCTGACCGAGACCGCCCAGCAGCACGCCCTCGACGTGCTCGCGCGCACCTCGCTCGCCCAGGCGCTCGTGGACGGCGTGGCGGCGGTGCGCGAGCGGATCACGGACGGGCTCGCCGCCGAGCCCCGGCTCCCCGCCACCGGCATCGAGGTGGTCGCCGTCCGCGTCGTCGCGCTCCGGCCCGAGCCCGAGGTCGAGCGCGCCCTGCGCACCCCCGCGCGCGAGCAGATCCAGCAGGAGGCCGACCGGGCCACGTACGAGCGCCGCGCCGTCGCGGTCGAACGCGAGCGGACCATCGCCGAGAACGAACTCGCCAGCAAGATCGAGCTGGCCCGCCAGGAGGAGCGGCTCGTCGAACAGCGCGGCACCAACGCCCGGCGCGAGGCCGAGGAGTCGGCCGCCGCCGACGCGGTACGGGCCGAGGCGGAGGCCGTACGGAAGGTACGGCTGGCCCGGGCCGAGGCGGAGGCGGCGCGCGAGGTCGGCGAGGCGCGGGCGGCCGCGCAGACGGCCTGGCTCCAGGCGCACGCCGCGGCCGAGCCGGCCGTCCTCCGGGCCCTGGCGCTCACCCGGGCCGCCGAGCAGCTGCCCCGGATCGAGCACCTCACC